>JBEBHI010000014.1:0-31900 GCA_040080935.1 Terricaulis sp.
GGTGACGCCGCCGCCAGTTTCAGTGGAGCGATTCAGAGTCCAGATTTAGTTCTGAAGCCGGAATACGCTCGGCGTTTGGACGCAAACGGCTCAGGCCGTCGTAGAAATGCTGGGCATCGCCCACCACCACCACGTCAGCGCGGTTTACATCGAAGTAGCGTTGCGCTGCCGCTTGCGCTTGCGCGGGCGTCACAGCCGTAACGTCGGCGACGTAGGTGCCGAGGCGTTCCGGCGGCAAGCCGTAAAGCGCGAGTGTCGAAATTTGACCGGCGAGGCCAGCCGTTGTCTCGATCTGACGTCCGAAACTGCCGATCAGCACCGCCTTGCGGGCAGTGAGCTCAGCAACCGGTACAGGCTCAGCCGCGATGCGCTGAATTTCAGCACGCATCAGCTCGTACACTTGCACAGCCGCATCGTTACGCGTTTGCGCCGAAGCGACGATCGGGCCAGGCGCCATACGCGCCTGCAGGCCCGAGTTCGCGCCATACGACAAACCGCGA
The DNA here is from genome assembly GCA_040080935.1 of Terricaulis sp. Taxonomy (GTDB): domain Bacteria; phylum Pseudomonadota; class Alphaproteobacteria; order Caulobacterales; family Aquidulcibacteraceae; genus Vitreimonas. The sequence goes on from JBEBHI010000014.1 coordinate 501, forward strand.
CGAATGCGGATTTCAGTATTCAAGCGAGCGGAGTAGCCACCGCCGAGCACGTTGTTGGCGACCAGAAGCGGGAAGTATTCCGCGTCGGTACGCGACACGCCGCGAAGCCCCATCGAGACTGCGGCTTGGCCGGTGTCCGGCAGATCGACAACGATGGTGCGCGATGGCGCCGCGTACGCCGTCGCATCCGGACGCGCTGGCAGCGCCGTCGTCGGGCGCGCCCAATTGCCGAAATGGCGTTCCGCAAGGGCGAAGCCCTCTTCCGCCGAAACATCGCCCGTGATGACGAGCACAGCGTTGTCCGGGCGCCAGTAGGTGCGGTGATAGTTGGCCATGTCATCGCGCGTAATGGCGCCGATGGTGGTGGGCGATGCGATCGCGCCGTACGGCGCAGTGCCGTAGATGGCGCGCGTCATCGCAAAGCCGCCAATGCTGCCCGGCTGGCTCAGCGCCACCTGCAGATTGTCGAGCGACTCAGACTTGGCGCGGTCGAGTTCTTCTTGTGCGAACGCGGGGTTGCGGACGACATCCGCGAAGACGGTGAACGCTTCTTGCGCACGGTCACTGCGGGTTTGCAGCGAGACGGCCGAAGAATCGACACCGGCGCCAGAACCGATCGAAGCGCCGAGCGATTCAATTTGGCTGGCGATTTCGACAGCGCTGCGCGTGGTGGTGCCGCGCGTCAGCAGATCGCCGGTTAAGCCGGCGAGGCCGGCACGGTTTGCCGGATCGGACGAACCGCCGGACGCAATCCGGAAGTCGGCGCTGATCAGCGGCACGGCTCGGTTTGGCGCCACGATGACGCGGACGCCGTTGGCCAGCGTGCGTTGCGACGCTGCAGGAATGCGTGCGTCGATCGGCGTGCTGGCTGCCGGCGGTTGTTCGCGCTGGCCTTCAGCAGCCAATGTGAACGTCGGAATTTCCGACGCCGGGATATTGAGCGTGCGGGCTTGGATGCGCGACGAGGTCGCGATCGTGTCCCCCGTGCGGCCCTGCTCTTCCGGCAGATAGCGCACAACCGCGCGGCGGTTCTCGTTGAAGATACGGCGCGCGACGCGTTGAATGTCGGCCGCCGTCGTCGATTGGATCGAGGCCAGCAGACGATCAGCATAGCCGGCGTCGCCGTAGCGGATCACAGCGTCGGCGAGTTCGTCGGCGCGACCTTCCGCGGTTTCGCGCTGTTGCAGTGTTGCGGTAACGATCTCGTTCTTGGCTTCATCCAGTTCAGCCTGCGTCACCGATGCATCGCGCAGACGCGCGATTTGCGCGGCGAGCGCAGCTTGACCCGCTTCAGCGGTTTGGCCTTCTGACATGATCGCGAACACGCCATAGGCGCCCGGATCCTGCGTGGCTTCCAGATTAGTGAACACCTGCGCCGCGATCTGCTGTTCATAGACCAGCGAGTTGTAGAGGCGCGAGTTCGTGCCGGCCGACAAAATGCCATCGATGACCATCAGCACCGGTATATCCGGATCGGTCGAAGCCGGTTGCGGATAGGAAATCATCACAGCCGGCAGCGGCACGTTCGGCGCATAGACCGTGTATTCGCGCGGCTGCGTGCGTTCCGGCTCTGTCGGGTAGTCGCGCGGGATCGGGCGATCCGGGTGAGAGATGTCGCCGAAATACTGATCGACCCATGCATCAAGCTGCGCTTGATCGAAATTGCCGGAGACGACGAGGATCGCGTTGTCCGGGCGATAGTATTGCGCGTGGAAGGCGCGAACGTCCGCAACAGTGGCGGCGTCGAGATCTTCGATCGAACCAATGCCCGGCCGGCCATACGGGTGAACGTCGTAGTTCACTTGCGGCAAGAACAGATAGAACAAGCGGCCGTACGGCGAAGCGAGCACGCGCTGGCGCAACTCTTCCTTCACAACGTCGCGTTCTGAATCGAAGCTCTCTTCGTTGACGACGAGCGAACCCATGCGATCAGCTTCCGCCCACAACACGCGCTGCAGATGGTTGGCGGGAACCACTTCGTAATAGTTGGTGAAGTCGTCGTAGGTCGACGCGTTGTTGTAGCCGCCGACATCTTCCGTCAGCCGGTCAAAGAATTGCTCCGGCATGTTGCGCGTCGACTTGAACATGATGTGTTCGAAGAGGTGCGCGAAGCCTGAGCGGCCGGCGGGATCATCCACCGAGCCGACGTCGTACCAAACTTGCACCGACACGTTCGCGGTATCGCGATCCGGCATTGCGTACACGCGCAGACCGTTCGGCAGCGTGCGCATCGTGTAGGCGAGCGGCGCAACGCGCAGTTCGCCGCTTTGCGGCGTGGACGACGACGCGCAGGCGACAAGCGCCAACGCTGCGGCGACAAGCGTAATCAGACGTTTCATGGATAGTCCCCGAGAGATTCGGCGCGTTCTAGCAGCCAGATCGCGACGGGAGCCACCCCGGATGCGACGGTTGCGGGCCCAGGCCGGACGAATGGCCTGCGAAGTTCCCTAACCGGCAGCCTTTAGCAACGGGTCGTACGCCAGGATCGGCGACAGCCACTTCTCCGCCACGGCGAGATCCCAGCCCTTCCGGCGCGCATAGTCCTCGACCTGATCGCGATCGATTTTGCCGGTGCCGAAATACTCCGCTTGCGGATGTGCGAAGTAGAGACCGCTAACCGAAGACGGCGGCGTCATCGCCATGCTCTCCGTGAGATCGATGCCGGTGCGCGTTGTTGCTTCGAGCAGATCGAAGATCGTGCGCTTTTCGGTGTGATCAGGTTGCGCCGGATAACCGGGCGCCGGGCGGATGCCGCGATACTTTTCCGCGATCATGTCGTCGGCGTTCAGTGCTTCGCCCTTCGCGTAGCCCCATAGTTCGCGCCTCACCTTCGCGTGCATCGCTTCAGCGAACGCTTCGGCCAAGCGATCGCACAATGCCTGCGCCAAGATGGCGGAGTAATCGTCATTCGCGCGCTTGAAGCGGATCGAGACGTCCTCTTCACCGATCCCCGCGGTTACCGCGAAGGCGCCGACATAGTCACCCTGCGGCGCGATGTAATCGGCCAGCGCGAAGTTGATTTTGCCTTCGCCCTTATCAATCTGCTGACGCAGCGTGTGCAACCGCGCGATTTCCTCTTTGCGCTTCTCATCGGCGAACAGAACGACGTCGTCGCCATCGCCATGGGCCGGCCAGAAGCCGACGACGCCGGAGGCCTTGACCCACTTCTCGGCGACAAGCTGATCCAGCATCGCCTTTGCATCGCGATAAAGATTGCGCGCCGCTTCGCCGACGATGTCGTCTTCCAAAATTGCCGGATAGCGCCCGATCAGATCCCAAGACGCAAAGAACGGCGTCCAGTCGATAAACGGCACAAGCTCTTCTAGCGGATACTCAGCGAACGACCGCACGCCCAAGAAGCTTGGCTTCACCGGCGCAAACTCAAGCTTCGGCGCGCGCTCACGTGCTTTGGCGAGCGGCAAGCGCGGACGCTTATCCTGCCCTGAGAAGTACGCTTCACGCGCGACATCGTATTCCTTGCGCGTCGCCGCCACTAACGCATCGCGGCCGTCGCCGAGCAGCTTCTGCACCACCGGCACCGCCTTCGACGCATCGGCCACGTAGAGGATTGGCCCAGAATACGCCGGTGCGATCTTCACCGCCGTGTGTGTGCGCGAGGTCGTCGCGCCGCCGATCAGCAGCGGCAGCTTCAAGCCCAGCCGCTCCATCTCGCTGGCGACGAACACCATCTCGTCGAGCGATGGCGTGATCAGGCCCGATAGCCCGATGGCATCTGCACCGATCTCTCTCGCACGTTCCAAGATGCGCGCGCATGGCACCATGACGCCAAGATCTTCAATCTCATAACCGTTACACTGCAGCACGACGCCGACGATATTCTTGCCGATATCGTGCACGTCGCCTTTCACGGTCGCCATCACGATCTTGCCGTTAGATTTTCCAACGAGACCGAGACGCTCCTTCTCTTCATCCATGAACGGCAGAAGATGCGCGACGGCCTGCTTCATCACACGCGCCGACTTCACCACTTGCGGCAGGAACATTTTTCCCGCGCCGAAGAGATCGCCCACAATGGACATGCCGTCCATCAATGGCCCTTCGATCACGTGCAACGGCCGCTCAGCTTGCAAGCGCGCTTCTTCAGTGTCCTCGACGATGAACTCGTTGATCCCGTGCACGAGCGCGTGCGCGAGGCGATCCTTCACCGGTTTTTGGCGCCAGGAAAGATCGCGCTCTGTCGCCTGCTTCTTGCCGCCGGCCTTTGCTTGCTCGGCAATCTCAAGCAAACGCTCCGTCGCGTCCTCGCGGCGGTTCAGCAGCACGTCTTCCACGCGCTCGCGCAACTCGGGCTCGACATCGTCGTACAGCGTCAGCGAACCGGCATTGACGATGCCCATGTCCATACCGGCGCGGATGGCGTGATAGAGAAACACGGCGTGCATCGCCTCGCGCACCGGCTCGTTGCCGCGGAACGAGAACGACACGTTCGAAACGCCGCCCGACACGTGCGCGTGCGGCAGCTCAGCGCGAATGTAAGCCGTCGCCTCAAAGAACGCCTTCGCATACTCCGCGTGCTCTTCGATGCCGGTCGCGACCGCGAAGATGTTCGGATCGAAGATGATGTCTTCAGGTGGGAAGCCGATATCGACCAAAAGACGATAGGCGCGCGTGCAGATTTCAATCTTCCGCACCGCCGTATCGGCCTGTCCCTGCTCGTCGAACGCCATCACAACCGCCGCGGCGCCATAACGGCGGACTTTGCGGGCGTGATGCAGGAAGGCCTCTTCGCCTTCTTTCATCGAGATCGAATTCACGATCGACTTGCCCTGCGCGCACTTCAAGCCGGCCTCGATCACCGCCCATTTCGAGCTATCGATCATTAGCGGAATGCGCGCGATGTCGGGCTCGGACGCAATCAGATTCAAGAACCGCGTCATGGCCGCAGGACCATCGATCATGGCCGCGTCGACGTTCACATCGAGCACGTTGGCGCCGCTCTCGACTTGCTGACGCGCAACGACGAGCGCGCCGGAATAATCATCCGCCTCGATCAGCTTGCGAAACTTCGCCGAGCCGGTGACGTTCGTGCGCTCGCCGACAATGATGAAGTTGGCGAAGATGTTTACGTCGCTCATGAGGACCTCGACAAAGACTTGCGCACGAAGCCAATGCGCAAACGCTGGCCCTCCTTGAACGCTTCGGAAATCAATCGATCAATCTCGCGTCGCGCCGACGCCGGTGGTTGGTCCTTCAGCGCCCACACGGCATCAACGAAGGCGGTGAAATCCGGATACGTGACCATCGCCCTGCGGCCAATCTCGGTCCACCCCTGCTCAAACGTCCCGCCGAAACTGTCATTGGTGTGCGAGAGCGCACCGAGGCGCTCCAAAAACCAATCACCGAAGATTTCGTGCGGGATCAGGCCAAGACGGAAGAACGTCCACTGGTCCCACTGCAAATTCCAATAGGCGTGATAATAGCGGTTTGACGCCGACTGCGCGGTCGTATCACCGCACTGCACGTCCTTCTTTAGCGTGTGGCGCAGCTCAATGAGATCGCCATAGCGGCGCGTGCACTCCATCAGGACGTCCGCGATCTTCTCCAGACGGCTGTTGCGCGTCGCTTCGCGCAGCGAGTGGATGGCAATCACCGCACCAATCGCCGCGACAAACAGCGCCAACCATTCTGGGCTGAACCAATCCATCAAGCGGCGGCCGTGAACGGTTCGAGACCGGCCAGCTTCATACGCGGATCATGCGCAGCAACCATGCGCGGCTTCACGCCTTCGATCGCGTGCTTCAAGTGGCCGATGTGGTCAGGCGTCGTGCCGCAGCAACCGCCGGCGATGTTGAGCAAGCCCGCCTTTGCCCATTCGGCGTAGTGCGCTTCCATGGAATGCGGCGTCTCATCGTAAGCGCCCATTGCGTTCGGCAGACCGGCGTTCGGATACGCGCTCACGGCGCATTCCGCGACGCGCGCGAGGTCAGCGAGAAACGCGCGCATATCTGCAGGACCCAGCGCGCAGTTCAGGCCGATTGCCCACGGGTTGGCATGGCGTAGCGAGTTGTAGAACGCTTCGACCGTCTGCCCTGAAAGCGTGCGGCCCGAACGATCAGTGATCGTGCCGCTGATCCAGATCGGCAGTTCGATACCAGTTTTATCGAACGCTTCCCACGCGCCCCAGAGCGCACTTTTGCAGTTCAGCGTGTCGGTAATGGTCTCGATCAGCAGCAGATCGGCACCGCCTTCAATCAGGCCAAGCGTTTGTTCTTCGTAGTTCGACGCCATGGTATCGAAATCGCTATCGCGACGGCCCGGATCGTTTACTTCCGGTGACATCGAAAGCAATTTCGTCGTTGGCCCAAGCGCGCCGGCAACGGCGCGCGGCTTGCCATCGGCTTTCTCGAACTTGTCGCATGCGGCACGCGCCACTCGTGCGCCTTCAAGGTTCAGCTCATATGCGATCGCTTCGAGCGCATACTCAGCCTGGCTGATGCGCGTGGCGCTGAAGGTGTTGGTTTCGATGATGTCCGCGCCGGCGCTCAAATACGCGTCATGCACTTTGGTGATGACCTGTGGCCGTGTCAGCGTCAGTAGATCGTTGTTGCCTTTGAGTGAGCTTGCATGATCGGCAAAGCGCTCACCGTGAAAATCTTCGGACTGTAGCCCGAAGCCCTGCAGGTAGGCGCCCATCGATCCATCGAGGATCAAAATGCGCTTGGCGAGTTCGGCGTTGAGCGCGGCGAGACGTTCAGTGCGGTTCATGACGCTTGCTCCTTAGCGCGAACGCCCAGAATGCGGCAGATCGAATAGGCAAGGTCGGCGCGATTCAGCGTGTAGAAGTGAAAATCCTCCACCCCTTCCGCGGCCAGACGCGCGCACAATTGCGCCGTCGTCACCGCCGTCACCAGCCGCCGTGTTTCAGGGTCGTCGTCTAAGCCTTCGAACAATCGGATCATCCAACGCGGCAGCGTCGCGCCACAGGCCTCGACCATCTTGCGCAAGCTCGTCACGTTCGTAACCGGCATGATCCCCGGCAGGATCGGCGCGTACACGCCCGCCTTGGCCAAGCGATCGCGGAAGCGCAGGAAGATGTCAGCCTCGAAGAAGAATTGCGAGATGCCGCGCGACGCGCCGGCGCCGAGCTTCTTTTTGAAGTTATCGATGTCGTGCTCGAAGGTCGGGCTCGACGGATGCTTCTCCGGATGGACCGCGACGGAGATATCGAACGCGCCGATGCGCGAGGCAGCTTCGACAAGCTCTGTCGCGCTGGCGTAGCCATTCGGATGCTGCAGGTAAGGCATGCCCACGCCGCCCGGCGGATCGCCGCGCAGCGCCACGATGCGGCGCACGCCCGCGCGCCAATAGTCGCGCAGCACGCCATCAACTTCTGTTTTGTTCGCGGCAACGGTCGTCAAGTGAGCCGCCGGCTTCAAGGTGGTCTCAGCCACCATGCGCGCGACGGTGCGGTGGGTGCGATCGCGCGTTGAGCCGCCTGCTCCATAGGTAACCGACACGAAGCTCGGCGCTAGCGGCTCAAGCTTGCGGATCGAGTTCCAGAGCTCCGCTTCGAGCTTTTCCGACTTTGGCGGAAAGAATTCGAACGACACGCGCGTCTGACGACCGCGCGGCGCGGCATCGGCGATCAAATCCTGAAGATGCTCAACGCTCATGGCCTTGCCCCAGCCCAAATCTTCACGGTCAATGCCTCGCGCTTATTCGGCGCCAAAGTCGTTGTTTTCGGTCGCGAGAGCCCAGCCGCTTCGCACCACTCGCCGATCTCGGCATCGGTAAAGCCAAGCCGGCGATGCGCATGCTCTTCGCGCAAAAACTCAAGCGTATGTGGCGCGAAATCGATGATCAGCAAGCGCCCGCCGCGCTTCAGCAGACGCGCCGCCTCCGCGATCGCGCGACCGGGATCGGAGAGGAAGTGCAGCACTTGGTGGATGGTCACCAAATCTGCCGTCCCCGCTTCCAAAGGCGGTGCATACGCATCGCCGAATTGCACGGCGGCCTTTGCTTTCAGATCATCCAGCGAGGCGCGCGCAATCGCCAACATTTGCCGCGAGGTATCAAAACCTTCAGCACGGCGCACGCGATCCGCGAAGAGCTGGATCATCCGCCCTTGGCCGACTCCAACATCGACCATGAGATCGAACGGCCCCACGCCTGCCGCATGCATGATCGCGCTATCGATATCGGCTTCGGGCAGATGCAATGCACGCACGCGATCCCAGTCAGCGGCGTTGCGTTCGAAATACTCCGCCGCCGCTTCGTCGCGCGCGGCGCGGATTTCGTGCAGGCGCTCTACATCGCGCGCTAGAATTGGATCGCTCGGGTCGAGCATGGCAAGCGCGGCTTCGGCGAACTGCCGCTCCGTCGTGTGCGCGCGCGGCAAGCGGTAAAACACCCAAGCGCCTTCGGGCGCGCGCTCCACGAGCCCTGCCTCAGTCAGCAGTTTCAGATGCCGGCTCACACGCGGCTGGCTCTGCCCAAGAGCGAGCGCAAGTTCGCCGACCGCCAATTCGCCCTCAGTGAGCAGCGCCAACGCCCGCAGCCTCGTCTGCTCGCCTGCGGCGCGGAGCGCAGCGACCACCCGATCGGCGTCGCGCAGCTCCGGCACAGGGCCGATTGGAGATATAAACATATCTTTATATGACATGCGAAATGCGGTTCTGACTAGCCCCACGCCACACGCGCCAGCACCGAAGGCGGTGGATAAATTGCCGGCGTGTGTGACTTCAGCGCCTCGTAGCCAGATTTCTCATAAAAAACCGAGAGTTGCAGTTCTCACAGCGGTCGTTGCGATAAACGCAGCGTTCAGGCCTGGAACAGGTAAGTTGATTAACCCTACCCCAGCATTATCTGCGCTGGGCCTAAGGGGGTCCGACATGCGGGGACTAGTTTCTGTACTGACTTTGGCGGCCTGTCTGGCCGTCCCAACGGTGGCGTCCGCGCAAGACGCCGCGCCGGAAGCCAGCGTGCAGCCGGCTACCGATACCGGCGACCCGTGGGAGGGCTTCAACCGCGGCCTGTTCGGCGTGCACCAAACCGTCGATCACGCGGTGCTTGCGCCTGTGGCGCGCGGCTATCGCGCGGTGACGCCGCGCCCGCTGCGCACTGGCGTGCTGAACTTCCTGCGTAATCTCAAAGGCCCAGTGATTTTCGCGAACGACGTGCTGCAAGGCGAAGTCAATCGCGCCGGCACGACTGCTGGCCGCTTCGCGATCAACAGCACCATTGGCGTCGTTGGCATTTTCGATCCAGCGACAAGCATGGGCCTTGAACGTCACGAAGAAGATTTCGGCCAAACGCTTGCCGTGTGGGGCGTGCCTTCTGGCCCCTATCTGTTTGTACCGGTGCTTGGCCCGACGACTGTTCGCGATGGCGTTGGCGACATCGTCGACGTCGCGTTCGATCCTCTCACCTGGGCGGATTTCGACGATGTCGACACCGTGCGCGCAGCGCGCACCGTCATCGCCGGTGTTGCGCAACGCGAAGTGCTGCTCGACCCGATCGATTCAATGGAAGCACAAGGCGGCGATCTCTATCTGACGTATCGCGCCACCTACGAAGTCGCGCGCGAAGCTGCGATCCAAAACGGACGCGCAGATGCCGAAGATTCGCCTGACTTCGACGACATAGATGAAGAGCCGGCAACAAACACGCCAAATGGAGGCGCGTCCGCTGAAGCAATTCAGCCACAGGCGGATCAAATCCAAGAGGTTGAGAATTCCGTAGTCTTCACGGAAGCGCTCGCGCTTCCCACTTCGATGCAGGACTAAAGGAGAGTACTGTCGTGACCACCCGTCCCGTTACCCGCGCCACGTTCTTGTCAGGCCTCATCGGCCTTGGCGCGCTCGCCGTTGCGCCCGATGCGTACGCGGCGCGTAACGCAGATGCGGAGACGTTCGTTCGCGACAATGCAGCACGCGCCCTCGCCGCCTTAGGCGCTGCATCAGCTACGCAACGCGAACAGCAATTCCGTCAGTTGATGGGACAATTCGCGGACACACGTCGCATCGGTCTCTTCGTGCTCGGCCGCTATCGCGGCGCGTTGGAAGCCGATCAGACGCTGCGCAACGATTGGCTGGCGGCGTTCGAGCAATTCGCGATCGCCAACTATCAAACCCAATTCTCGCGCTTCAACGGCGCTGCGATCAGCGTCACCGGTTCGGAGCAGACATCGGCCACCATGGTCGAAGTCATCAGCACCATTCGTCCACGCGGCGGCGATCCGTCGACCGTGCGTTGGAAGGTGTTGCGTTCGGATCGCGGCTGGCGCGTCACGGACATCGCTGTCGGCGCGGACGCTCTGTGGCTCAGCCAAGTGCAACAACGCATCTTCCTTCGCCAACTCGACCACGAGTTCGATGGCGATCTGCGTCTCTTGCTGGCTGATGTGCGCCGTCGCACCGACACGATGCACCAAACGGTCGCGCGCAGCTAAGCGCGTTCGGTTCCGACTGCTTCCGATACGTGGTCGAAGCCTTCAGCCATTAGCAGGCCGTCGAGTTCATCAAGGATGCGGGCGACTAAGCTCGGGCCTTGAAACACCATGGCGGAATAAAGCTGCACGGCGCTCGCGCCAGCTTTGATTTTCGCCAGCGCTGTCAAAGCATTCTCGACGCCGCCTACGCCGATGAGGGGCAAGCGGCCGCTCAGTGCTTGCGCAAACAAACGCAGAGTTAGCGTTGAAATCTGAAAGAGCGGCTGGCCGGATAGCCCGCCCTGCTCTTCGCGATTGTCGGATGTGAGATGCGGCGGGCGCTGCAGCGTGGTGTTGGAAACGATCAGTGCGTCCAAGCCGTAACTAATCGCAATCTCGGCGATGTCGCCAATAGCAACATCATCGAGATCCGGAGCTACCTTCAAAAACAGCGGCCGCGCGCCGTGCGTTGTCGTCAGCGGCGCGCGCGCCTCGCGGAGACGGCCGAGCAAGTCTTCCAGCGCACCGCGTTCCTGCAGGCCGCGCAAACCCGGTGTGTTGGGCGAGGAAATGTTCGCGGTCACATAGGACGCGTGCTTCCAGACGCGCCCCATCCCAAGCACGTAATCTGCCGCTCTATCCGCGCTGTCTTTGTTGGCCCCGACATTGGCGCCGACGATGCCGGGCTTGCGCTCGCGCGCCGCTAAGCGATCAGCGTACGCGTCGAGCCCTTTGTTGTTGAAGCCCAAGCGATTGATGACAGCGCGATCTTCGCTCAGTCGAAAGATGCGCGGCCGCGGATTGCCGTCTTGCGGCAGTGGCGTGACGGTGCCGCACTCAACGAAGCCAAAGCCCGATCGCAACAGCGCGTCCGGCGCTTCGCAATTCTTGTCGAACCCCGCAGCCATCCCGAGCGGGTTGGGCAACTCAAGCCCAGCCAACGTCGTCTTCAAACGCGGCCAGCGATCGGCGCGGGCGCGAGGACCGAGGCGCGCGCGCAGGCCCCAGAGCGCGGCGTGGTGGGCCGTCTCAGGGTCGATCATGCGCAGGCCGCGCGTCACGAGATCGTGCGGAGAAGTCACGGTCGTTGCGCTTTACCGATTCTGATGGGGCTGTCGCCTGATACCTTGAGTTAAATGGTCTCTAATGATTTTAGTCCTATATATGGGTTGTCAGTCCTTCCGGCCGCGCTATAACTGGCGTCCATGAACCACGCCCAGATTTGGCGCGCGATCGACGCTCTGGCCGCCCGTAAAGGCATGACCGCCTCCGGCCTCGCGCGCGCTGCCGGGCTAGATCCCACCACCTTCAACAAATCCAAGCGCCAAGCGCCGGATGGCAAGGCGCGCTGGCCGTCGACAGAAAGCATCGCGCGCGCGCTCGCCGCGGCGGAGACGAACTGGGATGAGTTCGCCGCGCTTCTCGCCGGCCGCAGCGGCGCATCGGGGCGCGCAATTCCAATCGTCGGCATGGCGCGCGCAGGCGCGGACGGCTTTTTCGACGAAAACGGCTTCCCAGTCGGCGCAGGTGAAACGGTGCACTTCCCCGACTTAGGCGAAGACCGTGTCTATGCGCTTGAGATCGCCGGTGACTCCATGGAGCCGATGTATCGGGCGGGTGATGTCGTGATCGTGCAACCGGGCGCCGCGGTGCGGCGCGGCGATCGCGTCGTCGTGCGCACGCGCGCGGGTGAAGTGATGGCCAAGGTGCTTGGCCGCAAGAACGATCAGACGATTGAGCTGGTCTCACTCAACGCTGCGCACAAGCCTCGGGAACTTGCCGCGGCCGACATCGAATGGATCGCACGCATCGTGTGGGCAAGTCAGTAGCGCAAACTTTCATAGCGCGGCGCGAGCTACGACATTGAGTAGAGCTTTTCTTGTACGCCACAGCCCCGCGGCACATGATCCTTTGATGGAGGGTAAGTGCTGAAAGCGGGAGATCATGAGCAGACGATCGCGCATAATTTTTTGATCCGCGCCCATCGTTCAGGAGGCGAGCTGACCATCGTCAGCGTTCTACAACTCCTCAATCCCAGGCCGGGAAAAGCGATCGTGCAAAACGGGGCGCGTGAAGCGCGCGCGAGGTTCAGAGATGAACCTCGCTCCCTACCAGAAACTACTCAGCGCGGAGCACGCGCCCCGGACTCCCATCGCGGAGAAGCCCTTAATCGCCGTCACGCCGCGCGTGACGGCAGCCCATTGGCGTGCCAAAAGACTTGCGGAGGGGTTCCCATGCGTTTTGTAAAAGCCATCACCGCTTCGATTCTGTTCGCGCTTGCTGCGTGCGGCCAAGCCGCCGCGCCAAGCGAAGCTGATGCACAAACCGCGACAGCCCCAGACGGTGAAGTCACCGGCGCTGAACGCAGCGCCATCATCGCTGCGCTGCAATTGCGCGCCGACGGTCAAGGCCGCGTCGACAACGAATGCGGCGAGCGCGTCACGCCGCAGTTCAGCGTCGCCGACATCGGCAGGGGCCCTGGCCGTGTCGTCGCCTTCACGATCGGCGGCGGGCCGAACATGCTCACCTGCTACGGCGATGGATCGCTCACCATCCTCATGCGTCAGAACAACGGCGCCTGGGGCGAAATCTGGCAAGGTCAACCAGGCGGCGCGATCGTTCTCTCGACGCAGCACAATAACGGCAACGACATCGCGACGGGCGGGCCAGGCTTCTCGTTCCCGGTGGCGCAATGGAATGGCACGACCTACGTCAACGCCAACCGCACTGTTGCCGACTCAGCACTCAGCGACGCGCGCTTCATTCCGAACTAGTCGTCGCCGCGATCGGGCTTCCACGCTGCGATCAGACGTGAGCCAGCGGCGCGCATCAATTCGCCCTTGATCTCGAATGCCGCAAACGCGGCCGTCGGAAAATGCCCGCTCAGATCGCGCGCCACCTTCGAGCCGTCGTGCGCTTGATGCACAAGCGACGACACCAGATCGCCGATCCCTGGATTATGCCCGACGATCACGACGCTCTCAGCATCACTCGCGCTGAAGGCGTCCCAAATACTTTCCGGCGCGGCATGATAGAGAGCGTCCTCAAAAAATGTCTCGGCGCCGAATGCCGCCAATCCGTGTTCGGCTGTCTGCCGCGTACGTTCCGACGTGGACACTAGCGCAACATTGGGCTTCAGCCCCGCAGCGGCCATCGCAGCGCCAGCACTAGCCGCGTCTCGGCGGCCACGCCCGGTCAGACCTCGCTCCTCGTCGCTATCGGCCTCATGAGCGCGGACGGCTTTGGCGTGGCGGAGCAGGATCAGGGTGCGCATGACTCGGTGGAGTCTGCCTGGTCACGGAAAAAGCGCAACGCTCCGCATCCGATGAGCGCGGCGGCGGCTGCTACCTCTCGAAATCAAGGAGCAGCACATGAAAGCGCGCTGGATTATTCTCACCCTCGCCGGCTTTGTTCTGGTCGCCGCATGGGCGGCGGTGGCCGTCACCTACTTCTTCTTGGACCCCACGATTGTCGTCTGGACCGGCGTTGTCACGGTTGCCGCCTTCGCAACCGAAGGATTCTTTTGGGTGGCCGCGGGCGTGTTTGGCTGGGGCTTTCTCGCCAAACGCCGCGCCGCACTGGGACGCCTTCGCGAACGCTTCTTCGGCAAACGCCAGCAAATCAGCGAGTAACACCCGAGCTTTGCTTCGCGCGGCAGCGTCGCTACATCGGTGCTCCACTTGGATTCGCTGATGTCAGATCTCACCACCCTCGCTGCCGCCGCCAAGGCTTGGCCCTTCGAACAAGCGCGCCTTGTGCTTGAGCGCTACCAGAAGCACCCGAAGGACGTCGTGACGTTCGAGACCGGCTACGGCCCGTCAGGCCTGCCGCACATCGGCACCTTCGGCGAAGTCGTGCGCACCTCGATGGTGCGCAACGCCTTCCGCGCGCTCACGGGCGACAAGATCAAAACCCGCATCATCTGCGTCTCCGACGACATGGATGGGATGCGCAAGATACCGGACAACATCCCGAACCCGAAGGCGCTCGAGTCCTATCTGCAGATGCCGCTCACCGTCGTGCCCGATCCGTTCGGCACGCACGAAAGCTTTGCGCACCACAACAATGCGCGTCTGCGCGCCTTCCTCGATAGCTTCGGCTTTGATTACGAGTTCAAGTCCGCGACCGAACTCTACAAATCCGGCGCGTTCGACGCGGCATTGCTCAATGCGCTGAAAGCTTATGACGAGATCATGGCCATCATGCTGCCGACACTCGGCGAAGATCGCCGCAAGACTTACAGCCCCTTCCTGCCAATCTCACCGAAGAGCGGCCGCGTGCTCTACGTGCCGATGAAGAGGATCGACGCCGCCGACGGCACAATCACCTTCGACGATGAAGACGGCGAAGAGATCACGCAATCGGTCACCGGCGGTCGCGCCAAGATGCAGTGGAAGCCGGACTTCGGCATGCGTTGGGCCGCGCTTGGCGTGGACTTCGAAATGTTCGGCAAGGATCACCAGCCAAACCAGGGCGTCTATGCGCGCATTTGCAAGGCGCTCGGCGCCGAGCCGCCGGTCAATTACGTCTACGAACTCTTCCTCGATCAGAATGGCGAGAAGATTTCAAAAACCAAGGGCAACGGCATCAGCGTCGAGCAATGGCTGAGCTACGCCGCGCCGGAATCGCTCTCGCTCTACAATTTCCAAAAGCCGCGCACGGCCAAGAAGCTCTATTTCGACGTCATTCCGAAGGCGGTCGATGAATATCTGACCTACGTCGAGAGCTATCACGGCCAGAACATCGCTGAGCAGATCGAGAACCCGGCCTGGCACATCCATGCAGGCAATCCGCCGAAGGATCTGACGCCGATCTCGTTCGCGCTGCTCACCAATCTTGTCTCCGCGTCGAACGCTGAGACGAAGGATTTGCTGTGGGCGTTTATCGGCAAGTACGCGCCGGGCACGACGCCACAAACGCACCCCTTCCTCGACAAGCTCACCGACTACGCGATCGCCTATTTCAATGATTTCGTGAAGCCGACGAAGAAGTTCCGCGCTGTCACCGAAAAGGAGCGCGCTGCGTTCGAAGATCTGATCAAGCGCCTCGACGCGCTGCCGGCCGACATCACCGATGGCGAAGCGATCCAGAACGAAGTCTACGCCGTCGGCAAGGATCACAGCTTCGAACCGCTGCGTGATTGGTTCAAGGCGCTCTACGAAGTGCTGTTCGGCGTCGAAAGCGGCCCGCGCTTTGGACAGTTCGCTGCGATCTTCGGCGTTCGCGAAACCAGCGCGTTGCTGAAGCGTGGCTTAGCTGGCGAATTGCTCAAGGCTGCCTAAAGCCTGACGCTCAGTGTCAGGTTATGCCCGCTAATGTGCATGCATGACCGACACCATCTTTGAATTCCGCGACTACACCCTCCGTCCCGGCCAGCGCGAAACACTGATCGATCTCTTCGAACGCGAGTTCATCGAGCCGCAAGAGGCACTCGGCGCCCGCGTGCGCGCTATTTTTCGTGACCTCGACCAGCCGGATCGCTTCGTCTGGATCCGTAGCTTCGCAGACGCGCAATCGCGCTTCGCCGCTCTCGATGGCTTCTACACCGGCCCCGTCTGGCAAAAGCATCGCGCCGCCGCCAACGCCACGATCATCGATTCCGACAATGTCATGCAGCTCCGCCCAGTTAGCGGTTCGCTGGAGCGCCCAGCTGGAGCGCCATTCGTTTCAACGGCCTATTTCTTGAAGTCAAACTCTGAGGCGGACTTCATCGCGTGCTTCCAACGCGACATCGTTCCAACACTTGGCGCAAACGCGCCCTTCGCCACCTTCGTGACCGAGCACGCGCCGAACGCGTATCCACGCCTGCCAGTGCGCGAGAATGAAACTGTTTTCTTGACGCTCGGTCGCGCCGCGCAGGACGCTGTCGCAAAAGATCTCGGAAACATGCTCCTTGCACCGCCCGAAATCCGGCGCTTGCAACCAACAGCGCGCTCGCCCCTTCGCTAACGCGCGTTTGCGTGCTTCTCGGCGCGCCACGCGCTGATTATCGCGTCGGCGCTACGATCAATGTCCGCGTCTGTCGTATTCGCGCTGATCACAGACACGCGCACGATCTGCCGTCCGCGCCAATTCGCGCCACCGACAAAACAAACGCCGTCGCGCTGGATGCGGGCAATGGTACTATCCGTAAGCGCATCGGACGCAGCTCCATCCATATCCGCACCAAGGCGGATCGCGACTTGGTTCAGCACGACATCGTTCAAAATCTCGATGTCGCTCTCGGCGCTCAAACGCTCAGCCATCCGCCGCGCCTGTGCGCAATGGCGGCTGACCATTGCTGCAATCCCCTCGCGCCCAAGCGACTTGATCATCGCCCATGTCGCAAACCCGCGCGCGCGGCGTGACAGCTCGGGCACATAGTCCGCTGGGTGGCGTTCCTTGCCTTCCGGCAAGTAGCTCGCCGCGATCAACATCGCGCGGCGGTGCGCTTCGGCGTCACGCACAATCGCGTAAGCGCTGTCGTGCGGGGTCTGCAGCCACTTGTGACCATCAACGCCCCACGAATCCGCCGACTCCAAACCACCTCCGCGATGTGCACGATCTGCGCACGCACGCGCCCACAAACCAAACGCGCCATCGACGTGCATCCACGCGCCTTTTGCATGAGCCGCCTCCGCAATTTCGACGAACGGATCGAAGCCGCCGGAATTAATGTGCCCAGCCTGCGCAATGGCGATGATCGGGCCGTCGAGCTTTTCGATGGCCTTGGCAAATGCGCCCGGCTTCATCAGCCCCTGCTCGTTCACCGGAACGCTTACGACGCGTCTCGCGCCTAACCCCAAATAACGCAGACCGGAAAACACCGTCGAATGCGCCTCTTCGCCAAGCACCACGTGCACTGGCGGGGCGCCGAACAAGCCGTCGGCCTCCACGTCCCATCCCACACGGCGAAGCACTTCACCTCGCGCTGCCGCGAGACAGGTAAAGTTTGCAATCGTGGCGCCGGTGACGAAACCAACGGAGGACTCGCGCGGCAGATCCAGCAGATCGAGCAGCCAGCGACCGGTCACCTCTTCGCACGCGGATGTTGTCGGCGTTGCGTGTGCATTGCCGGCGTTTTGCGCCCACGCGCTCGTCAACCAATCGGCGGCCATTCCCGCAGGTTCCGTCGCGCCGATCACCCAACCGAAGAAGCGCGGGCCAACCATGTTGGCGAGACCAGGCTCAGTGAGCGTAGCGAGTTCTGCGATCAAATCTTGAAGCGCAACGCCGCGCTCAGGCACAGCAGCGCTAAACGCCGCTTGCGCCTCCGCGTACGAACACAAGGGACGATGCGCCGCGTCAGCGCGCGTTTCACGAAACGCCACTGCGCGATCGGCGATACCATGCAGCACAGCGCGTAGATCTTCTGCGTTCATTGCGTCCTCTGCGCACGCATATACCGCGACGCATTGGCGCGAGCACGATCTAATCGTCTCATAACATTGACATCACAGCCCCGATCCGTTCGATTAGGCCATCACATCAATTCGCCGATCGGCGACCGCCGCGCCAGCGACGGCCGACACGAACAATTTTGCGAGGTCACACTGGAAAGCCACGCCCTTATTCTCAATCTCGTTGCTGCCATCGCGCTGGCGTTTTTCTTCGGCACGTTGGCGCAGAAGCTGCGCATCTCACCGCTGGTAGGGTATTTGATCGCGGGCGTGGCGGTTGGCCCGTTCACGCCGGGCTTTGTCGGCGACACGCCGCTCGCCATGCAGTTCGCCGAGATTGGCGTGATCTTGCTCATGTTTGGTGTGGGCCTCAAATTTTCTCTGGCTGACCTCTGGGCCGTACGCGGCGTCGCTATTCCGGGCGCGCTTGTGCAGATGACCGCAGCGACGCTGCTGGGATGCGGCGTCGGCTCGCTGATGGGCATGCGCGCCGCGGAATCGCTGATGCTTGGATTTTCGCTGTCCGTCGCCAGCACAGTCGTTTTGCTTCGCGCGCTTGAAGAGCGCGGACTAGTCAAAACCGAGAACGGGCGCATTTGTGTCGGCTGGCTTGTTATCGAAGACATCGCCATCGTTTTAGGCATCGTACTGCTGCCAGCATTTGCCGGCGCCGCGAGTGGCGAGAGCACCTCGACCATGGCGACGCTCGCCGCGCTCGGACTGACGATCGGCAAGATCGCCATTTTCGTTGCGCTTATGCTTTTTGTCGGCGCGCGCGTGTTTCCGTGGCTGATCGTTCAGATCGCACATCTGAAGTCGCGGGAATTGTTGTCGCTAGGAACTTTGACGCTCGCCTTGGGCATTGCCTGGGTTGCATACGAACTCTTCGACGCTTCATTCGCGCTCGGCGCATTCCTCGCTGGCGTCGTTCTTAATGGCACCAAGTTCACACACCGCATCGCTGAGGATTCACTGCCGCTCCGCGACACCTTCGCAGTGCTGTTCTTCGTATCCGTGGGCATGTTGTTCGATCCGATGACATTGGTGCGTGAACCAGTTGGCGTGCTCGCCGTCGTCGCCATCATCATGATCGGCAAGACCGCTGCGGCGCTGGCGATCACCTCGCTCTACAAGCTGCCGCTTCGCACCGGCATGATGATCGCGGCATCATTGGCGCAGATCGGGGAGTTCTCGTTCGTGCTGGCCGGCATGGGCGTCACGCTCGCGCTGCTCACGACGGGAACCTACAACCTCATCCTCGCCAGCGCCCTCATCTCGATCGCGCTCAACCCGGTCCTGTTCAAGCTGGCGGAGACGCTTGGGGGCGGCGCCAGCAACGGAAAACCGGCGACGGCCTCGCCTTAGGCACGATCCAGCAGCAAACGATTCGCCTTCTAATTGCATTTATGCCACCTGAGGGCGGTTGTGAGTAACCCGCTACACCTCGTTGAGTGGTTTCATGGGGATGGATGGAGCCGAAAGGCTGCCTAGCGCTGGGCCTAACGCAGCGACGGTTACAACCGACGCGGTCGACGATGCGCGTCTCGGATTTTTTCGTACGCAGCCACGCCGCTCCTCGCGCCGGGTTTTTCACTTCACACAGCTGCTCGCAATTGCGGCGCTCTTCTACGCCGCGACTTGGGCCGCGCGTGTCGCGCCTGAGATCACCTTCACAGCGACGCACATCGCACTGATCGCGATCTTCAGCGCCGCGATCTTCCTTCGCTTCATGGCAGCCGCATCGCTCGCACCGCTGCTGTCTCGCCTGGCGTCGCCGGCGCGCTTTCCGACCTACACAATCCTTTGCCCGCTCTATCGCGAAGCCAACGTTGCGCGCGAGCTTATCGCGGCTCTTGCCTGCATCGATTATCCGCGCGAGGCGCTCGATATAAAGTTGCTCGTCGAGAGTGACGACCCCGACACGATCGCCGCAGCGCTTAGCGCGGCAGACGGCGCCCCTCACATTGAAGTCGTCATCATCCCAGCCTGCGCACCGCGGACCAAACCAAAGGCGCTCAACGTCGGCCTCGCACGTGCGCGCGGCGAATTTGTCGCCGTTTACGACGCCGAGGATCGCCCTCACTCGCAACAATTGAGCGCAGCACTTGCCGCTTTCGAAGATGGAGGAGCGGATCTTGCCTGCGTGCAGGCGCCGCTAGTGATCGACAACGCCGACGCATCATGGATTTCCGGTCAGTTCGCAGCGGAGTATGCAATCCAGTTCCGCGAAATGCTGCCCATGCTAGCTTACTTCAATCTGCCGCTCCCGCTCGGCGGCACCGGCAACCATTTCCGCACAGAGATTCTGCGCCGATGCGGCGGATGGGATCCGTACAACGTCACTGAAGACGCCGATCTCGGCTATCGCCTGGCGCGCGATGGCTATCGCGTCGGCGTCATCGGCCCGCCAACCTATGAGGAAGCGCCAGTGACCCTCGGCGCCTGGCTGAATCAGCGCACACGCTGGATCAAGGGCCACATGCAGACTTGGCTCGTGCTGATGCGCAATCCGTTCCGCACGGCGCACGAAATGGGGTTCAAGGCATTTGCCTCGATGCAGCTGGTTTTCGCGACGGGGCTGCTCGCGGCGTTCGCGCACGGCCCGCTTGCCTTCATTCTGCTCACAGCGCTGCTGACGCCCTACGACCTACTCTCACCAGCTGATCTTATTCTTGCCGTTAGCGGCTATTGCGTCGCTATCTTCGCGTCACTGACCGCTTGCGCGCTTTCGAATTCACTCAGCCACGCGCGCGCGGCGCTGACGATGCCGCTCTATTGGCCGCTCGCGTCAATCGCGGCATACCGCGCGTTCTTCGAACTCATCTTTCGGCCATTCTATTGGTCAAAGACCAAGCACGGCGTCTCGGCGCGCGCAACTCAAGACGTAAGTTGCGCTATCCCCGCGAAACAGGAAACGGCGCGCGCCGCTTAGTGCAGCGACGAAAGCAGCTTTGCCAACGTCGCAATATCAGCCTCGCTCTGATTCCAGGACACGACCAATCGCGCTTCGCCGGATTGCGCCGCGCCCCATTCATAAAACTCGGTGCCAGCCGCGCGCAGCTTGGCCAGAGCTTCCGGGCCTGGCTTGATGAAAACCTGATTCGATTGAACGGGATGCGACAGGTATCCGTTCGCCGCCTCACCCAATTTTGCGGCCAACCCATTGGAGCGGTGCGCGAGTTTGAGCCAAAGACCGCCCTCGAGATACGCCAGCAATTGCGCCGCCACGAAACGGCCCTTCGAGAACAGATGTCCGCTCCGCTTGCGCCGACGTGCAATCTCCTCGGCGCGCGCTGGATCGAAGCATACGATCGCCTCCGCCGCGATCGCGCCGTTCTTCGTCGCGCCGAACGACAGCAAATCCACACCAGCGCGCCAGGTGATATCGGCAGGCTTGCAACCAAGCGCCGCCACGGCGTTTCCAAAGCGTGCACCGTCCATATGGACGCCTAACTCTGCCGCCTTCGCCGCATGGCCCAAAGCCGTCAACTCTGTTGCCGAGTAGACAGCGCCCTTCTCTGTTGTCTGCGACACCGAAAGCGCCGCGGGCTTCACTGAGTGAATACCGCGTTCGTTTCGCGCGATCGCTTCCTTCAACGCGTCGACGCTGATCCGCGCAGCGTCGCCATCGATCAGCACCAGTTTCGCGCCACCAGAATAGAATTCCGCCGCGCCGCACTCGTCACATTCGATATGCGCTTCGCGGTGACACAGCACAGCGCCCCACGGCGGCGTCAAGCTTGCCACTGAAATCGCATTCGCGGCCGTTCCGCTCGCGACAGTGAACACGCGCACCTCGCGCTCGAACAGCGCACTGAACGCTTCATCCAATCGCTTCGACCATTGATCTTCGCCGTACGCAGATGCTGCGCCTTCGTTCACACTGCTTAGCGCCGCGATAATCTCTGGTGCGGCAGGCGCAGTGTTATCGGAGCGAAAATTCATGACCTGTTATCCTCACGCGTCTCGTGCAACTTTTCGTTCACGCCTCATCCACATTTCGCGCAAACTTCGTTTCAAAACAGCACAAATTCATACCGTTGCGAACGCTTGCTTTACAGAGCTGCGATAGCGTTACCAGGAAATTATCCATCGGGGTGGGCGGTGCAATACTTCATCAACTATGCGGCGATCGAACGCGCCGCAGCTGAAGTCTTCTCTAGCGAACGCGCGCGCTACTATCTCTATGGGCTTGTCGCACTCGCCGTAACGACTGTCGCCGGCGCTGCGGTTGGCGCCATTTGGCTTGGCCTTGCACTGCTCGTCGACACAACGCGCAACACGCTGACAAAACAATTCAAACAGCTTTCCGCAGCGCAAGCAGCGGCCGCCGCACTCGCACTCGATGTCGCTACCGCCGCAAGCCTCGCCGTCGCGCCGGCGATCGCCTGGTATTCAGGCGCTGCCATGGGCGGCGCTATCGCTGTCGCGCTGCTCGCCGCCCTTACAGTCGACGCAGCGCTTAACGCCAAGCGCGGCCGCGTTCACGCCCTCATCCAATGCGCGCCGTATGCCCTCTTGGGCCTCACCATCCTCGCGCAGAGCGGCAATCTCGCCGCTGCCACTGTCGCTGGCCTAGCGGTCGCTTATGTCTTCATCGCCAGCATGCACCAAACGCATCGCACCGCGCACGCGCGCATGCAGGACGCCGAATGGGTGCGCCAGCTCAATATGAGCTTCGGCGAAACTGCGGCAGTCGGTTGGGAGATAGACTTCGCACGCGGTCGCGTCGCCGGCGCGCAGCGCCTTGGCGCTTTGATTGGCCGGCCCATTTCCTTCAGCGACATCGTCGAGCGCAGCTTTTTCGCCCCCGCGCACGATCGCGCCTTAGTCAACGCTGCGTTCGTGCCCACCATTGGTGCGGTGCGCAGGATTGCGCTAGAGCACGAAGTCACGCGCGCCGACGGCACGACCATGCGCGTGCGCCACCAGGGCTTTGTCCGCACCACTCCCGACGGCATTCCTCTGCGCATCACCTGTGTCACGCGCCCGGGCGACACGACCTCCGCCAGCGCAGTGTCGCCTGCCTCGCTGAACGACGCCCGCGCGGCTTTCACGCGCCAGGCCGAGGCCTTGCGTACGCTCAACAACGAACTTGCCTCTGCAGCCGCGACCGACGTTTCAGAAACCACGTCGTCGTTGGCGCAAATTCTGCGTTTGCTCGCCGAGCGCGGCACGGCGCTTGAGCGTGGCGTCGACGATCTCGCCCACGCCCGTCACGAAGCGGACGCCGCCAACCTCGCCAAGTCGCAATTCCTGGCCAACATGAGCCACGAATTGCGTACGCCGCTCAACGCCATCATCGGCTATGCCGAGATGTTGCAGGAAGATGCGGAGGACAATGGCGACGACCGCGCCGTTCAGGATCTCAACCGTATTTTGACGGCCGCTAAGCACCTTCTGTCGCTGATCGGCGAAATCCTGGATCTCTCGAAGATCGAGGCTGGCCGCATGGAGGCCATCGCCACGAAGTTTGATCCGATCGAGATGTTGG
The DNA here is from genome assembly GCA_040080935.1 of Terricaulis sp. Classification (GTDB taxonomy): domain Bacteria; phylum Pseudomonadota; class Alphaproteobacteria; order Caulobacterales; family Aquidulcibacteraceae; genus Vitreimonas. The sequence continues at coordinate 23,764 of JBEBHI010000014.1, forward strand.
AGGAACTGATCGAAACCGTTCGTCCGATCGCAACGGGGAATGGCAACGAGATCAATCTCACAGGCTCGCTGATCGCCGAAGACGTCAACACCGACGCCACCAAGTTGCGTCAGTGCGTGCTCAATCTGCTTTCGAACGCCGCTAAGTTCACGAAGAACGGCAAAATCGACATCGCCTTCGACCGCAAACTTCACAACGGCGTCGAGCAGCTGTTCATCACCGTACATGACACCGGCATCGGCATGTCGAAGGAGCACCTCTCGCGCCTCTTCCAGCCGTTCGTGCAGGCTGATCCGTCCATCACCCAGCAATATGGCGGCACCGGCCTTGGCCTCACCATCACGCGCCGCCTTTGCCAATTGCTTGGCGGCGACATCACCGTGAAGAGCGCCCTCGGCGCCGGCTCAGCCTTTGTGATGCATGTTCCGGTCGACTTTGCGGATGCCTCAGCTGCGCTCGGCGCAGCGGCCAAAGTTGATGAGGTTCAAGGCAGCGAAGATGCGCCACTCGTCATCGTCATCGAAGACGAGGCCGACGCGCGCGAACTCGCGGCGCGCGCCCTCACACGCGCAGGCTTTGCGGTTCAAGGCGTTGGCGGCGGCGAAGCTGGACTTGCCCTTGCACGTGCCAAAGCGCCTGCGTTGGTGCTCCTCGACATCTTTTTGCCTGATCGCTCCGGCTGGCGCGTCCTGCAAAGCCTGAAGCACGATCCGAAGACGCAAGACATTCCAGTCGTCGTGCTCTCAGTGAACGAGGATCGCGCTCACGCGCTCGCGCTCGGCGCCGCAGAGCACATCGTAAAGCCGGCCGACCGCGACATGCTTGCCGCCACTGTTATGCGCTACGCACGCAAACGTCCGGCGATCGCCGCGACCGCTTCACCGGCAGCACACAAGGCCGCTAGCTAGTTCTGAGCGTGCGCCGCTAAGACGCGCGCGACCGTTTCCGTCACGCGCTTGCCCGTCGGGATGTGCAAAAACTCGTTGGGGCCGTGCGCGTTTGAGTGCGGGCCAAGCACGCCCGTCACGACAAACTGCGCCTCCGGGAATTTCTCACCCAGCATGCCCATGAATGGGATCGAGCCGCCTTCGCCCATCATCGCCATCGGCTGGCCCCAGGCGGCGTGCGACGCATCTTCAAGGGCAGATTCCAGCCACGCTGCCGTTGCCGGCGCATTCCACCCAGAGCCTTCTTTCTCGCCCTCGTAGGTGACGTGCGCGCCATAGGGCGGATCGCTCTCGAGGATTTGCTTCAGCGTCGCGCTCGCCTTCTTCGCGTCCACCGTCGGCGGCACTCGCAGAGAGAGCTTCAGCTCCGTGAAGGGCCGCAGCACATTGCCCGCGTCGCGCGGCGCTGGCGCGCCGGCAAAGCCCGTGACTGAAAGCGCCGGCCGCCAAGTGCGATTGAGCACGAGCTGATCGCCCGCCGTGCCAGCCGGCTTCATACCGTCCACAAACGGAAACTTCGAATAGACTTCATCGCCCAGCGCTTGCGCCGCGACCTTGGCTTGCCGCTGGCGATCCTGCGGTACTTCGGCGTTGAAGTCGGCGCCCGTGATCTTACCGGTCTCTATGTCCTCAAACCGCGCTAGCAATTGGCGCGCAATACGAAAGCTCGACGGAACGATTCCAGACGCGTCGCCCGAATGCACGCCCTCTTCCAAAACATCGACGCGTAGCGTGCCGCCGACCATGCCGCGCAGCGACGTCGTCAGCCATAGGCGTTCATAATCGCCGCAACCGCTATCGAGGCAGACCACCAGAGAAACCTTGCCGATGCGATCGGCCAGGGCGTCCATGTAGAACGGCAAATCCGGTGAGCCGCTCTCTTCGCTCGCTTCGATCACGACGACTGCACGCTTGTGCGGCACGTCCTGCGCCTTCAGCGCCAGCAGCGCCGAGAGAGCGCCGAACATCGCGTAGCCATCGTCCGCGCCGCCGCGTCCGAACAGCTTGTCGCCTTCGAGCACAGGCACCCATGGGCCCTTGCCTTCGGCCCAGCCCGTCATTTCCGGCTGCTTGTCGAGGTGGCCGTAAAGCAGAACTGTATCGGCGCTTTTGGTCGCGCCCGGCACATCGATAAAGATCAGCGGCGTGCGTCCTGGCAGACGCTCCACCGAGAGCGTCGCACCGGGCAAGTCCGGCAATTTGCTCTTGGCCCAGCTGACGAAGAGCTCGACCGCCTTCTCCATGTGGCCGTTCCTTTCCCAATCGGGATCGAATGAGGCCGACTTGTTCGGAATAGCGATATACGTCGTCAGCGTCGGCACGACCTCCGCGTTCCAAATCTCATCCACGAACTTGCGCAATTGGGCTTGGGCGATCTCGGCCATGAAGGGGCTCCTTTGCCCGCAATCTAGGCCGAGCCTCCGCCCACTTCCACACCCGCTTGCGCTCAGCCTGCCCGCCAGCGTATCGCTCAGCACATCGCGGGCGTAGTTCAGAGGTAGAACGTCAGCTTCCCAAGCTTCTGTTCAACGCACCGACGCACGCCAATCGCGCCAATAAATTCAAGCGTTTGGTGCGCCACGCAAAGAGAACAAAAGAAGCTTTTTACAATACTTTTTACAACTTCGGCCTATCTACGTTCTTGTTGCAGGCAGTGTCTCTTCCAACGCCGTGCAACATCGCTAAAGAAGGAAGCGCGAAGCGGGCGTGATGTAGTGGTAGCCTGAAAGCTTCCCAAGCTTTTCGTGCGGGTTCGATTCCCGCCGCCCGCTCCAACCTTCAAGCCCCTTTCACCTCCACTTCTCTCTCAACGTTTTGTCTCGCCGCTGCCTCGCGAGCCAATCGATCGAGCCAAGCGAGCGCGATGCGTTCGGCGTCGACGTAATGCGTTGCGACGCGCTCGACGTCTTCCTCCTCCCAGCCCACCATCTTGGCGAGCTCGGCGTTGGTGACGTCAGGCATTCGAACGCGCATGTGCGTCACGAACGTGCCGCGGGCGTCGTGCAGCCTCTTGCGGCGCCCTTCTGCATCACAGATGGCGGTAGGATTGCCCCTCGCGTCCGGAGGGCCTCCCTTGTTTCGGGCTTTGGAGAAGGATGAGGTCAAGCCTTCGGTCGTCCATGCCTTGCCGCGGCTGTTCAGGAAGACATGGATGCGCTTCACGCTATCCTTCTGCTCGAACTCTGCGGCGCGCGATGCACAGATCGACAGCACCGCGTCGAGTTCGGGCGTGCGGGGAATGACGATCGTCTTGGCCTTCTTGCCGGCGGTGCGAGCACGGCGGGCAGCCTTCAGCCGTTTGCCCGTGATAGCGTGCGGTCCAATCTGCGCCCACGTAAGGGCGCAAAGATCCTGGCGCGACAAGCCGCTGTAGCAAGCGCCCATCAGCGCGAGCGCTTCGGGCGCAATGTAGTCAGGCGCATCGCCTAGTTCGCGCGCCGCCGCGATCAACGCTTCGATGTCGGCCGCCTCCCAAATGATGTCGGACCGGTCTGAGAAGTGGAGCGGCTTCATCTTCGCAGCCGGGTTGGCGGACGCCAATCCCTCTCCTATCGCCCAATTGAGAGCCCGGCTGAGAATCTGGACGCGAAAATCTGCCGCGCGCGGCCCCCGGTTAGCTGCTTCCTGCGCGCGCCAAGCTTTGATCGTTCTCGGCGCGCCTTTGGCGGCGAGAAGCTTCGAGGGCATTTTGGCGATGGCGCACTGGCCCATATCCTTGAGGGCGCTCCGGCGATTGCGCTTAGTAGACTCTGAGACAGCGCGAAACTCCTCACTGACCTCCCACGCATCCAGAATGCCGCCCACGATACTCGTGTTGTGGTTGGCCTTGGGCACTATGGCGATGGCGAATTGCGCGGAAATCGCAGATGCAGCGGCAACGGCCGCACGTTGTCCCTCTGACTTTGCTGCGCCCCGCCATTCCCAAATCTTCGGTGCGCCTTTGCCGCGCCAAGCGTACCAGCGCCACACCCACATATCAGCAGCAGTGCGAGACCAAACCTTATGGACTCCGGGCAAGTCCATGTTCGCTTTCCCAGTGGGCGAGTTCCGCATCGGGATCTTCTCCTGACTCTTGCCTCATTGCCGAAGCGGTGTCCGTGTCAAGAAGAGTGACGGAACCGTCGGCGCCAAGGCGAATACCTGCGGGACGAATGCCAATCTCGGCCGCCAGTCGCGCGACGCGGCGCACTTGTTCATCGGGAGCGTATCGCGAACGACGTCTGACCATTTGCGGATCCTGCGATGCAAGCTCAGCATTGCGTCCAGCTTGACGCGCATCAAGCCAAGACCACAGACAGTTGAACCTCGCTAAGTGCGCCAAAGAAATTCGAACCGAACTGCTGAAAAATTGCGACTGCCGACACCGTGCCCACGCGCGGCATGATGGTGTCACACGTGTCATTGCTGTGTTGCCTGCTGTGGCGCCGCGTTGCACGACGCGTGTTGCCTTGTTTCGCCAACCAGAAGAAATGCGATTTACCGCTCAAGACCCAACGATGGCGTGGTTTTGATCTTTCCTGCGGCGATGGAGATCGAATAGCTCTTGCCCACCGCCAAGTTTTGGTTCTTGCCCAGCTGTAGCAACGCCACGCCGTCGCTACGTTCGAGCATCGCGAACCGTCCTCGATGCAACATTTTCACCGCCCGGACGGTCCAGTCTCGTTCAAGACCGTCGTCAATGGCGATCGCGCGCTTACCCGTGAGCTTGGCGAACGCATGCGTCTCATGCGCCAGCTCACCATCTCGCAGGCGCTTCAGCGCGCTGTCGGCGAATTCAAACCGGCCGGTGAGATCGCGCCCGCCGGTTTTCTCACGCTCGTGCCAGGCGATGCGTTGCGCGAGCGCGTCCTTCAATGCCGGGGTGGCCGGCAAGCGCCCTGCCTCGCCGGCGATGCCCCGGGCCAATTCCCGATCGAGTTCGGTTTCCGCGCGGGCCGCAATCTGCTGATCGAACGGCAATGCTGAAAGCGTGTGAATCTTGACGCGATTGCCCCGGCCTTTGTGGCGAAGCGGCTCGATCGCCACGAGGCTCCCCGGTTGGAGGCCGGCCACGGCGCGCCCGCGCACGTTCGCGAACACGGGGCCGTGCGTGGGGTTGCGGACGATTGCGTAAGCCTTTCCAGGTCCATCGCCGCGTCGCCCAACCTCGATGACCTCGCCCGCGAAGCTGCCCATCGATGGCCTGTAAAGTCTGAGCTTGCCTTCGCCGGGCGCGAGTTCACGGCCAAGCCGCTTGCGAATATCGACACCCCGGCCGATCTCCTGCAGCCGCTCGCTCCAATCGGGCGCGAAGCGAAACCGGTCACGCTTGTCTTCCCGCGCCAATCCCATGCCCGCGAGTTCCCGGACCCGATTGCGCAGCGCCGCCCGCAGCACCGGCTCCAACGCCCGGCCGATGGCTTGAATGCGGACGGCGCGGCCGGACTTGATCTCGCTCTCAAGCAGCTGATCGAGCCGCGTGTGCCGCGGCGCCCGTGTCTCCCGTTCCAATGCCAGCCGTTCATCTTCCCGTCCGCGATTGCCGAGCATCTCGGTCGCAACATCGCGCGCAGCATGCCGGAGACCCCAGCCAACATAATCACGTGGGATGACGAGGTCGGGCCCGTCTCTGCGCCTGCCGCGCAGGATGATGTGAACGTGCGGGTTGTCCGTGTTGTGGTGGTCGACCGCGACCCAATCCAGCTCCATGCCTAGATCGCGTTCCATCCGCGCCATGGTGGCGCGGGTGAAGTCCTTTAGGTCTTCCATGCGCGCGCCGCTCTCCGGCGCCAACATTAGCCGGAAGTGACGCTTGTCCTCGTGCGCCCATTCCTCCAGCCGCGGGAGCGCGTCGGCCTCGTCATGCTCACGGTCGTAGAACTGCCCCTTCTCACCGTCTGGTCCCGCGCCGTCCCGCTCCAGATACTTGCCATGCGCGATAAGCCTGCCCGCAGCGCCCGCCCCATGGCCCTGATAGAAAACCGTAGCCACGACGCGCTGACGAGGGTCAGAGGCGAATGCAGTTTTTCCGCCCGCGAGGCGAGCACGGCGGCCGCTTCCTTTGCGCTCCGACATCAGCTTTGAGAGCTTCGCACCAAGATCGCCGCTGCGTGCGTTCGGCGATCGCGCGCCCTTGTGGATCTTGCCTTTGAGGCCGTCATCGTCGCGAAAGACGCGCACCTCGCGCGCGGCGCTCAGCGTGTGGTCGCGTTCGTTCGGCCGCATGAGCGGCGAGGCAGCCAACAGCTCTGATATCGATGCCTTGGGCATGTGCGGCGGCGTTCATCGTTGAAATCGCGCCGCTACGGCGCGTTTCGCCGCGCTAGAATTCGCGTTGCCGCGAGAAAACGCTAGGCGTTGCAAGCCTCAGACGAAAACCTGCGGCGCTCTTTATCTTGCTCTCCACCACCTATTCGCCGCAGCCCTCTTCGCGCTTCCTCTTTTACATGCGCTTCTTACAGCAACCGCGCCTGCATGTGAGCGTTGTCGTGCGTTGGATGGCGATAGCTCATGTAGGCCAGCGTATCAAAGCCTTCGCCACACGCCTTCAATCAAGTCGATGCTGACGGGTCCCCAATAGCGTCCATCGAAGCTGTCTGGCGTATCGCCTAACAAGAGAACTTCGCCATCGGCCAAAACGCGGCAACCGCGCCACCCGGCGATGCGCTGATGCACTTCATCGTCACCATGAAGAACACGAACAATAAGAGCGCGGCCGTGCTCATGATCGCCATCGTCACCAGCAGCATCATCCGCGCCGATGACCACGATGTCGTCGCCCTCGATACGGAGCTGCCGGCCATCACCACACACGCGCGCGCCGGCCGCGGCGGCGACGCGCTTGATGAAGCGATCCGAACTGTCGTCGAACTGGCGCCTTTCAGCCTCCCCAGGCGCCACGTCGCGGGCCCGGACGGTGACGAAGACGCCGGGCTCCACTGGGGCGCTCGAACGCACGTAGAAGCCGGTCGGGACCGATGGGCTCTGGTTATAGATCACGAAATCGCGCTGGTTGGCGGCCGCCGCGAGCATGGAGACCATCGCAGCGCCCGCAGCCAGGATCAGCAGGTTTCGGCGCCCGTTTGACATGGTTTTGGGGCAAGCACGTTCCGGGCCGACGGGGGCGGCTTATGGGGTCGCCAGCCGTCTAGCCGACAATCCACCCCAAAGGAAATCTATATAAAAACAACGCCATATGGACGGGAATCGGCGCGTCGTTTGGGGTTTCCCGCAATTCCTTCCTATACCAGCATCTAAAGTAAGGATTGACTGGCATCGCTATGTTAGCTAACTTACCCAAGATGAACGCCAAAACCAAGATCTCCGCAGCCGAGTTCCAGAACAATTTCGGCCGCTATACCGACGCCGCCAAGCAGGCGCCGGTGGTGGTGACGCGCTATGGCCGTGATGAGCTGGTGGTGCTGTCAGCGGCTGAATATGAGCGGCTTAGGGCGTCATTCCGTCGGGTCGTGGTCTTGAACGAGATGACCGCCGACGAGGCTGCCGAGTTCATCCAAGCACTCGCCAATGCGCCGAAGACGGCGGAGGCCGTCGCGCTCGATCACTTGATGGATGACGACGCCCGGCCGGGCGCGTAACGCCCGAGTATCAGATGATCCCGGCATCGCCGCAGGCCGGCATGGTCCTGCACTACAGCTTCCTTTGGAAACACGAGGCCGAGCGCGGTCAGGACGAAGGCTCAAAGGACAGGCCGGTTGTCGTGCTGATCTTGCTGGCCGATGGCGAGGAAGTCGTGGTGGCGCCGATCACGACACTCGCGCCTGAACCCGGCGCGCCCGCAATTGAAGTGCCTCCTCGCGTGCGCGCGCATCTTGGCCTCGACGCGGAGAAGTCCTGGATCAGCATCGCCACGCTCAATCGCTTCGTCTGGCCAGGACCTGACGTGCGCCCCGTGCCGGGCCGCAATCCGAGCAATGCGCTTTACGGCTTCATTCCACAGAAGCTGCTGGACGCTGCAAGGACAACCGCCATCGCCGAATTGACGAAGCTGGTCCCAGGCCTCGTTCTGCGCAGAACGGAAGAGTGACCGCTGCGAGGCAAAATCGGCGGGATCTTGCGGCAGGGATGGAAGCCCGACAGGGCCGAGACCGCGTCAGCGGGCTCGGTGCGTGAGCACGACAGCCCGGCGCCGGCTTCGCCGGCGGCCGCCCAAACCACGACAAGAGAGCCTCTGGCTCAACCTATTTCGC
>JBEBHI010000278.1:0-2385 GCA_040080935.1 Terricaulis sp.
TTCGATTTTACCGCGAACTCCGCGCAGACGATCATCGCGCAATTCGCCGGAGCAGCCCAATGAACCCGGTGATCGATCTTGGGCACGATCTGCCGTTGGCGCGCCCGGAGCTGCTGCTCGTTGCGTTTGCGCTGATTGGTGCCGTGCTCGGCGCTTGGTTTAAGGACCGGATCTTTGCGGCGCTCTCGACGCTTGGCGTTGTTGCGATCTTGGCTGCGGGTCTGCTTGCGGTTGCGCTGAACCCAGGCGCTGCCGTTCAAATCTTCCAGGGCGCAATGGTCGTCGACGGTGTCGGCGTTTTTGCGAAGGCGCTGATCGCCATCGCCGCCGCGGCAACGCTCGCGCTCGGCGCTGACCACTTCACCATCACCAGAGAACAACGTTTCGAATTTCCGATCCTCGTGGCGCTCGCGACGCTCGGCATGTTCGTCATGGTTTCGGCGCAAGATTTGATCAGCCTCTATGTGGGCGTCGAACTCCAGTCACTTGCAGCGTACGTGCTTGCTGCCTGGCGTCGCGACGATGCGCGCTCGTCAGAGTCTGGCCTGAAGTACTTCGTTCTCAGCGCCATCTCGTCGGGCCTGCTCCTGTTCGGCTCGTCGTTCGTTTACGGCTTTACCGGCTCGATCCATTTCGATGCGATCGCGGCGGCAGTCGGTGAGGGTGCTGGCGGCATTGGACTTATCTTCGGTCTCGTGCTCATGCTCTGCGCGCTTGGCTTCAAGATGTCTGCCGCGCCGTTCCACATGTGGACGCCGGACGTGTACGAAGGCGCCCCAACGCCGATCACCGCATTTTTCGCGGCAGCGCCAAAGGTCGCCGCCGTCGCTTTGATGGCGCGGCTTCTCTACGGACCGTTCGCGGACATCACGGCGCAGTGGCAACAGGTCGTTGCCGCGCTCGCTGCGATCTCGATGGTCTGGGGCTCTGTCGCTGCGCTGATCCAAACCAATCTGAAGCGCCTGATGGCTTATTCTTCTATCGGCAATATGGGCTTTGCGCTCATGGGGCTCGCTGCCGGCACCGAGCAGGGTCCCTCATCGGCCCTGATCTACCTCTCGCTCTATCTGCCTTCGACCATCGGCATGTTCGCGCTGATCCTCGCGATGCGCCGAGACGGGCAACCAGCCGAAACGGTCGCCGACCTCGCTGGTCTCGCGCAAAAGCGACCATGGATGGCGACGCTGTTCACAATGCTGCTCTTCTCTGTCGCCGGCATTCCGCCTTTCGCAGGCTTCATCGGCAAGTTGGCTGTTTTCACGGCCACGATCGATGGGCATCTCTATTGGCTCGCCATTGTCGGCGGTCTCGCTGCGGTCGTGGCAGCTGCTTACTATCTGCGCTTGATCGCCTCGATCTGGTTTGCAGCGCCGGCAGCGCAGTTGCAGGCGCCCAGCGGCACGATCATGGTGACAGCGCTGGCTTCGGCGGCGTTGAGCTTCCCCGTCCTGGTGTTGCTGCTTGGCGCACTCCAAGGCGCGGCCGAGAACGCGGTGCGGATGAGCTTTTTTTGAGAAGGCAGGCTCGATGATCGACGGGCAAGCGCCGGTCGAAGTCTTCGACGAGATCGACTCCACTATTTTGGAGGCGCGCCGCCGCGCCGAACGTGGAGAGATATCACCCGTCTGGTTGATCGCGAAAAGCCAAACCGCGGGCCGTGGCCGCCGTGGCCGCGCCTGGACCTCGCACAGTGGCAACCTGATGGCGACGCTGCTGTTTACGACGGACCAACCGCCACCGCAGATCGCGCTCTTAGGCTTCGCGACCGGCGTTGCGCTGGCCGAAACCATCGATGCCATCATCGGCGCAGGTTCGGCGCAACTCAAATGGCCGAACGACGTCTTCATCAACGGCGCCAAAGCCTCCGGCATCATGCTCGACTCCGGCGCGGTTAGCGCCGGGCAAACTTGGGTGGCGCTGGCGTTCGGCGTGAACCTCGCCGACGCGCCTGAAAACATCGATCAAAAGACCATCGCTATTCGCGATCTCTTGCCGCCGGATGCGCCAGCGCCTGAGCCTCTTGGGTTCCTCGCTGCGTTGCGACCGAAACTAGAAGGCTGGTCAGCGCGTATCGTTAGCGAAGGCTTCGAGCCATTGCGTCAAGCTTGGTTGCGGCGCGCTTACGGCCTTGGCCAAGAGGCGCGGGTGGTGCAGGGCGAACAAACACTGGAAGGCCGTATCGTCGGTCTCTCATCGCGCGGCGAACTTGAACTCGATACACCCACCGGCCGCCGCTTTATCGCGGCAGGCGATGTCTTTCTGCCAAAGGCGGCCTGACCCATGCTTCTCGCCATCGACGTCGGCAACACCAATACCAAGTTCGCCATCTGGGACGGCCAATCCTGGCGCGCGCAGTGGCGCGCTTCGACCGACACCACACGCACC
>JBEBHI010000279.1:0-2377 GCA_040080935.1 Terricaulis sp.
GGCCAGTGACCGCCAGTCCAGCATCAAGCCCCGAATATCCGGGTTCGGGGCATTCTACGACCGCTAGCGCTTCGGGTTCGGTCGCGTCAGGGATCGAAGCCCGAGGGCCGGGACGCGCGAAGCGCGGCTCGGTCGCGGAACGCGACGAGAGCCCGGCGCGCGGCAGCGCGCGACGCCCACACACTTCCGCCTGGCAAGAACATATGCTCGCCTTCGATGGCGAAACGATGAGCGAGGCCATCGCCGAAGTATCTCGCCAGACCGGCTGGCGGTTGAGCTTGCTGGTCCCTCGCTCGGCGGGCTGCGCGTCGGCGGCTACGTTCACGCCGACCCAGACGCGTTCATTGAGGTTCTCTCCACCGGCCTCGATCTCAAAGCCGAGCGCACTGGGACCAACACCGTCATTATCCGCCGCCGCGCACCGAATTGAGCCTCGCGCAGGCCAGTAACCTCTCGTTCATCAATTCTGAACGGCGTTAAGGCAAGCTTGCGCCCCACGCCAATCGAGCCGCCGCTCATGTTCGGAAAGAAACCAACAAACCCTCTCGCCGATCGCGTTCGCGCGATCGCGGAGCGGCAAGCCATTCAGGCGCCGGCGCCGCAAGCAAAGGCGCGTGCTGAGCGCGACAGCGTTTTCAAACAGGCGACGATCACACTCGACAGCGGCGCGCGGATTTCGGTGGCGATCAAGGACATCAGCGCCGGCGGTGCACGGATCGAGTTCTTCCAGGACGTTGCGCTCGAAGGCGCGTTCACGATCAGCGAGCCGATGACGCGCCTTCGCCGCCGCGCACGCGTTGCGTGGCGCGCGCAAGGCGCTGCTGGGCTCACATTCTTGGACTAGCGGAAGTCGCGTCAGGGATCGAAGCCCGAAGGGCCGAGACGCGCGAAGCACGGCTCGGTCGCAGAGCGCGACGAGAGCCCGGCGCGCGTCAGCGCGCGACGCCCGCACACTTCCACCCGGCAAGGGCACATGCTCGCCTTCGACGGTGAAACGCCGAACGAGGCGATCCCCGAGGTCTCACGCCAGACTGGCTGGACCTTTGAGCCTTCCGACCCAGCACTCGGCGAGATGCGTGTCGGCGGTTATGTCGCCGAAGCAAGTAAAGTCAGGCTTTCGCGCAGCGCGCGCCACCCCGTCTGGCCACCTTGTCGGGCCGAATTTTTCCCAAAGCGCGTGGCGCACTCGGCCAACTGAAGTGTCTCCCCTCCGACAACGCTCGTTCAAGAGCGGAAGGGGGAAACAATGAAGAGCAAGACCACCAAGCGGCATGACCGCCGGCGAAAGCTGGCGACCGCGCTCATTTCTGGCGCCATGGGCGCCGTCGCCGCACAACCGGCGTTTGCGCAAGACGTGCAGCAGATCAGCGACGAGCGCGTCGCGTTCGACATCGCGGCGCAGCCGCTCAGCAGCGCGCTCAGCGACTATGCGCGCCAAGCTGGCGTCAATGCGCTCTATTATAGCGAACGGCTGCATGGCCTAAGCGCGCCCGCTGTCGAAGGCGATCTCACCAGACAAGATGCGCTGGACCGCCTGCTCCTCGGCTCTGGCTATGGCGGCCGCATCAACGGCGCCAATCTCATCCTCGTGCAGGACGCCTCCCGCCCCCAGCGGGACAGCGCCGCGACGAACGGCGCTGAAACGGCCAACGAAGAAGGCGCCACAGCAAGCGACGATCAGGAAGAGATTGTCGTCACCGGCACACGCATTCGCGGTGCGGCGCCAGCAGGCTCTCACGTCATCACGCTGGACCGGGAGGACATCGATCAGACCGGCCGTAGCACGGTGCAGGAGGTGCTCCAGACGCTGCCGCAGAATTTCGGCGGCAGTCAGAACGAAGCGACGCAAGAAGGCACCCAAAACGCACGGTCGAACTTCACTTATGGTTCGACGGTCGACCTGCGGGGGCTAGGCGCGGACGCGACACTCACCCTCGTCGACGGCCATCGTCTCGCGCCAGCGGGCGTCGGCGGGTACATCGACATCTCGACAATCCCCCTTAGCGCCGTCGAGCGTGTCGAAGTGCTCGCCGATGGCGCCTCGGCGGCCTATGGCGCCGACGCGGTCGCGGGCGTGGTCAATCTTATCCTCCGCGATGATTTCGAAGGTGCGGAGACCGGCCTACGCTTTGGCGTCACGTCTCAAGGCGGGGCCAGTGAGAGATCGTTCTCGCAATTGCTGGGGACGAGTTGGCGTACTGGCCACATCATGGGCGCTTACGAATTTCGCGAGCGCGATGAACTCAATATGCTCGATCGCCCGTTTCTGGCGAGCGCGAACTTCACCGATCGAGGCGGCACAGACTTTCGTGGCACGCGCTCCAACCCCGGAAATATCATTCGCATCGGCACGACAACGGTAAGCCTGCCGATCCCC
>JBEBHI010000015.1:0-31587 GCA_040080935.1 Terricaulis sp.
TAAAACCCCCGAGCGGCGCGCGGTCTGCGCGCAGCCTGTCCCAGGAGCCGGCCTGCGGGAGACGGCTTGACAGCCACCCCCGAAAAACGTCAGCTTCTGTCTATTGCAGGTGAGAGAACCCGAAGGTTTTCAACACATTAAGCCGCGCAAACAGCGCCCTCTCGGGCGGACCATCTACGTGGCGCCTGCAGTCTCGGACAGGTCGACGGGAGGTTAATCCCGCCGGATCGGGGCATATGCACGCTTTATTGCAGCGCCGCAAGGGCTGCGATCACGCTTTTCTGCGTTTGGCAAGAGGGGTGATGCGAGTGCGGTCCGCGAGACACGCAACGCCCTGCACCTGATCATCCACGCGGCCTTCCTCTAGCCTTTCACGCCAGTTCCGGTAGCGATCCAATCTTCACCAAGGAGAATTTCGATGCGCGCACTCGCCTGCCTGGCCGCGGTTCTGACTTTGAGCCTCGCTCCACTGGCGGATGCTCAGCAGCGCGCAACGCCCTTGATCGAAGAACTGCCTGCCCAGCAAGGCGGCGTGCGTATGGTGATGATCCGCTTCCCGACTCCCGTTGTCGGCAACGACGCCGATCAGATTTGCCACTCGCTGAACTATGCCGGCGGCGCGAAATTCTCGGACGAGCCCTACAACGGCATCAGCTGGGTGATCTGCGCAACGCGCGCTTAGCCCACCAGTTTCGAAATCGCTTCCAGGTACGCCGCGAACGCCGCGCGCCCTGCGTCAGTCATGCGTACGCGCGTAAGCGGCTTGCGATCGATGAAGCTCTTGTCGATCGAGACGTAGCCCGCCTCTTCCAGCTTGCGCAGGTGCACCGAGAGATTGCCTTGCGTGACATCGAGTAGGTTTTTCAGCTCGGTGAAATCCGCCACGCTCGCATCGATAAGGTACGCCATGATCCCAAGGCGCACGCGCCCGTGAATCACATCGTCCAGCTTTCCGATGTCAAAGGAAGCCATCTGTGCTTACGCGGATTTCTTTGCGCCGCGCCAGATGATCCAACCAGGGATCGTCATCAGCACAAAGAGCGCGATAGCAAGTACCAATACGAACGCGCCAATGTTCTGCATCAGCACGCCCAGTACCACGACAGTCGCGAACCAACCGGCCGCGACGGCGCCGAGCCACCCTTTTCGCAGCACGTTGAACGCAACGTACCAAGCAACGCCCTGGAACATGCACACGACAACGGGATGATAGAGCCACAAGCCCGGCGCGTCGTACGCTTGCGCGCCGTACCCAAATACGAACGCCATCACCAAATTCGCGATGCCTGCGCCTTGAAACACCGAGCCAAGCGCGCGCGTCGCGGGCCCGCCCGGCGGCGCGTTACGATCCTTGATGATGATCACGGTGAGCACGCCGATGAACAGCACCGTCGGCACCACAACGATCGCTAATGCGAGCAGGCCTTCCTCGGGCGCCATCCGCTGTGTCTGCAGCCAGTGCAGCAAGCACTGGATTCCGTAGAGCAGCCCAGCCCAGAAGAACGCTTCGCCGATCGTGGCTTGCATTCGTTCCGTGCCGCCGACGAGTGAGCGCATGTAAGCGAGATCGCCGCGCGCGCTCTCTATATCGGATGCCATCGTCATCTCCTATTCCGCCGCTGCGAGTTGCGGCGCGTCGCGCTTTGCCTTGGCAGGCTTCTGCTTCTTACCGTTGAGAATCGTGCCGATGAAAGAATAGCGCACAAACAGCTGATAGCTCGCCAGCATGATCGCGAACGCCACCGCCAGGATCAGCGGATATTTGGCGAACCACGGCCACGGATACGGCGCGACCAGGATCTGCAGCGAGATCAGGATCGGCAGGTGGACGATGTAGATCCAATACGATGCGTCAGCGAGATAACGTCGCGCTGGGCTGTGGCCCGCGAGGTGGCGCACCGCAAAGCCAATGATCGAGATCGTCCAAGCCCAGCCTGCGAAACCATAGAGCGCGGCGAAGCCGAGCGTCGTGAGGCTTTGCGCGGGCGTGTCCGTTACCGGCGCCGGCCCGCCGCCGAGCATCAGCGCGCCAACCGTCGCACCGATCGCCGGGCCAATGTACATCGCCCAACGCTGCCCCCAGCTTTCCAGGATTTGCGGCTGGCGATTGAGCAGCCAGCCAAAGCTGAACGCGAGGCCATAGACGATGAGCGCCGTTGTGTTCGGCACAAGCCCCGTGTCCGGCGTCGGAATGCCGAACCACATCATCCAATTCGGCTTGAAGAAGAGCGAAGCAGCAACCGGAATCGCCAACAGCAGCGGTGCAGCAGGCCCAGCAATCAAACGCACAACCGGATCAACCAAGCGCGAGCGCAACACGCCATTGCGATCGATCAAATGCACGACGCCGCACAGCACAAGCATGGCCGCATAGAAAATCAGCAGCACATAGAGAAACCAGAGGTGCAGCAGCGGGAAGGTTTGCACCGTCAATGGCGGCGGTGGCGGACCTTCGGGCAGCGTGCCGCCATTAGCTTGCGCCACGGCCCACAACAGCGTCGCGATAAAGGCCGTGAGAATGATCGGCCAGAACATGACGAGCGGCGTCGCGATCCGCTTGGCGCGGTTCATCACGAAGCCGCCGACACCGAGCCGCTCAAGCAACAACCGTCCGAAGAAGCCGGCGAGCACGAAGAACACGGTCATCCGGAAGACGTGCAATGCGAAGAAGAGCACCGAGAGTTCGGTGCTGCGCGAGGAATCCATGACGATCCACATCTGGTCGCCCGGCAGGAACGACAGCGTCGCGTGGAAGAAGACCCCCAGGACCAGCACCCCGCCCCGCACCGCATCCAGCGCATGATAACGCTCACCAACCACACCACTCATCGCCAACTCCCTCGGCCTGGCGCTTCCCAGACGAGGCGGCTTATCGCTCAACTAGTTTGCGTTGTAAACTGGTCTATTGACATACGCATGTCCGCCCTGATAGACATAATGTACGTTATTTTTTACATATAGTCGCATTTCGCAGACAGAAGGGTCATGACAATGTCCTACCGAGAAAAGAGCGCTTGGATCGCGCTCCTCACCTACGCAGCTGTTTTCGGGGGCTATTTCTTCTTCCTCTGGGAGGCTTGGTCGTTAGACGAGGCGTTTGGGCGGGGGCTGGTGATCCCGCTGCTTGTCGGCGCCGTCATCGCGCTGGTGCTCGCAGCCATCGTGCTCAACGTCGCGCTCGCCCTCTTCAGCCCGAAGGAAGCAAACGCTCCCGCCGACGAGCGCGAGACGATGATCGATCTCAAGGCTGAGCGGATCGCCTCCTATACGCTCTCGGTTGGAGTCGTGTGCTTGGTCGGCGCGCTGCTGGTGGGCGTGAACGGGATGGCGGTTGCGGTGTTTTTGCTCGCCAGCCTCGTGATCTCCGAACTTGTAAAGTCCGCGGCGCAGATCGCCTACTTCCGCCGGGGCGCGTAATGGCGATCGAAAACGAGATCCGGCGCCTGCGCTTCGACAATGGTGAGATGACACAGCAAGCGCTCGCCGAGCGCGTCGGCGTCACTCGTCAAACCATTATCGCCATCGAGCAAAACAAATACGCACCCTCCCTCGAAGCCGCGTTCAAAATAGCCGACGCATTCGGCGTGCCGCTCGAAAGCGTGTTTCGCTGGAAAAGGGGCTAAGCGGCGACCGCTGTCAGCACCACGGCGCCGCGCTTAGTCGCGACCAAAGTGTGCTCGTACTGAACCGTCGGCCGGCTCGTGTCCGCGCGCAGCGTCCACTCATCGCCGCCTTCGATGGCCCACTCCGAGCCCATCGAAAGGAACGGTTCGATGGTGAACACCATCCCCTCCTGAATGCGCCGGCGTTCGCTCGGATCGTGCCACGTCGCAATCGATGTCGGCTCTTCATGCAGACTCCGGCCAACGCCGTGGCTCGCGAGATTGCGGATGAGCGAATATCCGTTCTTGTCCGCGAAGGTCTCAATAGCGCTCCCGATGTCGCTCAGCTTTGACCCTGCGCGCACGCTATTGATGCCGGACCACATCGCGCGTTTGCCGTCGCGCATTAGTTTATCGATCCGTGTCGCCACAGGCGCGATCGCAAAGCTCGCGCCCGTATCGGCGAAATAGCCGTTGAGTTCGGCCGACACATCGATGTTCACCAGATCGCCGGCCTTCAGCACGCGTTCGCCCGGAATACCGTGGGCGATATCGGGAAACACGGAAATGCAGGTCGCGCCAGGGAAGTTGTAAGCCAGCATCGGCGCGGACCGCGCCCCTTCTCGCTCCAACAACACCCGGCCAATCTCATCCAGCTCGCGCGTCGTCATGCCCGGTTCGAGCGCTTTGCCCATGGCATGCAACGTGTTGGCGACAATCGCGCCTATGCGCTTCAGCGCTTCCAGATCGTTGTCGTTATCAATCGTCACTCAGTTCGCCGCCGGTTTGCGCACGACGTACACTTTCTCCGCCGCCAAACGGTGGCGCTCGTTTTCCTCTGCGGAGAACAAGATCTCTTCCGCCACGAACCCGTGGCTCGCCAGCAGCTTCGGGAAATCCAGGCCGTACAGACGCACGTGGGTGCGGCCGCAAATACGCTCGATCTCAGCTTGAGGCGTGCCAGGCGGCGGGTTCCAAGTTTCTTCCGCGGTTACGTCCATCGGCACGGAGAACACGCCAACGCCGCCCGGCTTCATCACCCGGAAGCACTCGGCCATGCCCTTGGCGTCTTCCTGTACGTGCTCAAGCACGTGATTGCAGACGATCACGTCGAACTCATTGTCTGGATAGGTCAGCGCGGTGATGTCGACGACAGCGTTCGCAACCGCGCTGCGCTTAATATCGCCCGCGACGTATTTCGGATTGCGCTTCCATTGATGGAAGAACGGGCGCTCGGCCGAGAAATGCAGCACGCGCTTGTCCGTCGGATCGACGTTATTGCGGCGCAGATAGAGCGCGATGATCCGGTCTCGTTCCTTCGATGCGCAATTCGGGCAACGCGCTTCCTGGCGCGGACCCGCACTTAGGAAATAGCCGGTGAAGCCGCAGAGCGGGCAATTGCGCTTCTGGCGCGCGCGGAAATGTTGCAGCGGGTCACGCACGGTGCCGCGCGAGATTTCTTCCGCCAGGGTGGGCCAATTGAGCTGTGTCATCGGCGGCTCCTTAGCATAGCAAAATCGCCGGAGGTAGCGGGCGCAACCGCCTTATCGCATACCGCAGAAATGGAACGGAGGCCCTAGCCCCGCCACTCGATCGCCATGTCAACCGCGCGCAAGTCGAGCTTGGAGCTGGGGATGGCCGCTTCGATATAGAGGCGAACAATATCGGCCCGCTTCATTGGCACGTCGGCCTGCACATCACTGATCTCACCCGCGGCGAACGCCGCAAAGCTCTGCGCCACCGAGCCGAACACGTACATCAGCAGCAACGGATCGAGATTGAGTTCCAGAAACCGCGCGAGGAGCCACGGCCCGTGCTTACGCACCGCATCAGCCGGCAGCTCTGTCACCCGGTAGCGCGAGTCGATACGTGGCCGGCCAAAATCGCGCCCACCAACTTCCTTCGCCGCGCGCTTTGCGATCTCCAGCGGCTTAATCTTGTCGCCAATCTTCGGATCCTGCGCAGCCCCGGCCGAGAGCATCCAGAATGACGGAGAGGCCTCGCTGCCTTCCAACAGGCATGCATTGATGGCGTCGCCAAAATAATAGTGCTCGCCAGACTTGGTCGAGATTTCCACTAATGTCGTCTGGGTTTGCTCGATCACGCCGAACCGCAGCATCGCGCGCGCCTGCACTTGCGCGAATATCCCGGCGAGCGCGCCGAGGGCGCTCACACCATTTGAGGAATTCAATACGCCAGTGGTCTTGTCGCGATACGCGGCCAGAATGTAGCCACCCACTTCGGCGGTGCATGCTTTGACTGTCTCTTCAGTGCTCATTCGCACCGCCTAGCACAGCGAAAACAAAAACGCCCCAGCTTTCGCCAGGGCGCTTTGTGCTGTTACAGCGTGCTCATGTCGATGACGAAGCGGTAGCGAATATCGCCCTTCACCAACCGCTCGTAAGCGGCGTTGATGCCGTCCGGCGCAATGATCTCGATCTCCGGCACAACATTTTTCGCAGCGCAAAAGTCCAGCATCTCCTGCGTCTCGCGGATTCCACCTATCGGCGAGCCCGCAACCGAACGCCGACCCAAGAGCATCGTGAACATATCCGGCCAACGGTGGGTGTCGGTGACCGGCGGGGCGCCAAGCAGGCAGAGCGTGCCGTTGCGGCGCAGCAGCTGCGTGAACTGCTCCAGATCATGGGCGGCCGATACCGAATTGATGATCAGGTGGAAGCTGTTCGTGTGCGCAGCCATCTGCGCCGCGTCCTTCGACAGCACCACTTCGTCCGCGCCAAGCGCTTTTGCGTCAGCGATTTTGCTTTGTGATGTCGTGAACACGACGACGTGTGCGCCCATGGCCTTCGCCAACTTCACCGCCATGTGGCCGAGGCCGCCAAGACCGACGACGCCAACCTTCTGCCCGGCTTTCACATTCCAATGCCGCAGCGGCGAGTACGTCGTGATCCCCGCGCACAACAGCGGCGCTGCATGCTCCGAACTCAGCCCCTCCGGGATACGCAGCACGAAATCTTGCGTCACCGTGATCGACTTCGAATAGCCGCCATACGTTGGCAACCCAGTCTGCAGCTCGACGCCCATGTAGGTGCCGGTCTGCTTCGTGCAGAATTGCTCTTCGCCGTCGTGGCACGCATCGCACTGACGGCACGAATCGACCATGCAACCGACTCCGACACGATTGCCGACCTTGTGCTTGGTCACGTTCGCGCCGATTGCGCGCACTACGCCGACGATCTCGTGGCCTGGCACAGTTGGTGACGGCTGCTCGCCCCACTCACCACGCACAAAATGCAAATCGGAATGGCAAATGCCGCAATGAGTGATGTCGATCGCAACATCATCGGCGCCGAGTTCGCGGCGTTCGATTTTAGCGCGCTGCAGCGGCGCATCAGGGCGCACCGCGCCGTAGGCGGATACTTGGCTCATATAAGATCCCTTGAATTCAGAAAGCCGCGCTCGTCCCGGAAGGCGGCACTCCTTCATCTAGTGATCACGCCACATGATTGCGACTGCAGAGACGATCCTCCACGCGGAACCTGGAGCGGTTTCGACTGTTCTCTCCTCCGCGAAAGGAACTCTCCCATGGACAAAGAACATCTCAAGGGCGCAGCCGACAAAGCTTCGGGCGCCGCCAAGGACGCCATCGGCAAGGTCACCGGCAACGACAAGCTCCGCGTCGAAGGCGCTATCGATAAAGCCAAAGGCGAAGCACGCGAAGCGCTCGGCGACGTCAAAGATTCGGTCAAAAAGGCCGACGTCGATGCACAACGCGATCGCGAAGCCGACCGTAACTCGTAAGCGCGCGACTACACGCAAAGACAAAAACGCCCCGGCTCACACCGGGGCGTTTTCATATTCAGCAGACCTGAAACTTACGAAGCTGACGCCGCAACCGTAGCTGCCGGATCGAGGCGAACGCCCGGACCCATCGTCGTCGAAATCGCGACCTTCTTCACGAAAGTGCCCTTGGCGCCGGTCGGCTTTGCCTTAGCGACAGCATCCACGAACGCTTTCGCGTTCTGCAGAATTTGCTCTTCGCTGAAGCTCGCCTTGCCGATGCCGGCGTGAATGATGCCGGCCTTCTCAACGCGGAATTCGACAGCGCCGCCCTTAGCGTCAGCGACAGCCTTCTTCACGTCCATGGTCACGGTGCCGACCTTCGGGTTCGGCATCAGGCCGCGCGGACCCAGCACCTTACCGAGACGACCCACGAGAGCCATCATGTCCGGCGTTGCGATCAAGCGTTCGAAATCGATCTTGCCGCCGTTGACGATGTCGAACAGGTCCTGATCGCCAACGATGTCGGCGCCAGCAGCGCGGGCTTCGTCAGCCTTGGCGCCTTTGGCGAACACAGCAACGCGCGCCGTGCGGCCGGTGCCATTCGGCAACGAGCAAACGCCGCGGACTTGCTGGTCCGGATACTTCGGGTCGACGCCCAGGTTCATCGCGATCTCGACGGTTTCGTCGAACTTCGCGTTGGCACGGGCTTTGATCATCTTCACGGCTTCATCGAGCGTGTGAAGTTTGCGCGAGTCGATACCAGTGTGGCTGACAGCCATACGCTTGGTGACGCCCGGCGTTTTTTTCTTCGGAGCTTGTGCCATCTGATTAGCCCACCACTTCCACGCCCATAGAACGGGCAGTGCCGGCGATCATTTTCGCGGCTTGGTCCAAATCAGCGGCGTTCAGATCTTTCTGCTTCGCCTTCGCGATTTCCTTGCACTGGGCCATCGTGATTTTACCCACGACGTCCACGCCCGGCTTCTTCGAGCCCGAGCCCGGCTTCTTCGCCGTCGCCATCTTCGCGGCCTTCTTGATCAGAAACGACGCCGGCGGCGTCTTGATCTCGAAGGTGAAAGACTTGTCTTGGTAATAGGTGATCACGACCGGACACGGATCGCCCTTGGTCATGTCCTGCGTGCGGGCGTTAAAGCCCTTGCAGAATTCCATGATGTTGAGACCGCGCTGACCGAGCGCGGGACCGATTGGAGGTGACGGGTTGGCAGCGCCAGCCGGCACCTGGAGCTTAATCTGCCCCAGTACCTTTTTAGCCATGTTGGCCTCTCGCTTAACGCCGGACGATCGTTAAATCGGCCGACCTGAGTGGGTGCGTGGTTCGGGCGGCTAAGCCCCTCCCACGCGGGAAGGCGGGGCATATAACGGAACGATTGGCGGTTGTCGACGCCCTCTCCAGGCATGGTAGGCCTGAATTCATGGAACTTGAGCCGATCCTCGTCTGGGAGCTGGTGCTGCGCGGCATCGCTATTGGCGCGCTCGCCGCGGTCGGCGCAGGCCTTTGGCGAAGCGGCCGGCCCGCGATCCGGGTGGCCGGCGTGCTGATGGTGCTGAGCACCGCCGCCTATGTGCTGAATTCTTCGGAACTGACGCGCGATGCCATGGGCCACGGCCTCGCCTCGCTCCCGGTCCATTTTCTGGCGCTCGGCGGGGCGGGTTGGTTCTGGCTTTTCATCGTTACTTTGTTCGAGGATCGCCCGATCTCTGCGCAGACCCTAGCGCCGGGCGCGCTGCTCACCGCGATCGGCCTGGTCGGCTGGCTTGGCCGCCAGGAGATGAGTAGCCCGCTCTGGATTGGTCATAACCTGATCGAGGCCGGGTTCGCCCTGCACGCGCTCTTCGTCATCGCCAGCTCCTGGCGGGGCGATCTCGTTGAAGCGCGCCGCCGGTTGCGAGGACCGGTGCTGGCGATCGTCACAATCTATGTAATCGCGCTGTCCGGCTTCGAGATCGCCGAAGGATTGGGCGGCAGCCAGCCTTGGTTCCAGATCGTCGGCGCGGCCGCGCTTGCCTTCATGTGCGGCCTCGGCGCCATGGCGTTTGTTGAGGCGCAGCCGGATCTGTTCGGCGCCTCGACGCCTGCCGCCTCGGCCGATGGCCTCGACGCCGGTGATCGACTGCTCCTCTCCAAGCTCGAAACCATCATGGCCGAGGGTCAGGCCTGGAAGCGCGAAGGCCTCACTATCGGCGCGCTGGCGGAAGAAGTCGGCGCGCCCGAGCACAAGTTGCGCCGCCTCATCAACGACCATCTTGGCTTCCGCAACTTCGCCGCCTTCGTGAACGCCCGCCGCATCGACGCGGCCAAGGCGCAACTCTCCGATCCCGCTAAAGCGCGCGAGTCTGTCTCCGCCATCGCCTTCGATTTGGGTTTCGGCTCGCTCGGGCCCTTCAACCGCACCTTCAAGGAAGTCACCGGCCAAACGCCGACCGAGTGGCGACGCCAAAGGCTCGCCGAAACTGGAAATCCCTAGCCGTTTTCGAAAACGAACGGCCTTTTCCGGCCCCGGCGAGACCTTCGCACACCGCTTCAGCGATCACGCCTCCAGCCAAGGAGGCCAACATGGATATCGCTGCTTTCGCCAATCAATGGCTGATGAACGTCAGTACAGATTTGACCCGCTACGTCGTCTTCGCCGTCGCGGTTTGGCTGACGCTTTGGGTGGTCCTTGCAAAGCCGCTCGCCGGCCGCAAGATCCGCCCTGACTCACCGAAGACGAAACAAATGCTGATCGAGTTCGGCGCCTCGCTCCGCTCGATCGCGATCTTCTCCACAATAGGTCTGCTCACCTTCGTGCTCGAACGTTTCGGTCTGCTGCCCGGCCCGCGCATCGCGGTTGAGTGGGGCCCGACCTGGGCATGGGCGTCGTTGGCGCTGATGATCGTCGGCCACGACGCGTACTTCTATTGGACACACCGGCTCATCCACGACCCGCGCCTCTTCCGCGCCTTCCACCGCCGTCACCACAAGTCCAACAACCCCTCGCCATTCACCGCCTACAGCTTCGACATCGCCGAAGCCGCCATCAACGGCTCTTTCGTGCCGCTGTGGATGATCCTGGTGCCGACGCAATGGTGGGTGGTTGGCGTGTTCATGCTGCACCAAATTGTGCGCAACACGCTTGGCCACTCAGGCTACGAGCTCTTCCCTGCGCGCCGCGACGGGCGCCCGGTGCTCGATTTCCTCACCACCACAACGCACCACGACCTGCACCACTCAAGCGCCGGCTCGAACTACGGCCTCTACTTCACGTGGTGGGATCGCCTCATGGGCACCGAGCATCCCGAGTATCACGCGCGCTTCGCCGCGGCGACCCGCCGCTCGCTCATCACGCGCGAAACGATGGAGAGCGCGACATGAGCGCGCTCATACTGCGAAAGCTCGCCTCGTACACGCTCTCGGTCATCACACTTACGCCGATCGTGCTCATCTTCTCGCTCGCGCTTTCCGAACCCGCGCGCGCCGCAACGCCAAACGACATCGCCGGCGATTGGGCCACACCTGGCCTCGGCGCCATCGTGCGGCTCGCGCCGTGCGCTAGCGACAGCGAGCGTATATGCGGCCGCTTGATCTGGGCGTGGGATCCCGCGCGCCTACAACGCGGCGCCATCGGCTCGCAGATGCTGCGCGACTTTGCTTGGAATCGCGATGCATGGACGGGCGGCGAAGTGTTCAACCCCGAAGATGGCCGCACCTACTCAGGCTCGATCCGCCTGGACGGTGAAGTGTTGCGCTTGCGGGGGTGCGCGGGGCCATTTTGCCAAACACAAGTTTGGCGACGGCTAAGCTCGATCCCGCGCCCTACTGGCCTATGAAGGCGCCAAGCAGACCCGCAACAGCGGCCATCACCGTCACCCAGAGGTTCGCGATCGCTCGGCCAACGAGGGTCGCGAACCCGGGCACGGGCAAAGCTGCGACAACAACCACAAACGCCGCGATCAGCGCCAAGCCAACAAGGCGCTTTGCGTTCAACTTGCGTCCCCAGCGTGCGCTACCGCCGCACGCGGACCATTGGTGAGCATCGCCACTTCCGCAAGCACGATCGGCAGCGTCCACGAACCCGACGACGCTATGTAACGCGGCTCCCAACGCGGATCGAATTTGTCCTTGAATGCGCGCAGGCCTTTGAAGCCGTAAAATTGCTCACCGCGCTCGTGCACGAGCCGCCCAGCACGCGCGAACAAAGTCGCGTACTTCTTATCCTCGGCCAAACCCGCCAACGGCGCCATGCCGAGATCGAACGTTGCAAGGCCATGCGTCTGCGCCCAGAGCAAAATCTCGGTGAACAGAAAGTCCATCAGCCCATTCGGCGCGTCGTTTGGATCGTGACGCATGAGATCGACAGCGCCGCGTTTGCGATCGGCCGTCAGCCAGATGTTTGCAAACGCAACAATGCGTCCATGCAGACGGGCAATCGCAATCGCATGGTGCGACAAGTATCCAAGGTCGAACGCGCCAAGCGAAAACGCCTTCTCGCGTCCGCCGTGCGCCGCGAGCCAAGCATCCGATACGGGTCGCAGCGTGTCCCACAACGTGGCCGCGTGCGGTGGCTCAACGACTTCGAAAACCGCCCCTTCGCGCTCAACGAACCGCCGCCGGGCCGAGCGCAACTTCTGCCGCGCCGAACCGGCGAGGGTAAAATCCTTCAAATCGACGATCGCGTTCTCGCCGATCTTCTCGACGCGAAAATTGAGATCGAGCAGATCCGGCAACAACTCTGGCGGCGCCGCGTACACGACGGGACGCAAGGACAAGTTTTCCGCCTCACTGCGCAGTCCCGCGAGCGCAGCGCGCCAGTCCTCGCGTTTGCCGACAGGCGGCCCCATCGCGATCAAGCTGCCGCCGCCACGCGCCGTCATCACCAGCGCACCGT
The DNA here is from genome assembly GCA_040080935.1 of Terricaulis sp. GTDB lineage: Bacteria > Pseudomonadota > Alphaproteobacteria > Caulobacterales > Aquidulcibacteraceae > Vitreimonas. Next base: position 12,233 of record JBEBHI010000015.1, read on the forward strand.
CTGCGAATAGAAAACTCTTGTCGCCGGTGAAGGCGAGTTGCGCATCCGGCAGCGCATCTTCGGCTGCAGCAATCAGGGCTTCCGCCTTCGCGATGTCTTCGCTTGCCGCTGGCGGCGGCGCACCGCGTGCGCGGCTCAGCACATACCATTGCACCGCGACGACGATCACAGCGCCCGCCGCGACAACCAACGCCCGGCCGGGTCGTCCCAGATGTTCGCCCGTAACCAGCGCCCACCACGGCGCCTCAGCGAAACCTGGCCGGGCACCAGCCCAAAGCAGCGCCGCCATCAACGCCACGCCGAAGGCTGCGGCGATGCCGAGCGCCACGCGTGGATTGGGTGCGAGATCGATCAAACGCGAATGCCGATAAAACGCGCGGCGTGTGAGCAGCAGCGCCAATGTAACCGCGCCCGCAGTCAGCGCCGCCGCGACGTGGCCGTGACGCAAAGCGGCATAAAGCGCGATCGCGCACATCAACGCCGTCGTCGCGGCCCAGGCCGCATCGATGCGCCGACTCAAACCAGTGGCGAGACCCATGAGCGCAACGCCCGCAATGCTCGCGCTCAGTTCTGGAAGTTCGTTGACGACGCGTTCCAGCGCGCCAAGCCCACGCAGCGGCGGCAAAGCTGGCGTCGCAACCGCCAGCAACGTGAACGCGCCTGCCGCAAAAGCGATGCCGGCGGCAACATGAGGCGCCGCTTCGAACGCGCGCGCACGCCAGAGCGGCTCGCCCGCTTCGATCTTGGACGCATCAGCCATGCGGCAAGCTTAGTGGCGCCGTGCCTGCTCGCAAACAAGACGGCCGCGGAACGAGTCCGCGGCCGAGGTTTGCTCTGGGAGGGTGACGGCTGGCCTCGTGACCAGCCGCCTTACAGTGTTAGTAACGCGCCCGCAGCGTGACGCCGTAGGTGCGTGGATCGCCGAGGAACGCACCTTGCGTCGGGCCCAGCGTGCCGAGTTGCAGCGGCACGTCGAACATGACTTGGCCGTACTCTTCGTCCGTGAGGTTGCGGCCCCAGAACTCCAGCGACCACCGGTCGTCCTGTGAGCTGATGCCGATACGGCCGTTGAACAACGTGTAGGCCGGTTGCAACTTCGACGGACGCAAGTCGGAGCCGGTGCTCTGATCATCGACATAACGCGCGTCGAGATAGAAGAGCCCGTTGAGGCCACCGAAAATCGGCCGCTCATAAGTGACCGATGTCGTCGCGGTCCATTCCGGCGAGTTGGTCAGCTGCGAGTTCGGCAACCGAGCCAGCGTTTGTTCGCCGGTGATCGGGTTGGCGTTCGCTTGCACCCAACCGGTGTTCGGGCCATACGTGGCATCGTTATACGCCGCGCCACCTTGCAGTGACAGACCTTCGATCGGCGTGCGCCAGATGAAATCCATCTCTGCGCCGTTGACTTCCACTTCCGGTACTGTGGTGACGACGAATTGGATGCCGTTGAAGGTGTTGAGCTGGAAGTTCTCGTACTCGTTCTGATAGATCGCGAGGTTGAACAGCAGCGTGTTGTCAAACCAGCCGGTCTTGAAACCAACTTCGTAGGCATCAACAAGCTCTGCCGCGAAGCCGGTGTTCGGCGAACCACCCGTGAAGATGCTCGCGAAGTTGCGGTCGAGGTTGAAGCCACCGCCTTTGTAACCGCGCGAAGCTGAGATGTAGGCCGAGATGTTGTCACTGAACTCGTGACGCAACGCCACGACGCCCGACCATTCATCTTCACTGCGATGCTGGTTGTAACCAACCGCATCGAGATCATCGCGCAGCCACGGCACGCAATAGCCGGAGCGGATGACGCTGATCACAGAAGCCGAAAGCGATGGTCCCGCCGGGTTAACCGCCGTGTTGCAGTTTGAGTATGCCGCCAACGTTCCGGCTGCCAAACCTGCGTCCACTTCGGCATCGGTCACTGCCGCATCTAGCATCGCTTCACCGTCGAAGCGGGTGCTGAAGTTGGCGACCAGATCTTTGCGCTCATGCGTGAACCGCACGCCGACCGTCAGGTCCGTATTCTCGCTGATCGCCCAGATATTGTGCGTGAAGAGCGCGATGGATTCCCCGTCTTGCCGATAGCGATCCGTGTAACCGGCGGCGCCAGCGCCCGCAGGCAAGAACACGTCGATCTCGTCATAGAGATTGTTGATGACCGGCGAGCTCGCTGCCGGACCTGGGCCCGGAAGATTGCCGATGCCTGGATTGAGCGTGTTCGCTGGGTTCACGCCCGACGAGCCGCCGGCGAGAATATTGTCGAGGCTGGCGAAGTAGTCGCCGTATTGCGAGCCGGTAAAGAACGAGAACTGGCGGTTGATACGTTCATTCGAATAGAACGCGCCGACCAACCAATCGACATTCCCCCACTCGCCCGCGAGACGGAGTTCTTGCGTGAAGGTTTGGAATTCCGTGCCGGGGCCGCCGCCTGGCACGTAGACGAGGTCCGCTTGCGAGTAATCGGAGTCGCTGCGGCCTTGCTGGTTCCAGTTGCGATACGCGGTGACGGACGTGAACGTGCCGATGCCGCTTTCCCAATTGAACTCGGCCGACGCGCCGTAGTCTTCGATATACTGCGCGTAGTCGCGGTTCGCGAAGCCGCGGCGATCGCCGAGTTCACCAGCGCCTTGCGCACCGAGCGGATTAAGCGCGTTCACGTTCGGACCGTAACCGCCCAAGTTCGCGATCAATTGCTGACGACCTGTGCCGTAAGCGATTGGCGTGCCTTCCACGCCGGTGGCGCTGAGGATCGTAACCGGATTGCCGTTGAGCAACGCCGGATTGTAAATCTGCGCGGCGCAGCAGAACTCATCGCGCTCCGAATAATCGACGATGAAACGTGCTTCGACGCTATCGCTGAACTGCGCCAGCAGCTGTCCTCGCAACGTGTACATGTCGCGCGTGTTCGATTCGTGCTGGCTGAGATTGCCAGTGGCGCCCAGGAGCGGGTTTGTGCCGCCCGAGTTCATGTCCATAAAGCCATCGCGTTGCGCGACGGCGCCGAACAGACGTAAGCCCAACGTGTCTTGCGCCAACGGCACGTTCACCGTCACAGCAGCACGCGTCTCGCCGAAATCGCCGTAAGTGCCTTCGCCGCTGACCTCAAAATCGTTGAGGTCTGGCTGGACCGTGGTGATGGTGATGAGGCCGGCCGAGGTGTTGCGGCCGAATAGCGTGCCTTGTGGGCCGCGCAGCACTTCAATCTGCTGCACTTCGCCAAGATCGCTCAGCGCCACGCCGTTACGGGCACGATAAACGCCGTCGACGAAAATACCGACCGCGGATTCAAGACCGGGGTTAGAGCCCTGCGTACCAACGCCGCGCAAACGCGCCGTGGCCGAGCTCTCAGATTCCGAAACGTTGAACTGCAACGATGGCGCGACTGACGTCAGATCTTGAACATCGCGAATGCCGGAGTTCTCGATCATTTCCGCCGTCACGGGCGTCACCGCAATCGGCACGTCCTGCAGCGCTTGATCGCGCCGCGTCGCCGTCACGACGATTTCGGTGTCTTCGGTTGTATCTTGCGCCATCGCTGGCACTGCCGTCAGTACGCCCGCTGCGCCGAGAGCCACAGTCAAAGCCGTACGCGCGCCTGCGCTCAGCAGGTCCCGTTTCTTGGACATCAATTCCCTCCCGCGTGCTTAGAGGTCTATCGCCTCGCCATACACAGGTGTATGGATAGACATGTCAGCGGCTTCCGTCGAGGAAAAAGGCGAGATTGCGGCGTAGCAATCGCTACATGGCGCAGGCGCAACACAACGACTAAGACGAGCACATGGCTTCTCGCATTGCACCACAAACCGCCTCCACTTCACTCGACGCCGATTCTTGGATCGACGCCGGGTTTGAGGCGCTTGCAGAAGGCGGAATTGATGCGGTTCGTATCGATCCGCTCGCCAAGAAGCTGGGCGTTACGCGCGGCAGTTTCTATTGGCATTTCACTGATCGTGCTGCGCTGCACCAAGCAATGCTCAAGGAATGGCGCAAGCGCGCAAGCTATCGGATCGGTTCGCGGATCGAGAGCCGCACATCTGATCCGCACGAACGGCTGAAACAAACACTGGCGCTTCCCAACTCCACGCCACGTGCAAAACGCGCCGCGGCGATCGAGCTTGCGATCCGCCTTTGGGCTCAGCGCGACGCGCAAGCGAACCGCGCCGTACGGCACATCGATCGCGTGCGGCTAAACTATTACGCCAAGCTCTACGGCGACATGGGATTAGCGGCGGGTGAAGCACGCAAGCGCGCGTACCTGCTCTACGCTTCGTTGCTCGCACGCGCTTATATCGCCACTGACGAAGACACTGACGTCAGCGCCGATCTCGCCAAGATGTTGCTCGGGGACTAGCGCCCGGATTGGCGCGCCAGTTCTTGTTCGAACGCGCGCTGACTGTCGGCAAGAAACGCGCGGCACTCATCGGGCGCTACAAATGCATTGGCGTTACCAGCCGCGATACTCGCGCGGCGCCTCGGCAGATCGAACCAACGCCCATGCGCGCCCAAGAACACATCGCACGGCAGCGCGTTCAGCGTTTCATATGTGTGCGCGTAGTCTGCCGCGATGTTCGGATAGTCTGGATTGTCGACGAGCCGATAGCTCAGCGTTGAGAGCGAGCAGATGATCAGCGCCTGCTTGACGCTTCCGTCGCGCATGGTGACAGGGAACGTCCACGACGTGCAGCCCTTCGTATGCCCCGGTGTGAAATGCGCGGTGAGTGTCACCGCACCGAGCGAGACGGTTTCGCCATCACGCAACTCGTGATCCACCTGTACGGGCGGATAACGGAAGAAATCGCGTAAGAAGAAATCCCCGCGCCCGCCTGCGCGCAAAAGCACCGCGTCAGCTGGGCTCGCGTAAAGGTCCGCCCCTGTTGCCGTTTTGATCGCAGCCAGACCGGCTGCGTGATCAAAATGCGCATGCGTGTTGAGCAAGATGCGGACATCGCTGGGCTGAAAGCCCAACGCGCGCAGGTTGGCGAGAACTTGAGGCGAGGTCTCGGTGTAACCGCCGTCGATCAAGATCAGCCCATCGCCCGTGTCGATCGCGTAGGACGCAACGTCGGAAGCGCCAACCCAGTAAACGCCTTGCGCGATCTCGACCGGCGGCTCTGGATTGTTGTCACGCTGGGCAAATGAATAGGCGCGCTCCAACGTCGCCGGCGACAGCCAGAGAACCAACGCGACAACGCCAAGCGCCGCCACGATGCCTAAAGCAATCCGCAGCAACGCCTTCAGCATCTTTGCCTCTTAGCGGAGTTTTTCGACCTGCGCGTACTCAAGGTCGACCGGGGTTTCGCGACCGAAGATCATGACCGCAACCTTCAGGCGGCCACCGTCTTCATCCACTTCCGAGACTGTGCCCTCGAAGCTCTGGAACGGTCCGTCGGAGACCTTCACCTTCTCGCCAATCTCGAAATGAATGAGCTGACGCGGCTTCTGCGCGCCGACTTCGGCGACGCGGCCAAGGATGCGCTCGACTTCGCGATCGGAAACCGGTTGCGGCTTGTTTTGCGTACCGAGGAAGCCCGTCACCTTCGGCGTGTTTTTCACGAGGTGATACGCTTGGTCGGTCATTTCCATCTTCACGAGCACGTAGCCCGGGAAGTGGCGATGCTGACGCACCTTCTTCGATCCGCGCACGACTTCGGTAACTTCCTCGGTCGGCACTTGGATATCTTCGAATTGCTCTTCGAGGCCTTGGCGACCTGCTTGGTCGCGGATCGCTTCAGCGACCTTCTGCTCAAAGTTTGAGTAGGCGTGCACGATGTACCAGCGCGCCTTGCCGGCGTAGCGAGGCTTCGCCTCTGCCTGCTGCTGTTGTTCCTCGACCATCGTCTCAACCACCTAGAGTGAAGCTCAAAATAAACTGCATGAAGAGGCGCAGCAGAAGATCGACGACATAGAAAAATATCGCCGCCGTGACGCCGAAGATCACGACCATGATCGTCGAAACGGTCACTTCTTGGCGCGTCGCCCAAGTGACCTTGCGTGCTTCAGCGCGCACCTCGCCAAAAAACTTGAACGGACCGCCGCCTTTGCGCCGGGGTTCTGCATCTTCGGTTTGGTCGATCGACATTTGTTTTTTCTACTTCCGTAATGCGCTTCAGATCGGGCTGATGTCACCAACCCGCAAGGCGGGAATGGCAGGAGTTGAGGGACTCGAACCCACGACCCTCGGTTTTGGAGACCGATGCTCTACCAGCTGAGCTAAACTCCTACGCCCGGTTCCCCAGCCGCCCTCGCCGCGGGAAGCCCGCTTGGAGTTTAGATTTAGGGAAGGCGGTCTTTTATTCCGAGCGTTGCCGCGACGCAATGCACCGGGCGCCGAAAATACGCGTTTGGCGACGTCGCCCAATGACGTCGCCGAAGGAGCTCAAAACAAAGGGCTTAGTTTGAAAAAGCGCTGACCGCGCCAATTACGCAGATACCGCATAGACTAACCAAACCAAGCACTGCCGCCGCCACAGAAAACCACGCGCTTTTGCCCCTTGGGTCGGTCATTGCCGGGGACTACGTGGGTTCGACGCCGTTATTCCGGCGGGCACGCGCCGATCAGCCTCTTATCCACAGCGCTGTTCATCCAATTTGCGGAGGCGCCCGTAAGAACATATCAAGAACTATGCAGCTTCGAGACAAGCTCCGGATTTTGGCGGATGCCGCCAAATATGACGCCTCTTGCTCCTCCTCCGGCGGCAAGAAGCGCGACAGCGTAGCTACGCGCGGCATTGGCTCCAACGAAGGTACGGGCATTTGCCACTCCTACACGCCGGACGGCCGCTGCGTGTCGTTGCTCAAAATTCTGCTGACCAACCAATGCCTCTACGATTGCGCTTATTGCATCAACCGCCGCTCCTCGAACGTGGCGCGCGCGAAGTTCACGGTCGAAGAAGTCGTCAAGCTCACGCTCGATTTCTACAAGCGCAACTACATCGAGGGCCTCTTCCTCTCCTCCGGCATCATCAAGTCGCACGATGAAACGATGGAAGAGATGGTGCGCGTCGCGAAAAGCTTGCGCGATGAGCACAAGTTCGGTGGCTACATCCATTTGAAGCTGATCGCGGGTGCGTCGCCCGAGCTGATCGCAAAAGCAGGCGCATACGCCGACCGTGTTTCCGTCAACGTCGAGCTACCACGCGAAGACACACTCATCGAACTCGCGCCAGAAAAGCGCGGCGACATCATCCGAAAATCAATGGGGCAAGTACGACTGGGCATCGAAGCTGGCAGCGAGCGAAACGCGCCTGCGTTCGCGCCTGCTGGGCAAAGCACGCAAATGATCGTCGGCGCCGACGGCGCGAATGACCGCGACATCCTCAATTCGAGCCGCCGGCTCTACAGCGGCTACAATCTGAAGCGCGTCTACTATTCCGCGTTCAGCCCCATTCCGGATTCATCGTCGCGCCTGCCCTCGCAGGCCGCACCGCTCATGCGCGAACATCGGCTCTACCAAGCCGATTGGATGATGCGTTTCTACGGATTTGAATCGAACGAGATTGTCATCGGCGACGATGGCCTGCTCGACCTCGCGATCGATCCCAAACTTTCCTGGGCGCTCGCCAACCGCGATCGCTTCCCTGTCGACATCAACACCGCCGACCGCGAACTCCTGCTGCGCATCCCAGGTCTCGGCGTCAAAACCATCGACAAGCTTCTGCTCGCACGCCGCCAACGCATCCTCGGTCTCGAAGACGTCGCACGCCTCACGCGCTCTGTAGAGAAGTGCCGCCCTTTCATCATCACGCGCGATTGGCGCCCGGTCGTGCTTGCCGATGCCGAGATCGAAGCGCGCATGCGGCCTGTCGCGCAGCAACTCGATCTCTTCACGTGATCAGCGCCAATCTTCCCCGCATCCCAACCTTCGACGATTGGCGCGACGCCGCGCGCAACATGCTCGCCGTTCTTGCTAAGCCAGAGGAAGTTGTCTGGCGTACAGAAGGCGACACCGATCTGTTCATGAGCGCGCCAACGCCGAATCTGCGGCCGGTCACGCCGATCTACGTGCCGCGCGCTTTCATCGACATTGCCGGCAAAGCGGCGCTGCACAGCGATCCGCAACGCTTCGCCTTGCTCTATCGCGTGCTCTGGCGCCTCCAGCAAAACCGTGCGCTGCTCGAAGACGCAGCAGACCGCGATGTGGTTCACCTCAACGCCCTCGCAAAAGCCGTCCGCCGTGACGAGCACAAGATGCACGCCTTCGTGCGCTTCAAGGAAATCGCCGGCGCTGACGGTCCGCGTTACGTCGCCTGGTTCGAACCGCAACACCACATCGTCCACGAAACCGCGGACTTCTTCGTCCGCCGCTTCACCGGCATGAATTGGTCCATCATCACACCGAAAGCGAGTGCGCACTGGGACGGCGAAACACTCAGCTTCGGCCCTGGCGGCAAACGCAGCGACGTTCCCGCCGACGATGCGCGAGACGACGACTGGCGCACCTACTACGAAAGCATGTTCAACCCAGCCCGCCTCAAAGTCGCGGCGATGAAGCGCGAAATGCCAAAGCACTATTGGCGGAACATGCCCGAGACCGAACTCATTCCCGATCTGATCAAATCCGCATCCACACGCACCGTCGACATGGTCGTCGCCACGCCCACCACGCCGCGCAAACGCGCCGGCGCGGCTCACGCGAAGATCGCACCGGAAGATCTGCCTACGCGCCTCGAACCCATCGCCGAGCGCGCAGCGGCGCCCGCGTCACTCGACGATCTCAAACGCGCGCTGCAATCTTGCCGCGCCTGCCAGCTCTGGCGCGATGCGACGCAAGCCGTGCCCGGAGAAGGCGCAAGCGAAGAGCCATTACTCGCGCTCGTCGGCGAACAACCCGGCGACCAAGAAGATCTCGCTGGTCATCCGTTCGTCGGCCCCGCCGGCCAAGTGTTGAACCGCGCGCTTGCAGAAGCCGGCATCGATCGTGGCGAGCTTTTCGTCACTAACGCGGTGAAGCACTTCAAACACGAGCCACGCGGCAAACGCCGCTTACACAAGGGGCCCAATGCCGGAGAAGTCGAGATTTGCCGCTGGTGGGTGGCGCATGAGCTCAAGCTTGTGAAGCCGCGCCTCGTGGTCGCGCTCGGCGCCACGGCGCTGCAATCGCTCTCAACCTTCAAAGGCACACTCACCAACGCGCGCGAGCAAACGCTGCAAACACGCGAAGGCGCGCCGTTACGCGCCACCGTGCACCCGTCCTACTTGCTGCGCCTGCCGGACGAAGAGGTAAAGGTGGTCGAGTTCGAACGCTTCGTCGCCGACCTGAAAGACGCCAAGCGCCTCGCCGAGCAATTGGCGCACGCCGCATAAAGCAAAACGGCGGCCCGCAAGGCAGCCGTTCGCATTCAATGTCGAAATTCGCCGCGCTTATTCGCCGTCGAACAAGACTTCCCAAGCGTGGCCATCCGGATCGGTGAAGTAACCCGAATAGACGCCATCTTCGTCCGATGCGGCGACAATCTGCGCGCCAGCCTTTTGAGCCTGCGCCATAACCGCGTCGACTTCGCCTTTGCTTTCGGTGAAGTAGCTGATGATCGCTTCAACGGTGCCGCGCGTTGCGCCGCGCGCGCCGACGGTCTCAGCGTAAGAGCTGAATTCTTCGCGTTGCAGCAGCACCAGATAAACGCCGTCGAGATCCAGCGCAGCGTGATCTTCGTCTTGCTCTTCAATCGAGAGGCCGAGGCCGTCGCGGTAGAACGCAATCGACTTCTGCAGATTCTCAACGGGAACCGTTACGCAAGAAATCGCTACAGGCATCCTACCCTCCAAAATTGACGCGGAAACGCGCTTCGGGGGCAGAAATGAATCGATTTGCTACGCGTTACAAGACGGATCAGCGGCCGACGACAACCTCTCCACCGCCAAGAACGCTACGGTTGATTTCGCCATCAACATGACGAACACGCACATCGCCGCCCCCCAAGATTACAGCATCGAGAGTTTGCGCCGAACCGCCGTGCGTGATGTCACCACCACCGGCGATGACAACGCTCAAAGACGTCGCCCGGCCGTCACGTATCGTGACGTCGCCAGAGCCTTGCACCGCAATGGATGTCGGCCCATCGACGCGCGCAGCCGTGAGATCGCCTGAGCCGGCTACCGACACATTCAGACCGTTGTGAATTTCGCCGAGCGTGACATCGCCCGATCCGGCAATCGCGACCTCCGCTTCGCCAGCGTTTCCAAGCCGCATGTCGCCAGAACCTGTGACCGCGATCTCCGCCCTATCCTCCACGCGCGAGACGTCAGCGTCTCCGCACGCATCAAGACGAATGTGCGCTGCTTGAGCTGGGCCCACCCACATCCGCACCGCGCCGCTGGCAGTTACATTCGCGTTTTGCGGCACGCGGATTTCGATCACCGGCAATTGCTCACCGCTCAACCGGCCTTGCCGCGCGGTCTGCACCTCGAACCCATCAGCGCCAACCACGCGACAGCCGCGGATCTGGCGGCGCAATTTGCCGTCCACGATCAAGCGGCGGCGCGTGACGCGATACTCTGGCGCCGGTGTCACGCCAGTGTTCACGTAACCAATCGCAACATCGGTGCGGTTCTCCGGGATCACCCGAACGAAAGCCGCAACATCCCGCAGCTGAACTTCCGTGGCTGCTGAGAACCGCGTCAGCGTTCTGGCGTGCTCGGGCCGGGGCGCTTCGGGTGGCGGCGTTTGCGCGCCTGCCGGGGTCGTCAGAAGCATCGTCGCGAGCGCCGCGGCGCAGCAGGTTTCGGTTAGGCGCATGTCATCGGGCCCTCCTCGGACCACTTCCCTCTGCCTACCAAGATGCGCGCGACGGGGCCTCTGGATGCGGGCCAATCCATTTTCCCCAAATAGGGGAAATACCATGGGAAATCAGCACGTAAGCTGTGGCGTCCGCGCATCACGGGCCGTTAATTATTAACAGCCCAAGGGTGTTCAATTGCGGCTCCGAAACGCAAGGCGCATGTGTGCCGTCCCCAGAACGGGTGATCACTACAGGGGTTAATTCCTATGCGTAACTGGATCCTTGGCGCTGCGGCCCTTTTGGCCGTCGCAGTGCCGGGCGTCGCCGCAGCCCAAACGGGCTACGTCGGCGTAAACTACGGCAACGCCGACGCTGGCGCCGGCAATGACCAAGACTTCTACGGCGCCGAAGGCGCGGTAGCGTTTGCTGGCTCGGGCTCGATCGTATTCGAAGTCGATGCCGCCGTTGTCGATAGCGACGACAGCGACACCGCCTACGGCCTCACCGGCCACGTCTACAGCCGCAATGACAGCCACCTCTTCGGCGGCTTCATCGGCGTTGCAGATTCCAACGACAGCACGACCTGGGTCGGCGGTCTGGAAGCCAACAAGTACTACACGAACTGGACGCTCGCTGGCGCCATCTTCTACGGCAACAACGACGACAGCGATGCTGACGGCTACGGCATCAACGTCGAAGCGCGCGCGTTCGTGCACGACAACTTCCGCGTGAACGCAAACATTGGCTACGCCAGTGTTGACGCTGGCGCGGGCAACGACGACGACGTCATGCTCTATGGCGTTGGCGGCGAATACCAATTCGCTTCGTTCCCGGTCTCGATCGTCGCTGGTTACAACACCGCCGACTTCGATGGCGGCGACGTCGACACCTGGACCATCGGCGTCCGCTACAACTGGGGCGGCACGCTCCGCGACCGCGATCGCAGCGGCGCGAGCCAAGCCAGCCTCACTGGCGTGAGCTCGGTGTTCTAAGCAACACGATACCTTCGTTAAGCAACGCAAAAACTTGAACGCCCCGGCCAAAAGCCGGGGCGTTTTTCTTTGCAGCTAGTCGATGGAAATCCCGGCGCGTTCGAGTACGGCGCGGGCGGGATCAAGCGCCGCGCCATATTTGGCCGATCGCCCCACCGCCTTTGTGTTCATCGCCTGCCGCACCTGGCGCGCGCTTGGTGTCGCCACCCCCGCTGTATTTTCATGAAACGCGAGCGCGCGATCATCCCAGCCCAGCCCGCAGAACGCCAAGAGATCGCGCGTGCGCGCCTCTTGGTTCGCTACCAGGTCTTCGTACTGCAACACCATGAAACGCTCCGGCGGCAGCACGTCACGCCAATGCGCGATCAGGCGATCGAAGATCACATATTTCTGCGCCGCCCACTCAAGATCATAGACGTAGTCATAGTAGCGATCATCAAACGGGAAGATCTGTTTGTAATTGCCCAGCACGGAGTCCAGCGGACTGCGACGCATGCAGATGATCCGCGCGTTCGGCATGGCGCGCAAAATAATCGGCGCGAGATAAAAGTTGCTCGGCGCCTTGTCGATGAAACGGGGCGCCGCGCCCGTGAGTGGCCGCGTGCTATCGACATAGCTGCGGCCGAGACGCGGAAAATCAACGGCGCCTGCGCGTGATAGCATATCGGTGTCGAGCGTCGCCGGGGTCACCGAACCGGAAAACAGCTTCAGCAGCTGCAGGAAATTACCGATCTCGCCCGCGGACGTCACATCGGGATGGCTTGAGAGGATCCGATCCGAAAGCGTCGTGCCAGACCGCGCGAGGCCGGTGATGAAGATCGGATCGGCCGCATCGCATGCCGGCCCAGCGGCAACTCGCACCGCCATTGCCGCCTGAGCGAGCGCTTCTTCGTTTGCCGCCACATAGGGTGAGCGACGTTTGCGCGTCTGCTTGGCGCGAGTCAGCCAATCGAACGACTTCTGCGTCTCGCCAAAATCCTCGTACGTCTTGGCTAACGCATGCCCCAGATGCAGCCAGCGCCAGCCGTCATTGTCCGGCAATTCAATCTGCTTCTGGAGTTCAGCCAGGTGGTTGCTGACGACGTTCTGCGTTTGCAGCTGCACGACAGAGTGGCGCGCCTTGTAATTCAGCGGCTCCGCTCGCAGCGACGCGTTGTAGCTCTCGATCGCGCCGTCGAAGCGGCCAAGGTATTCGAGCGTCTGCCCGAGTTCGAACAGGTAGCTGGTATTGTTCGGCCGCAGCCGGTTCAGCGCCTCAAGTTGCGTGAGCGCCGACGGGTAATCGCCACCAATACGGAACGCCATCGCAGCGCCAAACAAGGCGCGTTCGTCGTTTGGATTTTCCCGCACCGCGCGGCCCGCGAGATCGCGCATGGCCGCGAACCGGCGAACCAGCTTTTCGATCTCTACTTCATTTGGCACGCGCGCGGCGCTTAGTTGCGGTTGCGCGCCGGCTTCGGGCCGACCTGAGCGGTGCGCATCTCGGCCGGATCATAGGTCGCCACGTGACCGCAGCCGCGGCACTTCAGGCTCTGCGGCCCAGGAATATTGAGTTTCTCACCAGGCTGGATAGCGCGGTCGAGGACGCGAAAGCCCTTGTCGCAGCTCTTGCAGAAAACGATGAGGTATTTCGATCCCAGTTCTGGCCGCGCCATCTGAATACTCCGTTGGCCGAGAGCTTAGCGGAGCGGTTTCGCTATTGCACCTAGCTCGTGCTGCACGCGAACCCCGCCGCCGATCCCGCCACGAATTGGACGCAGGACTTAGCGCGGCATGAACGGCGGACCGGAAAACATCCCCACCGGATGCCGTTCCCTTACCAACGCATTCACACCTTGTGGCGCGCGCGCCACGCCAACCTGCGTTCGCGTCGGATATCGCTCCGCTTAACCGTTGCGCCAAGCGAAGCGGCTCAGAGTCCCGCTCGCGCCATTCTTGGCGACACCACAAGGACAACTCTGATGAAAAAGATTCTGATGGGCGCTGCGGCTGCCCTGGCCATTGCTGCGCCGGGCATTGCCTCCGCCGACACGACCGGCAACATCGATGTCAGCATCGGCAACACCGAATTCGATGGTGGCGGTGAATTTGATCAAACCAATCTCGGCGGCGCTGTTCAGTTCGACGCAATGTCCGGCTGGACCGTCCAGTTCGACGGCCGCACTTCGACGGTTGATTTCGACGGCAGCTCGGGCACCGCGAGCACCAGCTACGCGGCCGTTCACGCCAACACCAACACGGGCGCTTGGGACTTCGGCGGCTGGGCCGGCCACCTGAACTATTACGGCACCGGCGGCTGGACGCTCGGCGGCGAAACCCGCACGAGCTTTGGCAACTTCTCGGTCAACGGCTCGATCGGCTACAGCTCGTTCGACACGTTCTCTGACCTCGACATGTGGAGCTACCAAGTCGGCGGCAGCTACTTCTTCAACCCGAACCTCGCCATCAACGCCGGCGTTGCGCGTCACGATCTGGACTTCGGTTCAAGCGACGCGGAAATGACCGACCTCAGCATCGGCGGCGCCTATGGTTTCGGCAACGGCTTCGAACTGTACGGCAACTACGTGAACTCGGATGTCGATTTCAACGGCGGCGGCGGCTACGAGACCGACGCATGGACGCTGGGCGTTCGCTATCACTTCAACGGCGGCTCGTTGCAAGACAACGCCAACGAAGGCGCGAGCTGGAATTCGGTGCGCAATATCTCCGACGCGATGGGCCGCTTCGATTGATAACGGCCATCGCCATCACCTAACGACGAAGGCCGCTCCTCCGGGAGCGGCCTTTTTCTTTGCGCGCTTCAATCAGGCTTGACGAAACAGGATGCAGATCGTATTTAACCTATACGTTAAATACAATGCAGACCACCGACCCCCTCTCCGAAACGCTCTCAGCTCTCGCCGATCCAACCCGGCGCGCAATCCTTGAGCGGCTCGCGCACGGCGAAGCGACGGTCAACGAACTCGCCGAGCCGTTCGACATCAGTCTTCCAGCGGTGTCGCGGCATCTGAAGGTGCTCGAAAGCGCTGGCCTCATTTCGCGCGGCCGTGATGCGCAATGGCGTCCCTGCCGATTGGAGCCCGCCGCGCTCAAAAACGTTGATGCGTGGCTCGAGATGTATCGCCGCTTCTGGACCGGCAGCTTCGACAAGATGGACGGCTACATCGCCGACCTAAAGAAAAAGAAGGACAAGCGATGAGCGCGACCCTTTCCGACGACGAGCTGTTGATCACGCGCGAGTTCGATGCGCCTGCATCACTGCTCTTCACGCTTTGGAGTGATCCAGTTCATTTCAGGAACTGGATGGGCCCTGAAGGCTTCGATTGCCCCGAAGCCGAAATCGACTTCCGCGTCGGCGGCGCCTATCGAGGCGTGATCCGCAAAGACAACGACCTCAGTGGCTTCTCCGGAACCTATCGCGAGATCGAGCCACCGACGCGCCTCGTATTCACCTGGCGATGGGATGGCGGCCCATCGAAGGACGTCGAAAGCCTCATCACGATCACGTTCCGCGAACACGGCGAGCGAACGACGATGCTCTTTCACCAAGTCCGTTTCGTGAACGCCGAGCGCCGCGACAGTCACGTCGGCGGCTGGAATTCGCTCTTCAACAAACTCGAACGCTACGTCGCCAAACAACAACAACGTTAGGACTCAGTATGCCCCGTTTCATGGCTCTTTTTGTCGGCTCGCCCGAAGCGTTCGCGCGCTCGGGCTGGGACAAGTTCGACGACAAGACGCGCAAGGAGCGCGAGTCCGCCGGCATGCAAGCGTGGGGCGCTTGGCACGAAAGGAATAAGGACATCATGGTCGACGAGGGCGGTCCGCTCGGCAAAACCAAACGCGCGGACGCGAACGGCGTCAGCGACATCTCCAATTCCATCGCCGGCTACACCATCATCGAAGCTGAATCACACGATGCCGCCGCGCGCTTGTTCTTGAACCACCCGCACTTCTCGGCGTTCCCGGGTGACGCGGTTGAGATCATGCCGTGCAACCCAATTCCCACGATGGAGGACCTCTCATGATCACAATCTCCGCTTTCGAATGGGTGCCCGATTTCGCGCAGGGCCAAGTGCGCGATCTCCGCGCGCGTTGGGCGCTGGAAGAAGCCGGCCTGCCCTATCGCTCGCGCTTGCTGGCTCAAGGCGATCAGGACAAGCCCGAATACCGCGCCATCCAACCCTTCGGCCAGGTGCCGATCTTCGAAGAAGACGGCTTCACCTTGTTCGAGACCGGCGCGATCGTGCTGCACATCGGCCAGCGTAGCGAAACGCTACTTCCGAAAGATACAGCCGCGCATTCACACGCCACGCAATGGCTCATCGCGGCGCTCAACTCGATCGAGCCTTTCGTCATGGACGTCGCCCGCATCGACCTTTTCTACAAAGATCAGGAATGGGCCAAACTCCGTCGCCCAGGCGCGGTTGAGTTCGCACATCGCCGCCTCGGAGGTTTATCCAACGCGCTCGGCGACAAGCCGTACCTGGATGGCGATCAGTTCACCGCCGGTGATCTGATGATGACGACGGTGCTGCGCATCATGCCTGAACTGACTAACGAGCACGCCAATCTCGCCGCTCTCGTCAAACGCTGCACCGCTCGCCCCGCCTTCCAGCGCGCCTACGACGCACAGATGGGCGATTTCAAACAGGCAGCTTGAGGCGGCCGCTAGTCGAAGATGTCTTCGCGAAGAGTTAGCGGCGCGACCGATCTCGCCGCTAACTCTCGCGCCCAATTTTGCGCGTGGACGAGTTCGTCCTCGTAAATGGCATTCGCTGACGCTCGTTCTTCCTCACGCTTTGCGGCATCGAACGGAGCGCCCGGTTTCTTGGCCTCTTCGTCGAAAACACCCGATCGCGAGAGGCTGTCGATCTGTTCGGGCGTCATATTCAGCTCAAAGAAATCCGCCACGCGTTGCAGAGTCTTCGGTCGCTCGTGAAACAAGGTCGTGTCCTTGATGAACCGAACCCGATCTGGCCCGAACCGCTGCGCAAGCCGCTCTAGCGCGGCGACCTGCATCAACCAAGCGTGTGCGGCGATCTGCAAATCGGTGTGCTTCAGCAGTTCATCGCGCCCATATCTGCTTTGCAAAGGGATGGCGGGCATGAAACCGCAGAAGAAGTTGCGCCCCATGATACGCCCCTGCAGGTTGCGCCGAACGAGCGCGCATAAGAAGGCCTGCAAATCAGAATAGAGCACCAACGCCTTCGAACCACGAATGCTGCGCATCATTTCCCGAGCGAGCGGGTTCGTGGCGTTGCTTGGTTTAACGATCTGCGTCTCCCCGGCTACGAGCGGCCGCGACAGAAGACGGAGCGAAAGATCGAGCGGCTCCGCGATTTCATGACCACCATGAAGCGCGCGCCCCATTGATGTCAGAATGGCCGGCTCTTTCAGCCCCATCGAGACGCCGGGAATATCCAAAGCCCGCGACAGCAATGTCGATCCACAAAATCCGGTGTGGAAGATGAAATGGAGCGGCCCTCTCCGTTCATCGATCAAGTCGAGAGGTAAATCCGCGATCGGTACGAGCGGAGAGAGCAGCTGTTTCGGCACAAACCGGCGATCGATAAAAACGACGCGCCTTTGAAGGTCGCGCGGCAGGTGCGCAAAAACGAACGCATCCCGATCAGCGTCATAGGCGTGAGGAAGCCAAGCGGCGTCGCGAATATACTCGCCGGGGTGGCGGGTTCGGTCGCCAGACACAACGGGCCTCTATGCTGCAAGCTGAACTCTGCGGCGTCAGCTTTCGCCGTAGCCCACTACCTTTTGTAGTTCAAGTTACGCTATGCGAAGAGCGCGCTTGAGCGACGAATGGCACGCGTTGCGCTTCTTCGTGGCGCCCGACCTCACGGCAGTCGCGTGCGCCGCACGTTGCGCGCGATCTCATTCAAGTGGCGATCCCACGTTCCGCAGCAACCACCCCAGATATCGATGTGCGGATAGCGTTGCGCCAGATCGCCCATGCGCGCCCCCAGATCCAGCGGATCACCCTCTTCAAGATGGCCGATCTGACAAAGTTCGATCTTCTCCATCGCGCTGGCGTTCGGCCGCAGGTAGCGCACGCGCTCCATCCAATCGCCCGGCTCGAGCGCCGGCTCGAATTCCAACGGATGCGAACAATTGATGCCGTAAGAGTCCGGCCTTGCATCGCCCGCTTCCGCGTCAACGGCTTCGATAGCTTGCTTAAGGCTTGGGCCGGACTTCAGGCGGTGATCGCTGGCGAGCGTAAACGACACATTGATTGGCACGCCAATCCGCGCAGCTGCGCGACAAATGCCAACCGCTTCGGGCACATTGTTGAAGGTCATCGCCGTCGCAAAATCGACCCCGGCGCGCTGCAGCACCTCAAGCTGAAAGCTATGATAGTCCTCTGCCTGATCGGCCGTGATCGTACGATTGAGCGAATAGGCATCGCCGCGCGGGCCGACCATGCCGCCGCAATGAACCATCGTGCCTTGCCCCTCGTAGGGACGCGACACCTCGCGCAAAAATGCGATCCCCTGCAGGATGGCGTCGGCGAGGGCATCGCGCGAATAGCCAAGCTTCTCACCCCAATCGGGGCTCGCGCGATAATCCAAACCTGCAATCATGGCGGTGAAACCGTGCTCCGCCGCGGCGTCCAGCACGCGCTGATACATGCCGCGCAGGTGCGGCATGGCCGCCGGCTTCTCAAGCAGCGGAAACATCGCAAACTCGGGCAGATCGTGCCCGAATTTATACATGATCTCCGTCTCCTGACCGCCTTCGGTCAGATACAAGACATCATCGCGTTGTGCAGGGAAGCTCGCCATGTAGCACCTCCGAGCAGACGATAAAACAAAAGGGCCGCCCTCTCGAGCGGCCCTTCAGATTTTCGTGTCGTCGCCCCGCTTACGCGCGGAGCTTCGCCAGAACTTCGGCGCTCACCGCCTTCGGCACTTCTTCGTAATGGTCGAATTCCATCACGTAGGAAGCGCGGCCTTGGCTGAACGAACGCAGCGTGTTCACGTAGCCGAACATGTTGGCGAGCGGGACCATCGCGTTGATGATCGTCGCGTTACCGCGCATGTCTTGGCCTTGGATCATGCCACGGCGTGAGTTCAGATCGCCGATGACCGAGCCGACATATTCTTCAGGGCTCGTGACTTCGACCTTCATGATCGGCTCGAGCAGACGCGCATCGCCCTTTTCCTTCAATTCGCGGAACGCAGCTTGAGCCGCGATCTGGAACGTCAGGACGTTCGAGTCGACGTCGTGGTACTTGCCGTCGATCAAGCGCGCCGTCACGTCGATCACAGGGAAACCGGCGAGCAAGCCGTTTTCCTTGGCCATGTTGAGGCCCTTTTCGACGCCCGGAACGTATTCGCGCGGCACGTTGCCGCCGACGATCTTGTTCTCGAACTTGAAGCCCGAACCCGGCTCGCCTGGCTCGAACTCGATCTTCACTTCGGCGAACTGGCCTGAACCGCCAGTTTGCTTCTTGTGCGTGTACGTGATCGTCGCGGCGCGGCCGAGCTTCTCGCGATACGCGACTTGCGGTGCGCCCACGGTGGCTTCGACTTTGTAGGTACGACGCAGGATGTCGATTTTGATGTCGAGGTGGAGTTCGCCCATCCCCTTGAGGATGGTCTGACCCGACTCTTGATCGGTCGACACGCGGAAAGACGGATCT
>JBEBHI010000146.1:0-9029 GCA_040080935.1 Terricaulis sp.
CGCGTGAGCAGCGAGCGTTCCCAGAACGTGTCCGGCAATTCGGGGAACCCGATCGAGGTGTAGAAACGCTCGGCGGTCTCTGCCATTTGCACCGGCGTATAGCGCGCACGCGTGAGCAACTGAGTGGTGTCGTAGGTGGCGTTGCCGCCAGCCGGGCGGACGAGCGGCATCAAAGTCGACCAATCCTGCGCCCACATATTGCCAAGCAGATCGGCGCGGATTGGTTGATCCATCGGCACGACGGCGTCGCCGTAGCGATCGTTCAAACGCGCGCGGACATAGCAATGCAGTTGCTCGTAAAACGGTTGCAACTGGCCCCACAGGCGCTCGACTTCATGCTCCATGTCGTCAGCCGACATGTCGTAGTTCGACAACCACATGTTGCCGACATCTTCAAAGCCAAGGTCGCGCGCGCCTTCGTTGGAAATTTCGACCATGCGCGCATAGTCTTGGCGCATCGGCGCAGCGACGGCGTGCCACTTGGTCCAGATCTCTTCCAGGCGTGCCGGATTGTGCTCGGTACCCATCAGCGTCTCAAGCTCATCGAGTGTGACTTGGCGGCCCTGATAGTCGATGCGGCCAGTCGAATAAGTCGACGCGAGCCGCGTGGTAATTTCCGAGAGTTGACCAGCGGCGCCTTCACGTTGCGGCGCAGGCAGCGTGAGGCTCAGGCGCAGCAGATCGATCTTGCGGCGCGTATCTGCCGGCATCTCGACGTTGGCGTAGCGACCCGCCTCCGACGCGAGCCGCACCCGCGCTTCGGTGCCTTCAGCGTCGGAGCGCTGAAGCAGCCATTCAGTGTCGTAGGTGATGTTGGTGTTATAAACCCAAGCAACACGGCCCTCGTATTCGGAGCGCCGCATCAGCTCTTCTTCCGCCGATTGCACGAATGCTGCCGCAGATTCCGCGGTCAGTGGCGTGTTTCCGTTAGGCGATGCAACGGGGCCGCCAGGCGGCGTCGCACATGCGGCGGCGAACGCCGCGATGGCGATCCAGGACACAGCTGTCCTGAGCAATGGTTTCGCGATCATAGTCTCTCCCTATTCCAGCTCGGCGCGTCTTTCGCGCGCCTCCCCCTCAATTGCCTTCCGCAGCAAGCCACTCGATGCCGTCTGCCGACATCATGAACACAGCCGCCTCGCGCCTCTTGGCGCCGACGGCGTTGAAGAATTTCTGCGCAACTTCGTTTTCGACGCCGGTGGTGATTGCAAGCTCGCGGGCGCCAAGTTCGCGCGCCCGCCGCGCGACGGCGCTCATCATCTTGCGCGCCAAACCGCTGCGGCGTTGTTCTGGCGCAACGTAGAGTTCGCAGAGCACGACATTGGGCGCCCCGCGGCGCACGTCATAGCCTTTGGTGATGATGGCGTGCGCGACGATCGGCGCATTCGAGCGCTCCTGCGCCACCCAGGCCTCGAACAAGGCATTCGAGCCGAAAGCGTGCGACTTGATCCGATCCGCTTCCAAGCTCGTCAGCGCGCCTTCCTCACTCGCCGCGAGCGCGGAGAGTTTGGCGATCGCGTCAGCGTCGCGCGAGACGGCGCGGCGTATGGTGAGAAGCGGCTCCATAATGCGCGTTCATGTAAGGCGCGGAAGCGTGTGCGACGCAAGCAAAACAGAAGCTTCGCCAGCGGTTTGCGGCGAGTGAACGCTTAGTGGTCGACCCACGGACCCATCGGGCCACCGTCATCGTGATCCCAACCGCCCGAGCGGCGGGTCATGAAAGCGCCAAGCAGGGTCAAACCCACCACGACGCCAACAGCGACAAGAAACCAGAAGAACATCACCGCTCCACGGTTCGGCTTGGTCGGGGTTGCTAGCCGAAGGCTAGGATGCCTCCCCGACAGCCTGTGTGGATAATGTAGACACCTTCGACTGGCTTTTCGAGGGCAGGCCTACCCAGACGCGCAGAATGGGAACCCGGCGCCCCAGATCGTAGAAAAGCCAGCACCCCAAAGCGGTTGCACTAATCAACAAGGGCGCTTCGATAGCGAGTGGCAGCCGCAACTCGTCCAGATAGTGGCCCGTCACGACGATGAGCGTTTGGTGGATCAGGTAAAACGGGAAGATGGCTTGCGTGAGCATCTGCCGGATCGGGCCTTCCGCGGTCTTGAGATAACGATGCGCGAAACCAAGCGCGGCGATGATTGCGCACCACGCATCGAGTTCGTGCACGCAGCGCATGATGAAGCGCAGCCACTCAGGCGGCGTCACGCCATCTGGATACGCGCCGAAATACGTGATCATCGCGCCCCAAGACACCAACGCGATCGTCAGTGCAGGCCAGCGCCAGTTCGCGCAGCGCTGGAAGAAGACATCGCTTTTGGCGATGGCAAAGCCAAACAGGAAAACGCTGAAATAGAGGACGTGAAGATACCAATCTTCGCGGAAATCGTGGCTTTCGTGGAAGATCGGGAACAGCGTCACGCGCAACCCCGCCATGATCAACCACGGCGTGATGATGAGAAACGGACCGGCGATCAGCACGCCCACCGCCTTCGGGATACGGCGCAGGAGCGGCAGCAACGGCACAAGCGCGAGCGTGTAGAGGATCAGATACGCGACGAACCACATGTGGTTGTAGGTCGGCGTCGAGAGGCACCCGTCTTTGTCACACCAATTGCCGGAGGCGGTGACGTACTTGACGTAGAAATTATCGAGCACCAGCGGGTACTGCGCGACCAGAGCCGCAGGCAGCGCCTGCAGCGCTTCGACGATCTCAAAATAACTCTGAGGCGGAACGATCACAAACACCGCCAAGAGCAAAGGCGGCCAGAGCCGCCCCATCCGTGAGGTCGTCAATTTCCAGGCGCTCATCTTGTCGGCCATGAACCGCGTGGCCGCGCCCGAGATCAGGAACAGGAGCGTCAGCCGCCATGGGTTGGTCAGCATCATCAGCGGCTCGATCGCGTCGCTGGCCCGGCTCGATTTCACGTGCCAATCCCAGGTCACGTAAAACATGCCGCAATGGTAGAGAATGAGCAGACCGAACGCGATGATACGGAGCCAATCGAGGTCATAGCGGCGGTCAGTCATTTCAGGCGCGTCTCCTAACGAGCGCCCGCTTCTTTCGCCGTTCCCTGCTCCCCGCTACGCTGGCGCCACGCCCGGCGGCCCGCCGGGACGAACGGGGAGCCTCCGGTGACCACCGGCGACAAAAAAGGGACCAACGGCACGCCCCGGGGTGAAGTGGGCGATCGGCCCTTGGGCCGCGATTGCGCTCGTCGGCATCGTCGTTGCGTTTGTGAATGCGACCTCTGGCATCATCGAACACGCTGGCGGCCACTGGGCTGCGCCGGTGCTTTGGGAGGGCACCAGCTTCATCGTGATGGTCGCCATGGCGCCGGCAGTCGGTTGGGCCGTGCGGCGCTGGCCATTCCGGCGCGAAACCTGGGCCTCTGCCGCACTCATCCATTTCGGGCTGACCATCCCGTTCGGGCTTATCCACATCTTCGCGATCTTCGTGACGCGCGAGGCGGCCTATTGGGCCGTCGGCGGTCGCTATGGCTTCTTCGACGACGGTGTCGCGATCACGATGCTCTACGAATGGCGCAAGGACGTTTTGGTCTATGCGGCTTTCGCCGCGACCTACTCCATCTTCCAACGCCGCTACGATCAGCGCGCCGCGGCAGAACCCACCGAGACACGCATCGAAATTCGCGACGGCGGCTCGGCGGTCTTTCTCGCGCCGGACGACATCCTCTTCGTGGAAGCCGCCGGCAACTACATCGAATTCCACACCGCGAACCGCACCCATCTCGTGCGCGGCACGCTCTCATCTTGGGAAGCGCGCCTAACCGCGCGCGGCTTCATCCGCGTGCACCGCTCGCGGCTTGTGAACCGCACCAAGATCACCGCGCTCAAGCCCACGCCCTCCGGCGACATGGAAATCACTCTCGGCGAAGGCCGCACGGTTCTCGGCAGCCGCCGCTATCGCGCGGTGCTGACTTAGCCTTCCATCTCATCGCGTATCGACTTGCGTGCGAGCCAGAAGAGCGCGGCGGCAATCAGCCCGGTCATAGCGGCCACGATCAGCGCCCAGCGCACGCCCTCGCCTTCGCCCATCCCGAAAGAGATCGCGAACATATCCGAGAGCGCACCAACCACGAGCGGCCCGAGGCCAAGGCCGATGAGGTTGATGATGAAGAGCAGCATGGCTGACGACGTCGCCCGCATGTGCGGCGGCACGATCGTTTGCGCGGTTGCGTAAACCGGTCCGTACCACAGCGTGCCGATGACGGAGCCCAAGAAGAGGCTCGCCAGCGCCACCACGGCCGAACTTGAGAGCACGCCGAACATGAAAATCGGAATCACGACGATCGAAGCGATCGCAGGCACGCTCACATACGCGCGATAGTCGCGGGCGCCGTACTTATCGGCGATCATGCCGCCGGCGAATGAACCGATCGCCCCACCAATGCCAGCCATCAATCCAAGGGCGAGTCCAAGAAACCCTCCCGGCTCCAAGCCAAACATAGCGCCGAGCCGCGTCGTTTCTTCGAGATGGTTACGATAGAAGAAAGACGCAGCGAACGGCGCTTGGCCGTAACCGATGAACGCCTTGATCGCCGCCGCGAACGAGACGAGCCAGAATGTCCGCTTCTTGCGCAGGGTCGCCAGCGTCTCTCGAAACGGCTGCGATGCGCGCAAACTTTGCGACCGCGCTCTTAGCTCTTCCGCAGTGGCGCGAATGCGCGGCTCGATCAGCGTCAGCGCAACAACAATCGCCAGCACCACGCCCGGCAAACCGCAGACGACAAAAGCCGCGCGCCAGCCGTACGCATCTGCGATCAGGCCGCCAAGCGCCAACCCAACCAAGCTGCCAAGCGGCGTGCCCATCGCATAGAACGCCAGCGCTGACGCGCGCTTCTCCTTCGGCACGTAGTCCACGATCAGCGAATGCGCCGGCGGTGTGCAGCCCGCTTCACCAACACCGACACCAACGCGCGCGAGCAACAATTGCGTAAACGTCTGCGCAAAGCCGCAAAGCGCGGTGAACAGCGACCAGAGCGCAAGCGCGCCTGCGATGATGAACGGGCGGTGTCCGCGCTCAGCCGCGCGTGCGATCGGCAGGCCAAGCACGGTGTAGAAGAGTGCGAACGCAAGCCCGCTCATGGCGCCGACTTGCCAATCGAGCAGGCCAAGCTCGCGCTTGATCGGTTCGGCGAGGATGTTCACGACCTGCCGGTCGACGAAGTTCATCACGTAGATGAGCAGCAACAGACCCATCGCATAGTTGCGATAGCCAGCCGCCACAGGGCGCACGGCAGGTTGCGTTGACGCCTCGCTCAAGCCGATGCCTCCCAGTTTGTTTTCCCCGACCTTAGGCGACTTTCGCGGCGACGCTAGCGCTCCCGAAATGTTCCCAAGCGCGGGAAGTCGCTTATGCGACTAAGCGCGTTTCTCTACATTCGGCGCAGACTGGAATCACATGGCTCGACCCGCACTCCCCGCAACGCCGAAAGCCGCCGAGAAACCGCGCGCATGGCAACGCATGCTGTCCGGCCGGCGGCTGGATTTGCTCGATCCCTCACCGCTCGATATCGAGGTCGAGGACATCGCCCACGGCCTCGCCCGCGTCGCGCGCTGGAATGGGCAAACCATTGGCACGCACGCGTTCTCGGTGGCGCAGCATTCGCTGATCGTCGAAGACATTTGCCGCAAGCTCGCGCCCGAATGGGATAAAAAGCGCCGCTTGCTCGCGCTGCTGCACGACGCGCCCGAATACGTGATTGGCGACATGATCTCGCCGTTCAAAGCTGCGCTCGGGTTCGACTACAAAGCGTTCGAAGCAAAGCTCGAAGCTGCCATCCACATGCGTTTTGGCTTGCCGACGCATCCTCCGGCGGTGGTCAAAGGCGTCATCAAACGCGCCGACATCATCTGCGCCTATTTCGAAGCCATTCAGCTCGCTGGTTTCACCGAAGCCGAAGCAAAGCGCTATTTTGGATCGCCGCCACGCGGCATGAAGCTCAAATTGACGCCAAAACCCACCGGTGAAGTGCAGGAAGCGTTCCTGAAGCGCTTCCGGTCGCTGATCGATCCGGCGTAAACTGGCGGCACATGACAATCATCGTTTGCCCCCTCTCACGCGCGCCCGACGTGGCGCGCATGAACAACGTGTCCCACGTCGTCAGCTTGCTCGATCCCGACACGGCGTTTCCAGTGATCCGGCAAGTCGGCGACCACCACTTACGCCTTGAGGTTCACGACATCGAAGACGACCAAGAAGGCATGGACCCGCTCTGCGGGACACGCACTAAACACATTCTCGATTTTGTCGGCGGCTGGACTCGAAGCCAGCCGATCTTGATCCACTGCTACGCCGGCATTTCCCGCTCAACCGCGACAGCATTCATCACGGCCTGCGCGCACAACCCAAACACGGACGAGCGCGTCATCGCAGAGGCGCTGCGCGAAGCCTCAGCAACCGCCACACCGAATCGGCGCTTCATCGCGCTTGCTGATGCCGCACTTGGCCGCAATGGACGCATGAACGCCGCTATCGAAGCAATCGGCCCAGGCTATCCGCGCTGGCCGGACATTCGCGAAGCCGAACCCTTCTCGCTTCGCTCACAGTTCGCGGCATGAGCGAAGCGCGCGTCATCATCGGACTGTCCGCCGCGATCGTCGCGGTGACCGAAGACGCACCTTATGTCGTGGTGACGCGCGATGGCAACGAAGCCGCCGGTTTGCCATTTGGTCCGTTCGATCCAGCCGGCGACAGAACCCTTGAACTTTCGCTGCGCGGCTGGGTGGCGGAGCAAACCGGCTTCGACATCGGCTACGCCGAGCAGCTCTACACGTTCGGCGATCGTGGCCGCGAAATGCCGATGGCGGAGAGCGCGGGCTCCGATCGCGTGATCTCGATCTCGTACTTGGCACTGACGCCATCACGCGCGGTACTCGACCGCGCGTCGGCGCAGTGGCGCACTTGGTACGAGTATTTTCCCTGGGAAGATTGGCGCGACGGCCGGCCGGCCGCGATCGATGAAATCATCGCGCCGCGCCTGCGCGCATGGACGCAAAAGGGTCGCGACGCAGATGTGATTGGTCAGCGCCGCTCACGCGTGCGTTTGGCGTTCGCACTCGACGGCGCCGTCTGGAATGAAGAGCGCGCTCTGGAGCGCTACGAGCTTCTTTACGAAGCGGGACTAGCGCCCGAAGCCGCACGTGACCGCGCACGCTTCGACGGCAAACCGGCGCCAGCGATGGAAAGCGAACCCGGCCTCGGCGAACCGATGGCGTCCGACCACAGACGCATCCTAGCCACCGCGATTGGGCGCCTCCGCGCGAAGATCAAATACCGCCCCGTGGTGTTCGAACTCGCGCCCGATCAATTCACGCTTCTGCATCTGCAACGCGTGGTCGAGGCGATCGCCGGGCTTGAACTCCACAAGCAGAACTTCCGCCGCCTTCTCGACCGCACCGGCCTCGTTGAAGGCACCGGCCAATTCGACACCAGCGCCGGCGGCCGCCCAGCCGAACTTTTCCGCGCGCGCCTCGAAACGTTGAGCGATCGCTCCGTCGGCGGCGTGCACGTACCCGCGCCGCGCGGCGAGTAAGCGGGAACAATTTAGACGCGGCGCGTCTTTCGTGGCTGCATGAGGAGGTTCCTTTGACACTGAAGCTGAAGGCGGCGCTTGCCGCATCGATGGCATTTGCGCTCGCGGCTTGCGGCGGCGATCGCGATAGCCAGGTCGGCGAGTTCTCAAACGACCTGCTCGGCAACGAGATCATGGTCGAGGCGTTGCCCGATCCCGGCATTCCCGGCGTCGTGTGCCACGTCGCCTATTTCGATCGCTCGATGCTCGATCGCATTCGCCAAGGCAATTGGTTCGAGAACCCGTCGAACTCGGCTGTCTCATGCCAACGCATCGGCACGATCAATCTTGCCGGCATCGAGGCCTCTCGCTCTGGCGAAGAGATCTTCAATCAGCGCACGAGCCTTTTCTTCAAGAACACCGCCATCCGCCGCATCCTCGACCTGCAGAACCACTCGATCCTCTACGTGTCGCACTCGCGCGAATTGGTCGAAGGCTCAGCGAAGATGGACATTTCAAGCGTGCCGCTCACGGACGCCGAAATCGCAACCGCACGCCGATAAGCGCTTACTGATTGGGCCGCTGCAAACGCATCGGCTCAGGGTAAGTCTGCGATGTCGGCGGCGGCTCCGGTGGCAGAGCAACGCTTGGCTCCAGCGGCGCGACGGGAATCGGTATCGGCTCTTGATACGTCTGCGTGACAGGCGTTGTCTGGAATGGCTGCGGCGCGCCGTAATTCAACGGATCGACAAGCAAGCCGTCGATCACGACTTCATAGTGCAAATGCACGCCGGTCGCGTTGCCGGTCATGCCCATGCGTCCAATCGGTTCACCAGCGGAAACGCGCACGCCGGAGCGCAGATTTGAATCGAACTCCGCCATGTGCCCGTAGCGCGTGCGCACGCCATTGCCGTGATCGATCTCTATGAAGTTGCCGTATCCCGCGCGATAGTCCGCTGCGACGATCCAGCCGTCGGCAGCCGCGTAGATGAAACCGCCATCGTGGTTGGCGAGATCGACGCCATTGTGCTGACGGCCGCCACCGCTCGCGACGCTGCGATACCCGAAGCCGGAAGACAAGCACGCGACTTCAGTGGGATCGCGCAACAGCGCGCCTGCGGGCGTATCGATGTAAGGCGTGTAATTGGTGGCTTCGCCGCGCTGACCGATGAGGCCGAGGTTTGAGCCGTAGCTGTTGCACGCGAACAGCTCGCTGTGCAGCGGCGCGCGCGGCGCACTAGTGTAGATGTTCGGCACATTCGCCACCGGCGGCGCGATCATCGTCGTTGTGACCTGTCGCGGATACGGCGTGTTCGACGCAGCACAACCCGCGAGCACGCAGGCTGCCGCTAAGCTGAAAGCGATACGTCCCATGGATTCCCGCCCAATCCTGCCCCCGAGCGCCACCTTTGCATCGGCGCCTGAACGGCAGCTGAACGAGCATAGCGGAAAACTCGCCTTGCGCAGCTAACCTAAGCGTTCACGCAG
>JBEBHI010000280.1:0-2363 GCA_040080935.1 Terricaulis sp.
CTGCAGCGCACCGAAGTTCTCGAAGCCGAAGAATTCTTCGAGCCAGGCCAAAAAGGCTCGTCGGCGATGCCGCACAAGCGCAACCCGGTGCTCACCGAAAACCTCTGCGGCCTCGCCCGTCTCGTCCGCAGCGCCGTCACGCCCGCAATGGAGAACGTCGCCCTCTGGCACGAGCGCGACATCTCCCACTCATCCGTCGAACGCGGCATCGGCCCGGACGCCACTATCCATTTGGATTTCGCGCTCCACCGCATGGCGATGGTGATGGAGAAGCTCGTCGTTTATCCAGAAAACATGGCGCGCAATCTCGCGTTGCTCGGCGGCCTGCACAATTCGCAACGCGTAATGCTGGCACTCACCCAAGCGGGCGTCAGCCGCGAAGATGCTTATCGCCTCGTCCAAAAGAGCGCGATGCAAGTCTGGCAAAGCCCGCCGCCGCGCGCCGAGACCGCGCTGATCGACAAACTCAAGGCCGATCCAGACGTCACATCGAAGCTAGCCCCTAAAACGCTCGAAGGCTGCTTCGACGACGCGCACCATTTCAACCGCGTCGACGTCATCTTCAAGCGCGTCTTCGGCTAGCTGCGCGGCAGCACCGGATGTTCTTCCATCCGCGTGTGCACGACTTCGGCCATGACCTGCATGTCCTCGCGCGCCCGGTTCACGCGATCGGACTGACGGCGCAAGCGGTTCACCGTTTCCGTGCCCACACCGCGCACCTGCGCCGTGCGCGACATGTCCACCAGCCGCGCCTGCTCCATCACGAACCGCGCCGTCGCCTGCTGCAATGCCTGCACGTCTTCACACGCAACACGCGCCGCGCGGCGCAAGCTCAAGATTTCAGGCAGCTGACGAAACGACGCTTGCATCATCAATTGCCGCGCCGGATCCTGAAAATCATTCGGCCGCACAAAGCCTGCCGCGAACGCAATCATCACCGACACATCGACATGCGTGAGCGTGCTCGCTTCTCCGGTAGAACCCGGAATGGCCGGCCAAGCGACGCCAGAGAGACTCATCTCCCGCGCGTACGAGCGCACAGCACCGCGCAATGTCGCGCGACCGCCATCGGAGCAAATGTTCGCCGGCCCTTCGCCAGCCGCGAACAGGCTCAACACCTCAGCCGCCCGCGCCGCAGGCATCTGCACGGGCGCCGGCGCACACGCGCACAACGCCGCCGCAAGGGCGAAACCCAGACCACGCTTCATCGGAAACTTCCCACGACCCAGCGGTGAGTATCCGGCGCCGTCGTATGCGAAACGTTCACCGGTGAAGTTAAAAGCCGTTAGCCTTCTTTGGCGCGACGGTTGCTCACGCCGCCGAATCCCTGCGAACCGGAGCCAACGAGGAGGCATCATGGCCAGCGACAATGATTTCATCACCGACGACGAGTGGGACGAAGAGGTCATGGTCGAGGTCCGCAAGTTCGGGCTCGAGCACGCCATGCTCGCCCACCTGCACAAGCGCGAAGGCGCGGCCGACCTAAACGCCGTGTTCAAAGACGCCGACCGCATCGTCAATTACGTGCTCGGCGAGATGAACCCGTAGCGGACGTTAAACCGCGCACCGCATACGAAAATGGCGTCACCCTGAGCTTGTCGAAGGGCGACGCCACGAACGTTTGTTGGAATTTGCCTTAGTTGCCCGCGAGCACCGAAGCGCGTGCTTCGGCCAAGCACTCATCCATCTTCGCGCGGATCTGGTGGTCCGAGAGCTCGACAGCGTGCTGGTCCAAGTCACCGCGAACCTTGCGGAACAGGTCTTCGATCCCGGCTTCCTCTAGGTCAGCCACCACGACCGACTTGGCGTAATCGGCTGCCGCCTCGCCATCGAGGCCCATCAGGCCAGCCGCCCACAGGCCCAAAAGCTTCGCCCGGCGCGCCTGCGCCTTGAACTCAAGCTGTTGTTCCAATTGGAATTTTGTTTCTTGGCCGCGCTCGCGGTCGTCAAATTGGCTCATGGGCCTTCCGGTCTCCTCTTCCCGTCCATTGAATAGGCATGCCACGGCCCCCGATCAACCGCAGACGGGCGCCTGTTCTACGGTAGTGTCCGATTGTTACCCCAGCGGCGGCGCCCTAAGTTCTTGTTCACTTGTGTTGCGGCGATTCCGCGAGCGCTTTGAGCCAGTTAGCGCCGGACGCCGCCCCTCAAGGAGGGAGCAACCTCATGTCGCGTCGCAAGAAGATTTACGAAGGCAAGGCCAAGATCCTGTTCGAGGGACCTGAGCCGGGCACGATCATCCAGTACTTCAAGGACGACGCCACTGCGTTCAATGCGCAGAAGAAAGCGATCCTCGAAGGCAAGGGCGTGATCAACAACCAGATCAGCGGGTTCATCATGACGAACCTGAACGCGATCGGCGT
>JBEBHI010000016.1:0-31521 GCA_040080935.1 Terricaulis sp.
CGAACGCGGGCGTCGAGGCGAGTGAGCTTGGGCATGTCCGCGGGGAAAAAGTCCAAACCCAAAAAAAGCGCCGCGCGGAAACGCGCGGCGCAGGGCGTTCCGCTCACTGACGCACTGGCGGAAGCTGCCTGGAGCGAAGCTGACGCAGCGCTGGCGCAGGCGCTGGCCGATTTCGACGAGGCTCAATCTGCGGATGGCAAGAAGGCGCGTAAGGACGCGTTGGAGCGGCTTGGGCAGGCGCTGTCACGCGCTGCGCGCAAACGCGGCCTGGCGCGTGTCGACGAACTGGGAGACGAGGTCGCCTACGATCCGGAGACGCACGACTTAAACGAGGCTGTCGCGAAAACGCCGAAGACGGTGCGTATTCAGGCCCGAGGCGTAACGCGGGGAGGCGAAGTGCTGGCTAAGCCGCGTGTTGCGCCCGTGGATCGGAAAAAGCGCTCATGAGCGATTGGACGCTCTGTATTGATTTCGGCACGGCATACTCGAAGGCGGCGGTCGCGCCGACGGGCGCCTGGTCGCGTTTCGATCCGGCGACCGTGCGTCCGCTGATGCTGAGTGCTGAAGGCCAAAATGCTTTTCTGCTCGATAGCGCCGTCTTTGTGGACGAGGATCGTGTGTTGTTCGGGCGTGCGGCGCTGAACGAAGCGGACGAGCAGGCTGACAATAAGCGCGCGGCGCTGCGCTCGTTCAAGACGTTGCTCAGCGTCAGCGATCTTGATCGGGCGCTGAACACCAATGCGCCGGCGACAATAGATCCGCACCGCGTCTTCCAGATGCGCGATTTGATCGTGCTTTATCTGGCCTATTTGCTGGCCTCGATTGAGCGCGCGATTCAGGCAGATCCGGCTTTGTCGCAGGGCGGGACGTTCACGCGCCGCTATGCAGCGCCGGCGTGGCGCAGTGGCGATAGTGCGGGAATGCACGATGTCGTCGTGCGGTTGTTCGGCGAGGCGGAGGCGTTTCGCGCTATCGTCGGCAAACGCATGCTTGCGCCAGATGGTCTATCTTTGCGCACGATCAGTGAGGCATTGCCGAAGGCGATGGAGCGGGCCGAAGCGCTCGAAATGGGACTGATCTTCGAGGCGACGGCGGCTGCGGCCTATACGTCTGTCGGCCTCGAAGGCTCCGGCTCGCACATGATCGTGGTGGATATGGGCGCGGGCACTACGGACATCGCAGCGTTGGCGCGGTTGGGGCCGCGCACGATCGAATTGCCGGAAGCGCGAGTCACGTTGAAGCAGGCCGGGGACTTCATCGACCGCGTGATCGCCAATCAGGTGCTTGAGTCAGCCAAATGGGCCAAGCACCCAGAAGCGCGCACCGAGCTTTGGTCCACCCTGATGCGTCAGATGGGCGACATTAAAGAAGCGGTTATGGCGGACGGACGCGCGACATTGCGCAATCAAGGACGCAGCGTCACGCTCGCGTTCCGTGACGTCGAGAAGGACGAGGACTTTCGCGAGTTCCAGAAGAGCTTGCGTCAGGCCTACGATCACGCGCTGGCGATCGTGCGCGATGACGCGCGTGCGCGTGGCCGCGCGGAGGTGCAGGCGATAGCGGTTGGTGGCGGAGCGTCATCGCCGTTCATTCAAGAGCTCATCCGCCGCAAGATGGAATCTTCGCGCCCGCGCGTGATCCCACGGCCGGCGACGCCGGACTGGGCGCATGCGCGTGAGTTCAGAGGCAATCTGGCGCCAGTGTTTCCGCAATTGGCGATTGCCATCGGCGGCGCGCTTGCGCCCGACAGCATGCTTGCGGCGCGGAGCGGGATTAGTCCCCCCGCAAACGACCGAAGCGATATTCCGGTGGAACGCGATTGACGTAAACCGCCGTCAGCGCACGCGGGCGGCGTTGCAGTGCGGCCATGGCGCGACGCACGGCTGGAATTGGCGTACTGTCCCACGCCGTCACCAGGATGCTCTTATCGGCCATGCTGGCCGTTGATGCGCCATCGGCGCCCACGAGCACGGGCGGGCAATCCAGCACAATCAGTTCGTAGTGCTGACGCAGGCGCATGATCAGCTCTTTGAACCCCGGCGCGGAGGCCACGTTGCGCCACGGGCTACGCACGCGAGAGGCGGGGATGAAGTGAAGGCCGGTTTCGTCTTCTTCGCCGACGAAGTTCTGCCATTGGTTCGGTTCTTCGCAGGCATCGACCAGGCCTTCGTCCGGATCGAACCCAAGCGAGCGGGTGAGCGAGCGGCGGCGCAGGTCGCAATCGATCACGACAACGCTGCGCCCTTGCTGGCTGGCGGCGATGGCGGTGCAGAGCGCGACCGTTGTCGCGCCTTCATCGGCAAGCGCGCCAGCGAAAGCGACGACACCATCCTTGGTGATCGCATTCTGCAAATCACGGAACGCCGTCGAGAAGGGAGACGCGGGTTGGAAGGCGAGGCAGCCCAGAGGCGTGCGTTTGTCGGGCGGCAGCTGACGCAATGCGCGATCGGTCAACTCTGGCGCGGCGCCGAGGATGGCGTAACCGCGGTTTCTGCCAAAGCTTGAGAGCGAGGTGATCGTGTTGCGCGAGAGTTCGCGTACCAGCGCGACCGCAAAGCCTGCGGCGACGCCGACCGGGATCCAAAGTGACAGCGCTTCCAACCAAACTTGATCGCCACCGCTTAGATCAAACGCGATGCCGCCGCCAGCGACGAGGACAGCGATAAGCGTAAACAGCAACCACTGGCGCCGCGCGCCGCGCCGCAAGCGCCCAAGCGCAAGCGACTTCGACGGCGGCCGGCGCGAACGCAGAGTCGCTGCGCCGAGCGTACCCGGCTCTTGATACCGAGGCCGATCCCCAGTCATCGGTGCTGTCACTAACCACTCCTCAACGGGACAAGCTCTTGCGCCATGAGCCGTTCCCATCAGCTATCCACAGCCTATAGCCAAAACTCAGGCGAATTCGAGCGCAATTGTTAGTCGCACTGGTGAAGTTATCCACAAGGCGGGTCTGCACCGCGCGCGTTTTTCCCGCGCAGCGTGCGGTTTGTAGCTTTGTGTGAGCGAACGGCGAAAAATAACCAATCGAGGGCCGGAAGACATTGCAGTTTCTCGCGGGAGGTTCTTAATCGCGCGAGCGACAGGTCAGGAAAAACCAATGCTCATCCAGTTGCCCAGTGGCTCGCCAGAGCCGCAGGGCCCGCAGAACGCGGAACAGTCCAGTACAACATTTGAAGCTGGGCTTCGCCGCGATCTCGCGAGTTCTCCGATCGTCTCTTATGATTCAATGCTTGGCGGCGTCGCTAAGCGCGCAATTGACCTGACGGTTGCGGTTGTCACTGCGCCCGCTTGGCTGCCCGTGATGCTGCTTGCCGCTGGCGTCGCAAAGCTCCGTGACCGCTCGCCCGTGTTCTTGTCTCACGAGCGCGTTGGCTATGGCGGCCACGCGTTCAATTGCTTTGCTTTGCGTATCTCGCCGCTCGCGAAGGCGGATGAGGTCGCCAACGATCCCGCAAAAGCCACGTCACGGCGCGCTAAGTGGCGCAGCGCCCTGGAGCGTCTGCCGCAGCTCTTCAACGTCATTCGTGGCGAGATGGCGCTAGTTGGCCCGACGCCGCTCACGCGCGAACAGCTTGAGCCGATGAAGTCAGCTCGCCGTTATTATCTTAGCGCGCGCCCAGGTGTTGTCGGCATTAGCACGATCATCGGCGGCAGCGGCGATCCGAGCCAGTACAAGATCTACGCGATGTCGTGGGCGCTCACGACCGACGTGCTGATCTTCTGGGACGGCCTACGCTCGATCTTCGATCGTCGCGAAGAGCTTTGGAATCCGAGCTTCAAGCGCGCGGAGCCCGGACAAAGCACGAGTGGCATCGTCGTGCGCCACCGCTCGCAGCCCTAATTACGAGACGCTGTAGTAGGACTTCGACTCGTTGAAGTAGAGCGAGTCTGAATACGACTGCCAACGCGGCAGGACGTAGTTCAGCGCGATCCCGAGAATGTTGCCGCCAGCGGCTTCGGTCTGCGCCACAGCGGCGCGCATCGCGCCGATATGGGTGCGGCCAGCGCGCGCGATCAGCACGGTGGTGTCAGCGCGGCCAACGACGATGCGGGTCTCCGCGACCGCCAGGATCGGCGCGCAGTCGAGGATCACTAGGTCGTAGTGCTCACGCAGTTCCGAGATCAGATTGCCCATCGCGTCCGAGCCGAACACGTCGCGGGGGGTAAAGCCCGAGGCGGCGATCGGCAGCACGTGCGCATCCGAGTTCGGATCCTTAACGATGGCCGAGCGCCACGGCGCTTCGCCGGCCAGCACTTGCAGGATGCCGACGTCGGTTTCGATGTCGATGACGTCGTTGATCGATTGCTTGCGCAGGTCGCAGTCAACCACACAAACCTTCTGACCAGACATCGCTGCAACGCGCGCGAGGCACATTGAGATTGTGGTCTTGCCTTCATCCGGCAGCGCTGACGTGACCGCCACAACCTTCGAAGAGAGATCAAGCTTCGAATAGACAATGACGGTGCGCAGCACGCGCAGCGATTCCGTGAACGCCGACATCGGGCGCCCGACGAGATAGCCCGAGGGATGACGCTCAGCCGGCGGCATCTGACGCATCATGCGCTTGGAGATCGTCGGGATCGACGAGATCGCTGGCACGCCTACCTTCGCTTCGAGGTCGTCGCCGTTCTTCACCGATTGGTCGAACAGTTCGGCGATCAATCCGGCGCCGAGGCCAACCAGAAGACCAGCGGCGAGCGCCATCAGCAGCGCAAAGCGCAGTTGTGGCGAAGAGGGCTGGCCGGGAAGAGACGCGGCCGAGAGTAGGCGCGTGGTGGGCGCGCTCATCTGCGATTGGTCGGCGGAGTTCTGGTAGCGCTCGAGGAAAGATTCGTAGAGCGCGCGCGATTCTTGAGCCTGTTGCTCCAGATCGTGTAGGCGCTGTTGACCGGCGGCGTTGTTGGCTGGCGCGGGCGTCGGCGCCGCCGTTGAGCGACGCTGTTGCTGCAGCGATTGAACGCGCGAGCGGGCACGCGCGACTTCGGCTTCCATGCCGCCTTGGAAGCGCTGCACCTCACGCTCGATCTGAGCGTCAAGGTCGCGGCGTTCCTGTTGGATTGCTTGGACCGCAGGGTGCGTTGGCAAATAGCGGTTTTCAAGGTCTTGCTGGCGGCGGTTGATGTCGGCTTCGCGCTCACGCAGCGAGTTAATGGTTGCGGAATTCACCGCGCTCGCCAGCGCGTCAATATCGGCGCCCGAGGAGCGCAGATCGTTAAGCTGACGCAGGCGCGCTTCGCGCTCGGCCAATTCGGACTGAGCGCTCTGCAGCATGGCTTGAACGTTGTCGCCTTGTGGCTCCGGCGTGACGACATCGTCAGGCGAGCCGAGGCCAGATTCGAGGCGGAAGGTGTTGAGCGCGTCTTCCTTGGTCTGCACGTCTTCGCGCAGTTCGGCGAGGCGGCGCGACAGCCATGAGTTTTCGCTCATCGCGCCGGCGGCGCTCATGTTGACTTGGCTGGCGATGTAAACGTCAGCGTAGGTGTTGGCGAGCAATTGGGCGCGTTGAGCGGTGCCTGCATGCGCACGAATTTCGATGATGCCGCTCTCGGCGCGCGGCTCAACCGTGATGGCGCTGGCGAGGTCTTCGGCAAGGCCAGCCGTTTCTGCGCCGGCGGCTTGCATACCGAGCGCTGTCGCCAGTTCACCCATCAGAGCGGGCGAACGCAACAGAGCGACTTCGGCGTCGATGGGTGAGATTTGCGTCGCGCTGGTCGCCGCAGGCTGATTAAGGATCAGCATCGACGTCGCGCTGTAAACGCGCGGCTGCAGCATGATGATCGCGAAGGTCAGCACGGCCGCAGCGGCGCTGCCAATGGTGATGAGCCACATGCGCCGGCGGAACATGTTTTTCGCGGCGGTTAAGCCGAGCATATCCGCAAGCCCTCGCGGAGCATCCTTCCGCGAGTTCAGCGCCGGTTCTCTATTGACCACGTTCATATGGTTCACGCGCGGCCCATTTCTTGGTGCTCGAGTTGAACGGCGAAGAAGGCATTAACCCTAGCATTGCTGCAAAGCGAATGTCGTCATCAAGCCGTCGCCATGCATGCTTTGCGCCGCGCGAACGTGTCGAAAAGATCGCGGCGCGCATTAACCGCGTTCGGCTTTTAGAAGAGGCGTTCGCCGATGCGGACAGTGTCGCCCGGCAGAACAGGCGTGGCGACTGTCAGCGGATACGAGCGCTCAACGTTCTCATTCGCGTGACGGATGAAAACGCGGCTACGATTCGCGCGATAGGTGAATCCACCCGCTGTGGCGACGGCGTTCGGAACCGTGAGACTGGCCGAATACGGGTACGTGCCCGGGCGCGCGACTTCACCCAGAATGAAGAACGGCCGGTAGTTCGTGACTTCGACCGCGACGCTCGGGCTGCGAACGTAGGTCGAGAGCGCCGTTTGCAGCGCCGTGGTGAATTCCGGGACGGTGAGGCCGCTGGCGCGGACCGAGCCGACCAGCGGGTAGGCGATCATGCCTTGCGATCCGACAGTGAATGGGCCGGTCAGATCCGGTTCGTTAAAAACGGTGATGCGGATCTGGTCACCCGCGCCAAGCCGGTACTCGATAGGGTCCGCCGCAGTCTCGCCTGTGGTGGCGGGCGCCATTGTGGAGCAAGCGCCAAGTGCGCCGGCGCCAGCAGTAAGCGCCAGTGAACGCAGGAAAGCGCGACGGGTGTGCCAGTTTGGCGATTTCATGAAGTCCGATCCTCGTGGCGTTCCTACGCTACGGCGTTTTGGAAGCAAAGCAGGGGCCAGCGCACATCCGGCATCCGCGACAATTTTCCTGGGCGCCGTGCTCAGCGCATCGCAGGGCGCGAGCTGTTAGGGTTGTTACGCACGTCAGAAGCGCAATTCGGGAACTGCGTTGCGACCGCGAAGGCCGAGTGATTGGATCGTCGCGTGAGCGTGCTGCGGCTCTTCCAAAGGTCGAAATCGCCCGTCGCGAGATTTCTCGACGGACGGGTAGGTTATGCCGTCGGCGACATTCATGGCCGTTCGGACCTGCTTGAAGACATGATCGCGCTTCTGGAAAAGCGCTCGATTGACGACACCCGCTTGGCCGGGCCTCCTATCGTTGTTTTCCTGGGCGACTATGTTGACCGTGGCCACGATAGCGCCGGCGTGCTTGGCACGTTGGCGGCTGGCCGGCCGCGCCATTGTGAGTGCCGTTACCTCCGCGGCAACCACGAGCAGTCGCTGATGGCGTTCTTGGAAAACCCAATGGCCAACCGCGGCTGGCTTTTGCAGGGCGGGGCCGAGACGGTGATGTCTTACGGCGTGCGTCCGCCGCCATTTGACGGCTCAGCTGAGGATTGGCGGACTGCGGCCGACGAGCTGCGCGCGCGCATGCCCAAAGCGCATCTCGATTTTCTGAATGGCCTGGAGCGGTACATCGAGCTCGGCGACTATGCCTTCGTCCACGCCGGCGTCGACGACACGCGCTCACTCGCGGACCAGCCGGACGAGGCGCTCTATTGGAGCCGTGACGCCTTCATTGCTTCGAAGCGTCCATTTTCCCACCGCATCGTCCACGGTCATACGCCGGTGGATCAACCCTATGCCGATGCGCGCCGCATCGCTGTGGATACCGGGGCTTACGCCTCGGGCACGCTGACCGCTGCCCGGTTTGAGGGCGAGGCAGTTACCTTCCTCTTCGTCCGCCGGCCGAACGTGACCGTTTCGACGCCGTCTCGAACCGCCTTGGCCGGCCAGGTCGATTGGGGCTAGGCGCGGCGCGAGGTCCGCTTGTTCACCTGCGCGGCGCGGTTTACACCGCCCACCGAACAGGAGATCGCGGCATGGCGCAGAGCGGCGCACACGGAAACATGGACATCCAAGACCAGAAGGCGACCTTCCACGGTTTCCTCATGGCGTCCGTTTGGACGGGCGGTCTGATCATTCAGTCTGTAGGCTTGCTGACGCTGGCATTCGCGATTGGCGCGGGCTGGTGGCCTGGCCTTGCTGTGTTCGTGGTGGTCGGCATTGCGTTTGGTTTGGCGTTCCGACTTTCGGGTGTCTATTGGGCCGTTCAGGTGGCGCTCTGGGTGCTGATGGCGCTCGGTGGGCTCATCGTTTCCGCGCTGGCGAGCTGATCGTTGAAGATCTCCGTTCTCAAGGAAAGCGCGCCTGGGGAGACCCGGGTCGCGGCAACGCCAGAGACGGTCAAGAAAATCGTGGGGCTCGGGCACACGGTGTCGGTTGAAGCCGGCGCTGGTTCGCGTGCGAGCTATCCGGACGAACTCTTCAAAGCAGCTGGCGCCGAGATCAGCGCTGATGGCGGCATCGGCGGCGCCGACCTGGTGTTGAAGGTGCGGCGCCCGAATGATGCTGAGATCGGCAAGATCAAAGCAGGTTCGGGGTTTGCGTCGCTGCTTGAACCGTACGGCGACAAAGCAACGATCGACGCGCTCGCGAAGGCGAAGATTGATGCTGTCGCGATGGAATTCATTCCGCGCATCTCGCGCGCGCAATCGATGGATGCGCTGAGTTCGCAAGCAAACCTAGCGGGCTATCGCTCAGTGATTGAAGCGGCGGGTCTCTATGGTCGCGCGTTTCCGATGATGATGACCGCCGCGGGCACAATCGCCGCTGCGAAAGTGTTCGTGATGGGTGTTGGCGTTGCGGGGCTGCAGGCGATCGCGACGGCACGTCGTCTGGGCGCCGTTGTCACCGCAACGGACGTACGTCCGGCCACGAAAGAACAAGTGGCTTCGCTAGGCGCGAAGTTCGTTGCCGTTGAAGACGAGGAATTCAAGCAGGCTGAAACCACCGCTGGTTACGCCAAGCCGATGAGCGCCGAGTATCAGGCTAAGCAAGCCGCGCTCGTGACCGAGCACATCGCCAAGCAGGATATCGTCATCACGACGGCGCTGATCCCGGGCCGCGCTGCGCCAGTGCTGGTTACCGAAGCGCAAGCCAAGTCGATGCGACCAGGTTCGGTGATCATCGATCTTGCTGTCGCGCAGGGCGGCAATTGCCCGCTCTCGAAGCCGGATGAACTGGTTGAGATTGGCGGCGTGAAGGTCATGGGCTTCACCAATCTGCCATCGCGCCTGCCGTCAGATGCATCCTCGCTCTACGCGAAGAACTTGCTCGCGCTGCTGCCGCTGCTGACGGACAAAGA
Source organism: Terricaulis sp. (assembly GCA_040080935.1). Taxonomy (GTDB): domain Bacteria; phylum Pseudomonadota; class Alphaproteobacteria; order Caulobacterales; family Aquidulcibacteraceae; genus Vitreimonas. The sequence continues at coordinate 9,119 of JBEBHI010000016.1, forward strand.
CAGCAAGGCCTTCGCACCCGCCTGGGATGACGAGATCATAAAGGGCGCTATGTTGAGCAAAGCTGGTGCGCTCGTGCATCCGCACTTTGCTCCAAAGACCGCAGCATGAACGACGTCGAATTCGAGAAGCGCTATTACGAGGCGTGGAACAAGCGTGATCTCGATGCGATTTGTGCGCTGTATGCGGACGATATCGAGTTTTCGTCGCCCTACATTGCCGCGCTTGGCTTCTCTCCGGATGGCGTGATCCACGGCAAGGATTTGCTGCGGCTCTATTTTGAGAAGGCGCTCGAACGCGCGCCCGATCTTACGTTTACGCCCGAAGCGCTGCTTGTCGGCGCGCGCGGTCATACGTTGATTTATCGCAATCATCGCGGTGCGCGCGCTGCTGAAACTCATGAGACGGATGGCGTCGGCCTCGTCATCCGCGCGGACGCGACCTACAGTACCGAATAAGGTACGGAGGAACGCATGGCCGGTTTTGCACGTAACGCGCTCATCGCGACGCTCACCGCTGCAGCTTTGATTGCTACGCCCGCGCACGCGCAGAATGCGAGCCAAGCGCAAGAACTGAGCAATTGCGCTGGCGCTGTCGCCGCCGTCGGCAATCTCGACGTCCTTACGTATCCGCGCGGTTCGTCGGGCGACTGGGCGCCGCTCCTCGGGCGCATCCTGGAAGCACTCAACCGCGAAGAGGGCGTCGAGGGCATGACTGGCCGCTACGCCGCCAGCGCCGCGAAGGGCTTTTGGCAAGAGCAGCCCGCCGCCGAACGCACCGCCGCCGCGAACGCCTGCCGCACTCGTTTCGGTTCGTAGCGCGGACGACGACTATCGGTTGACCCGGCGCAAATTCCGCCTCTTAGTCCCTCGCGAAGAATCCGTTCCGAGGGGCCCATGGAAGCGGTTGATCCTTTTGTCTTTTACCTCGCCATCTTCGTGCTGGCGATTTTCGTCGGGTATTACGTCGTCTGGTCGGTGACACCGGCGTTGCACACGCCGCTCATGGCCGTCACCAACGCCATTTCGTCGGTCATCATCGTCGGTGCGCTCATCGCCGCCGGCGCGAGCGCGATGACGGACGGCGGCTGGGTCGCCAAAGGCGCGGGCGGTCTTGCGGCTGGCCTTGCTGCGGTGAACATCTTCGGCGGCTTCTTGGTCACGCAGCGCATGCTCGCGATGTACAAGAAAAAAGAGAAGAAGTGACGTGAGCCCGGCCGACTGGCGCGCACTTATCGAAGCTTATCTCGACGGGCGCCTTTCCGCCGAGGCGTTCATGCGCCGCTTTGTCGATGGCTGGCGTGCCGGCGGCGGTTTGGCGCCGCGCGCGATCGTTGCGATGCAGCCTACGATCGAGGCATTTGAAGCAGATGTGCTTGAGGCCGGCGAAGAGGGCGCCGTCAGTGATGATGAACTGCGCCAAGCGGCGCAAAGCGCGCTCGCGAATTTGGGCGAAGAACCGCCGGTCGCACCGCACACATTCGACCGCACACGTGCGCGCGAAGATATGCGCCGCTTCCAAATTCAAATGCGCGGTTGCGCGGGCCTTGGTTGCATCATTGCGCTGATCTGGATCGCGCTCTGCTTGCTGCAGATCAACTTCGTGATCGAGTGGATCCACGCCAACGTCGTCGAAAACGTGTGGCTCTCCGCGGTGATCGGCTTCTTCCTCGCGTTTGTGCCGATCGTCGGCAACGTCCTCGCGTTCCTCGGCGCGACTCAAGAAGGCTGGTCAGCCTGGCTCGCCGCTATTGTCTTTTTCGCCGCTCCAGCGGTGACCATTTTCTCCGGCTGGCAACGCTATCGCCAGTTCGGACCACCTAGAGGCTGACATGAACGCTGATCTCGCAGCACTGCTTTATCTCGTCTCCGGGGTGCTATTCATCTTGGCGCTGCGTGGGCTTTCGAGCCCCGAGACTAGCCGCCAAGGCAACAATTTCGGCATGCTCGGCATGGCGATCGCTATCGTGACGACGCTGTGGCTCGTTGGGCCGGACACAACGACGTGGATCATCATCGTTGCAGCGATTGCCATTGGCGGCGGTGTTGGCGCTTTCATCGCGCGCTCGATCAAGATGACGGCGATGCCGCAACTGGTCGCTGCGTTTCACTCGCTTGTTGGTCTTGCTGCGGTAGCCGTCGCGGCTGCGGCATTCTATGCGCCCGAGAGTTTCCACATCGCTGACCAAGGCGTCGGCGCTTATCTCGTGCGCACGCCGATCCACATCCAGTCTTTGGTCGAATTGTCGCTCGGCGCGGCCATTGGCGCTGTGACCTTCACCGGCTCGGTGATCGCGTTCGCCAAGCTCAATGGAAACATGTCCGGCGCGCCGATCCTTCTGCCCGCGCGTCACATCATCAATATCGCCATCGGGATCGCCATTGTCGTGCTCATTGGCCTGATGATTCAGGCGCATGGCACGACGGAATGGCACTTCTGGGCGCTCGCATTCCTCTCGCTTCTAATCGGTGTGCTGCTCATCATCCCAATCGGCGGCGCAGATATGCCTGTCGTCGTTTCGATGCTAAACTCGTATTCCGGCTGGGCCGCCGCGGCGCTTGGCTTCACGCTCGAGAACGTGGCGCTGATCATCACAGGCGCGCTAGTTGGCTCGTCGGGCGCGATCCTCAGCTACATCATGTGCAAAGCGATGAACCGCAGCTTCATCAGCGTCATTCTGGGCGGCTTTGGCGCAGCTGATGGCGCGACGGCTGCGAGCACCGGCGTGCGACGTCCGTACAAAGCGGGCAGCGCCGACGATGCGGCGTTTATCATGCGCAACGCCTCCAAGGTGATTATCGTGCCGGGCTACGGCATGGCGAGCGCGCAAGCCCAGCACAGCGTGCGCGAAATGGCGGACATGCTGAAGAAGGAAGGCGTCGACGTGAAGTACGCCATCCACCCGGTCGCGGGCCGGATGCCGGGCCATATGAACGTGCTGCTGGCCGAAGCGAATGTGCCGTACGATGAAGTGTTCGAACTCGAAGACATCAACAATGAGTTCAGCACTGCGGACGTCGCCTATGTGATCGGCGCCAACGACGTCACCAATCCGATCGCGAAAACAGATCCTAAAAGCCCGATCTACGGCATGCCGATCCTCGACGTCGAAAAGGCCAAGACCGTGCTGTTCGTGAAGCGCAGCATGGGCGGTGTCGGCTATGCTGGCGTCGATAACGAACTCTTCTATCGCGACAACACGATGATGCTGCTGGGCGATGCGAAGAAGATGACGGATGAGATCGTAAAGGGGCTTTAGTGGCCGAACCCAAAACCAAGCCGACCAAAGCCTCCGTCGCCGCGTTCCTCTCCGCTATTGAGCACGAGCAGCGGCGCAAGGATGCGAAGGCGGTCGATAAGATCATGCGCGAGGTCACCGGTAAGAAGCCGGTGATGTGGGGGACCGCGATCGTTGGCTATGGCAGTTACGAGTCGAATACTGGAGATTGGCCGCGCGTCGCGTTCTCACCGCGCAAAACCAGCCTGGTGCTCTACATTCTATCGGGCGTCAAAGAAGCGCCGCCGCTGCTGAAGAAGCTTGGTAAGCACAAGGTCGGCGGAGGTTGCCTCTACATCAACAAGATGGATGATGTGGACGAGGCAACGCTCCGTGAACTTGTGAAGGCGGCGTGGAAGCACATGGCCGCCAAGTACGCTTGAGCGCTACCAGATCGTGACGCGATCCGACGGCGGTAAATAAAGCGCGTTCTCCTGCGTCACGCCGAAGGCCTCGTACCAAGCATCCATATTGCGCACGACGCCGTTGACGCGGAATTGCGGCGGCGAGTGCGGGTTGGTCAGCACAAGGTTGCGCAGCGCTTCGTCGCGATACTTCGAACGCCAAGCTTGCGCCCAACCGAGGAAGAAGCGTTGTGTGCCGCTCAAGCCATCGCGCACCGGCGCTTCGTGGCCGTTGAGCGAAAGCTCGTAGGCCCGCAGCGCGACCTGCAAGCCCCCATTGTCGCCGACGTTTTCACCGAGTGTGAGCCGACCGTTCACGTGCAGGTCCGGCAGCGCTTCAAAGCCGTCATATTGCGCTGCGAGCGCGCTGGTTGCGCGCTCGAACGCAGCCACATCTTGCGGGCTCCACCAATCGCGCAGCACGCCGCGCGCGTCAGATTTGGCGCCTTGGTCGTCGAAGCCGTGACCCATTTCGTGGCCGATGACGCCGCCGATGGCGCCGTAGTTCACGGCCGCGTCCGCATTCGGATCGAAGAAGGGCGGCTGCAGGATCGCGGCCGGGAAGGTGATGACGTTCAGCACGGAATTGTAGGACGCGTTCACGGTTTGCGGCGTCATGTTCCATTCGCCGCGATCGACTGGGCGCCAGAGGCGCGCCGTTCGCCAGTCGCCGTTGAATTTATTGGCGCGTTTGAAATTGCCATAGGCATCGCCCTCGACGGCTTCGAGGCCGGTGAAGTCACGCCATTTGTCCGGATAGCCGATACGTGGCACGAACGCGGCAAGCTTTTCTTGCGCGACGACTTTGGTGGCGGCGGTCATCCACGGCGATTGATCGATGCGTTGCGAATAGGCGCGGCGGAGATTTTCCACCAGCTCCAGCATTTGCGCTTTGGCCTGCGGCGGAAAGTGACGCTGCACATAGAGCTGACCGACGGCTTCGCCCATCGTGTTGTCGATTACATCGACGGCGCGCTTCCAGCGCTCTTGTTGCTCGGGTTGGCCGTTCAGCGTGCGGCCGAAGAAGTCGAAGTTTGCATCGTCAATGGCGCTCGGCAGCACATCGGCGCTGCCGCTGATCAGATTGTAAGTGAGATAGTCGCGCCATGTGGCGACGGGTGTTGCGAGGAAGAGCTGCGCCAGCGGCGCCATCGCGTTGAGTTCACGCACCACGACTTCCGTAGCTTGCCCCATGCCGGCGGCTTCGAGGCCTGTGTCCCACGGGAAGTTTGGCGCAATGGCGCGCAGTTCGGCGCGGGATTTCAGGTTGTAGGTGCGGTCGCGTTGGCGGCGATCAGCAACGGGCCAATGCAGTTCGGCGATTTGCGTTTCCAGCGTCATGATCGAGCGCGCTTTGGCGGCGCCGTTGGCCTGGCCAGCGAGCGTGAGCACACGTTCGATGTAGGCAACATAAGCGACACGGTTCGCCTCGCCATCGGCGCGGCGATAATATTCGCGCTCTGGAAGGCCAAGGCCTGCGTGCGTGAAGGTGACGACGTAACGTTGCGGATTGCGCGCATCGAGGCTTGCGAACGCTACGATCGGAGCGTTGGTCGGGATGTCGTTCCGCGCCATGGCGCGGATGACGTCTTCGTGCGTTTGCAGCGCGGCGATGCTGGCGAGATCTTCCTGCAAAGGCCCAAGGCCGCGCGCGTTGATGGCGTCTGTGTTGAGGTAGGCGTTGTAGGTCGCGGCGATGCGTTGCTGCGCTGATCCGGGCACGCCACCGACCATCGCGGTTTCTTCGATGATGACGCGTTGGTCTTGGCTGGCCTTCTCGCCGAGGATGACGAACGTGCCCCAGCTGCGCTGGTCGCTTGGGATTTCGGTCGCGTCGAGCCAGCGGCCGTTGCAATAACGGAAGAAATCGTTGCCCGGCTGAACGCTCGCGTCGCCGGCTGTCAGGTCGAGCCCGTAGGCGCCGATGGCGGCGCTGCTGCTGCTTGCTCCGCCGCCGCTGCTTGCTGTTCCTGTTGCGCAGCCTGCGGCGAGCGCGAGCGAAGACGCGCCAAGGGCGCGGCGAGTGAAGCTAAGCATGAAATCCCTCCAAGGTGGTGCGATCATCTGGGCGCGGGCGCGGGCGAACAAGAGCGAGAAGAGCCGTCAGCCGCTCCAAACCGCGCCTTGATCGCAAACTGCGCAAGAAAAAGGGGAGCCCGGAGGCTCCCCTTGATCGTTTGGACTGTCGTCCGCGCCTTACCAGATGGTGACGCGGTCGGCCGGCGCGAGATAGAGCGCATCGCCCGGCTGGACGTCGAACGCGGCGTACCAGCTGTCCATGTTCCGAACGGTGCCGTTGCATCGATAGATCGACGGTGAGTGCGGGTCCGTCAGGATCTGATTGCGCAGCGCCGGGTCACGGATAAGCGCGCGCCAGGCTTGCGCCCAGCCGAGGAAGAAGCGCTGATCGCCAGTGATGCCATCGATCGTCGGCGCCGGTTGGCCGCCGAGCGATAGCGAGTAGGCGTGACGCGACACTTGCAGGCCGCCATTGTCGCCAATGTTCTCGCCGAGAGTCAGGCGGCCATTGACGTGGATGCCTTCGAGCGGCGTGAACGCATCGTACTGCGCGGCGAGGCGATCCGTCACTTGCGTGAAGGCAGCCACGTCGCTGGCGTTCCACCAATCGCGCAACACGCCTTGTGCGTCGGACTTCGCGCCCTGGTCGTCGAAGCCGTGGCCCATTTCGTGACCTATGACGCCGCCGATGGCGCCGTAGTTCACGGCTGGGTCAGCGTTCGGATCGAAGAACGGCGGCTGCAGGATCGCGGCTGGGAAGACGACTTCGTTGAACGTCGGATTGTAATAGGCGTTCACAGTTTGCGGCGTCATGAACCACTCGTCCTTGTCGGTCGGACGGGCGAGGCGCGCGAGGTCGAAGTTCCAATCGAAGATGCCTTGGCGTTTGGAATTGCCGAAAGCGTCGTTGGCGCGGACTTCGAGGCCTGAATAATCACGCCAGCGATCCGGGTAACCAATCTTCGGACGGAAGGTCGCCAGCTTTTCGCGCGCCGCTACTTTCGTTTCGGCTGACATCCAGCTCAGCGCGTCGATGCGCTGGCCGTAAGCGGTGCGCAGGTTCTCGACCAACTGGCGCATTTGCTCTTTGGCTTCCGGCGGGAAGTGGCGCTGCACGTAGATCGAGCCGATGCCTTCGCCGAGGGCGCCGTTCACGGCTTGCACTGCACGCTTCCAGCGCTCGCGCTGTTGCGGCTGACCGTTCAGAGTCGTGCCATAGAATGCGAAGACTTCATCATCGATGGTCTTCGGCAGGATCGCCGCGTTGTTACGCACCAGGTGATAGGTGAGGTACGATTTCCAGGTTGAAACCGGCGTCTGCACGAAGAGATTGGCGAGCGGCCCCATCGCGGAGAGTTCCGCAATGACCACTTCCTGAACGTCGCCAAGGCCTGCAGCTTCAAACGAGGCATCCCACGGGAAGCGCGGCGCCAGCGCGCGGATTTCAGCGCGCGTTTTCAGATTATAGGTGCGATCGCGGTCGCGGCGATCGGCGATTGGCCAATGGCGTTCGGCGATTTGGGTTTCCAGCGCGACGATGCGGCGTGCTTGCGCGCCGGCATTGCTTTGGCCCGCGAGCGTGAGCAGGCGGGTGATGTGCGCTTCGTATTCGCGGCGGATGTTTGGGAATTCGCCGTCGGTGCGGCGATAGTATTCGCGCTCCGGCAGGCCCAGGCCCGCTTGCGTCATGTTGCAGATGTAGCGGTTCGGGTTGCGATCATCGAGGCCGACATAGGCGGCGATCGGTGAGTTCACCGCGACGCCGGGCGTCGCGATGAGGCGGATGGTCTCTTCGTGATTACGCAGCGCTTGGATCGCGGCGAGTTCTTCCTGCAACGGCGTGAGGCCCGCGGCGTCGATCTGCTGTTGGTTCAAGAACGAATTGTAGAAGTCGGCGATCTTCTGCTGGATCGTGCCGGGCGCGCCACCGGCGAGAGCAACTTCTTCGATGATGACGCGGGCGTCGTTGTCCGCCTTCTCGCGCAGAATATCGAATGTGCCCCAGCGCGTGCGGTCGGCCGGGATCTGCGTGTTCGCGAGCCACGTGCCGTTTGCGTATTTGAAGAAGTCGTCGCCCGGCTTCACGCTGGTGTCGCGCGCGGCGAGATCAACGCCCCAAGCGCCGATGGCTGCTGGCGCACGCGCCGCGGTCGTCGTTTCGGTCGTGGTGGTAGCGGCGCCCGTGGCGCAACCGGCCAATAGCGCGACTGACGACGCGCCCATGGCGCGACGAGTCAAAAACATCATTGAGTACCCTCCGAAGGTCTGTTTGTTATTCCGCCGCAGCGAGTTTGCGGCGTCCCCCATACAAGCGCCCGTAGAAGCCAAACAGGCCGCCAAAGATGCGCTTAAAGTCGAGCCCGATCATGTAGAAGACGGGCGTCAGGATCAAGGTCGCCGGCATACAGATCAGGACGCCGAAGGCCAAGCTGATGACCATCGGCTTCAGGAACTGAACGATCGCCGCGTTCTCCAGGATCATGGGCGAGGTGCCGATGAATTCCGTCACCGATGTGAGGAAGATCTGACGGAAACGTGAGACCGACGCCTCCGTAATCCCGGCCTCAGCCTTCACCCGCATGATCTGAAAACCCATGGCCTCGAGCTGCTCGCCGCGCTCGCGGTATTCCGGGCCGTCAGTCATTTGCTTCGAGGTTTTGAGATCGATCGGTCCCTTCTGGAAGCCCGATGCTGCGCCCTCGATGATCATCTCCTCGTGAGGCTCAAGGTCAGGCGCGATGCCGATATATTCGACCACTTGGCCGTTGGGCAGGGTGATGTCGTGCGGCTCCCAGCCTTCTTCTTCGGGCAGCGGCTGTCCCGATCCTTTCATGCGCAGCGCGAAGTAGCCGCGGATTTGATTGCAGCGGTCCACCAACACGACGTTGTCGTTCACGACGACGCCAATGGCAGCGATCATCCCGAGCCACGAGAACAGCGCAAAGCTGATCCCGAACGCTAAGTGCCCGAGCAGGGCGCCCACGATCGCAAACGGGATGACGCAGAGGATCATCAAAGGTTGCGCGTACGAGCGGAACGTTACGGCGAGCAGGAAGTAGATCGCGGCGAACGCCATCGTCATCAGCGTGATGAACTCATTCATGAACTCTTGCTGGCCTTCGGCTTCGCCGATGGCGCGGCGCGAGACGGTCGAGAACCGCGACTCGAAGGCTGGCCAATACTCATTGTCCAGCGTGCGCATAATCTCGGCGCGGCCTTCGGCGTTGACGAGGTCGGCGGTGACCAAGATCGAGCTTTGACGTTGGCGGCGGTCGAGGCCGGTGACGCCCGGTGCAAACTCCCATATCGCGACGCTGGCCAGCGGCACTTCGCGGCCATCCGACGTGCGAATACGGAAGGAGCCGAGGCTTTCCAGCGTGCGGCGATCATCGCGCGGATAGCGGATGTAGACGCGGACGTCGTCGCCGTTGCGCGGCAGGCGTTGCGCTTCTTCGCCGAAATAGGCTTGGCGCACTTGGCGTGTCACATCGATCAGCGTGATGCCGAGTTGTTCAGCGCCTGGGAGCAATGTGAAGCGCAACTCTTCGTTGGCCGCGTCTTGACTGTCGCGAACGCTGGTCACGCCCTGGAACTGCAGCAACCGCGCTTTCAAGTCTTCGACCGCGATATCGAGGTCTTCTTTGTTGTCGCTGATCAATGCCAGATCGATCGACGGCGAGCCCGATCCTGAGAGCGAGAAGCTCACTTGGTCCGCGTCCGGCACTTCGCCGAGCAATTGCTCAAGCCGTTCGGTGATGTTACGCGAGCGCATATCCGGCCGCGTCTCAGGCGGCGTCAGGCCGACGTAAGCCTGGATCGTGTTCTCATCGATGAACTGGCTCCACGAACGGACGACGCCACGCGAGTTCTGATGGGTGAGTGGATCGACATAGGCGTTCGCCACCGTTTCCTCTTCGAGCGCGCGGCGCGCGCCGTCGAGTTGAGCGCTGACTTGCTCCATGCGGGAGAAGGGCGTGGTCTGCGGCAGCGTGATGTTGGCCACCATGAAGTCGCCTTCGACTTCCGGCATGAAGGTTTGCTTCACGCGGCCCGAAACCATGAGGCCGACGCCGAGGATCATGATCACTAGGAACACGGCCCAGGTGAGGTAGCGCATTTTTACCGCGGTGCGCACCAGCGGGCCGTGCAGGTTTTCAGCGACCCAGATGACCGAGCGCGCGCATTTTTGCTGAATGCGCATCAACCGGGCCATGATTCCTTGGCCCTCGGTATTGGGCATCGTCACGTGCGCCAAGTGCGCGGGCAGAATGATCAAGCTTTCGATCAGCGAGAAGACCAAGGTCGAGATCACGACCATTGAGATGGCGCTGGTGAACTGGCGGACCTCGCCCGAAAACATCATCATCGGCGCGAACGCGATCATGGTCACGAACACAGATGCGACGAGCGGTTTCAGCACCATTTGTGTCGCGAGGATCGCGGCGTCGGCGCCGTGATGGCCTTTCTCGGCGCGCTCATAGACGGCTTCACCGACGATGATCGCGTCGTCGACCATGATGCCCAGCACCAGAAGGAAACCGAACACGCTCATGAAGTTCAGCGAAACGCCGATGTAGGGGAGGATGAAGAACGAGCCGGCGAAGGCGGTCATGACGCCAAGCGTCGACCAGAACGCCACCTTCGGGTGCAACGTCAGCAGCAGCAGAAAGAAGATCAGGAAAAAGCCCTGCGCCGCGTTCTGGAAGAGCAGGCTCAGCAGTTCGTTATAGCCTTCGGACTCGTCGTTTATGATCGTCAGCTGAAGGCCGGCCGGCAGCGTCGCGCGGAACCGTTCCAGCGTCTCGTCGACTGCCTTCTTGGTGTCCCAGATGTTGAATTGGTCGGCGGTCTGCAGCGCCACCAGCATCGCTGGCTCGCCATTCATGCGCGAATAGAGGTTGGTGTCGACGAAGCCGTCATTGACAGTGGCAACATCACCGACGCGTACGATGCCTCCGTCCGGCGTTTGGCGAATGATGATGTTTTCGAAATCGAGTTCGGTGTCGGCGAGGTTGCGCGCCTGAAGCTGGAAGTTGCCGTCAGCCGTGCGCACTGCGCCTGCGCCGGCGTTGACCGAACTTGAGCGCACCGCACGGGCGACGTCGTCAAACGTGAGGCCGAAGGCTTGCAGCGAAGCTTCCGAGATTTCGATCGACACTTCCGGCGGACGCGCGCCCCACACTTCAGTGTTGGCGCCGCCCGGCAGCAGCGAGATTTGATCGCGCAGTCGCTCGGCGGTATCGCGCAGCGTACGCTCATCGACGTTGCCGTGCAGGCCGATGATGAAAGAGGCGTTGCGGCCGACTTGGCGCGTCACCCGGATCGGATCCATCGCGTTCGGCAGACCCGAGATGGATTCCACGCGCGAGCGCACTTCCTGCGTCATTGCGTCGATATCGGCGCCAGACTCGGATTGAATGCTCACCCAGCCGAAGCCTTCGCCTGAACGCGAACGCACCCAATCAACGCCGTCGAGGCCAGCCGTGGCTTCCTCGATGCGGATGATGACTTGGCTTTCCATATCCTCGGGGCTCGCGCCCGCCCAGGACGCGCTCACCTGGACGCTGTTGTCGCGTCCCGGCGGCCAGAATTCCTTCTCCATCTTGTTGAAGGAGAAGATTCCCGCGATGGTCACGAAGACCATCAGCAGGTTGCCGGCGACGGGGTTGTGTCCCCACCAGGCGACGAGACCCTTCAGCATAAGATCAGTCCTTCAATCCTCGTCGATGCGAGGCGCGTAGTTACGGGCGAATATCGAGGTTCTGTTGTGCAGGCGCTGGCGCGGCAGCGGGCGCCGGCGCCGTACCGCCTTCGCGGTCGATCGGCGTCACTTCCATGCCTTGACGCGGCGAGGTGAGCACTGAGACGACAACGCGTTCGCCGTCAGCGAGTCCTTCGCGGAACAGCACTTCGTCAGCCGTCGTTTGCGCAGCGCGCACTTGGCGGACGTCGATCGTGTTGTCGGGACGAACCACATACACGAACTCGTTACGCTTCAGCGCGCTGCGCGGCGCCGCGACGAGCGTTTCGCGGTTTGAGCCTTCGAGGCGCGTTTGCACGAACATGCCCGGCGCGAGCGGCGCCGTGTGACGCGATCCGAATGGATCGCGCACTTCGACGACGCCGTACACTAGGCGTGTGCGCGCATCGACCGAAGCTTCGGTGCGAACGAGGCGGCCTTCCCAGGCTTGAATACGGCCTCCGGTCACGCTGGTGACGTGGGCTTCAGGGCCTTGGTTGGAACTCGATGCGGCAAAGCCAACCGGCAAGCGCATTGAGGCAAGATCGGCGTCGGTCAGCGGCACGCGAATTTCCATCGTGTCAGTCGCGAACATCACCGCGACCGGTGAACCCGGCCCGACATAGTCGCCAACGTTGGCGCGACGCTCACGCACGCGGCCTGTGAACGGCGCGCGAATCGATGCGCGGTTGAGGTCGAGTTCAGCCGAACGCAACGCCGCTTCGGCAGAAGCCAGTTGCGCGCGCGCCTGTGCCAATTGCGGCTCACGCACTGCGAGCGGCGGCGGATCGCCGCGCCCTAAGGCTTGCCAATCTTGGCGCGCCAATTCGCCTTCGGCTTCTTCGCGCGTCAGACCTTCTTGCGCTTGCGCGACTTGCGCGCGCGCGCGGACGACAGCGAGTTGATAGTCAGCCGCGTCGATGCGCGCCATGACCTCGCCTTCGGTGAACGAGCCGCCTTCTGCGAACTTTGGGCTCGCCCAAACGACGCGGCCAGCGACTTGCGCGGCGAGCGTGGCTTCAACGCGCGGACGCGCTTCGCCCTGCACGTTGATCGAGACGGTTGTCGGTCGCGCGTGCGCGACCGCGAACTGCACGGCTGGTGCGTGCGGCGGTTCGCCTTTTTCTTTGGCCTTCGGGCCGGTGGCGATCATCACCGCGAGCAGAAGCCCGCCGCCGACGATCACAACGAGCGGCGCCGCGAAGATCGCGATGCGCCGTATCGCTCCCCAAAGGCCCTTGGGCTTGTCCTCTTCATGCGCTGTCTGCGTCATCGTGTTGAGGTCCATCTTGTTCATGGCGTCTGTTCCCGGTCTTCGTCGATCCCGCCAGTGCGGGCGCCGCCGCCCAGGGCGACGTGATAGGAAATGCGATTGGAGACGCGCGCTGAGCGCGCCGTGATGAGTCCGCGCTCGGCGTCGATGCGGCGCGTATAGGCGTCGATCAATTCAAACAGTGTCGCGACGCCGCGTGCGTATTCGCGTTCGGCCAATGCCTGCGCTTCGCGCGCTTCGTTGGCGGCGATGGCGAATTGCTCTTCACGCACCTGCAGTGACTGATCGGCGCTGATCGTGCCTTCGACTTCGCGCCACGCCGCGATAGAAGTGCGCACATAGTCGGCCGCGGCCGCACGGCGGTCGGCGACGGTGGCGCGTGATTCCGAGAGCAAGGCGCCGCCATTGAAGATCGGCATCGTCAGGCCGGCGACGATGTTCGAGATCATGTTCACGCTGTCATCGACGTCAGTGAGTTGCGGACGCGGATTGGTCAGCGGATCGGTGCTGAGGCCTGCGCTCGCGCGCAAAGTCAGCCGCGGCAACATGGCCGCGCGCGCTTCGTGAATGCGGAAACCAGCCGCACGCATGCGGCTTTCGGACGCCAACACATCCGGGCGGCGCTCAAGCAGATCTGCCGGTGCGCCGGCGGCCGCGAGTGGCGCCAATTCCGGCAGCGCGCCTTCAGCGCGAAGCGATCCGTCCGGATAGCGGCCCATAATTTCTTGCAAGCGGCGCGAGGCGATCAGGAGCGAGTCTTGCGCTTGCGCTTGAAAACCACGCGCCGAAGCCACCTGGCTGCGCGCTGTGCGGAGATTGAGCGAAGAGATGAGTCCCGCATCGTAGCGGCGTTGCGTGAGATCGAGCGCGCGTTCGCGCGTTTGCAAATCTTCTTCCGCCAGCGCCAGCAATTGCTGTGCTTCGATCAGATCGACCCAAGCGCGCGAGGATTGACCCGCAACGGAGAGGCGCGAGTCATTCAGATCTTGTCGCGCAGCATCTGCGCTCAGATCAGCGGCGAGCGCACGTGAGGTGAGGCGGCCCCAGAGATCAATTTCCCAGCTAGCGACGACGCTTGAGGTCATCACGTCGGAGCGGATGCGCTCTTCCGTGCCGGTTGGGACCTCGGTGCGTGAGCCATCGGCGCCGACGCTCAAGCTCGGCAGTAGATTGCCGCCGAACGATCCGCGCGCGCGCCAACGCGCAGCGCGATAACGGGCTTCGACGATTTGTAGGTCTGGGCTGCCGGCAAGCGCTTCGCGCACCATCGTCGACATCTCGGCGGAGTTCATGTCGTCGAGCCAAGTTGCCGCAGGGGAAGCCGCGAGGTCCGCCGCGCGGTCCGCGCCGATGGCGTCAGCGGCGACGTAGGAATCCGGCTCGGGCGGCAGATTGCGCCCCGCGCACGATCCAGCCAGGGCAACAATCCCTACGCCGACCAACAGTCGAACCCCGTTTTTCATAATCCCTCACACTACCGCACTAGCCGCCACCCTCTCGAAAGTCAATAAATCTGTATTGAAAATCGATATGGATTTGTCCCCAAGCAGCTAGGGCGCACCTCTCCCGTCAGCAGTGGGATGCCGACGCCTCCGTTTTTGGATGCGTCGAGCTGTGACCCACGACGAACCGACCGTTTTCCACGACGACCTGCTGGCTCTCCCTACGTCTTCACTATGACGTTTCAGCTGGGCCGGGGCCGACACCTCGCCTTGCGCGACTCTGCGCGCGCGCCCTAAGCCGGGCGGGCATGGCCGTGAACCGTCTTTCGCCGCGCTTCCGGTTGGAGCGCGTACCAGCTGCCGCTTGGGCGGCGGGTGCGTTGGGCGTACTCGCGATGCTACTCGCGCTAACGACCAACGCCGCCGCGGCAGTTTTGATGGTGTTGGCGGCCGCCGCAGCCTATTGGGCCGCGCGCGAGACAAGCCGGTTTGTTATTGCGCCCAGCGGCGACGATCAGATCGAACTCGTCGGTCTTGCTGAGCTGGCGCCTCTGTTGGAAGCGATGCCTGATCCCGCACTGCTGGTGGATTCAGAGGGTCGCATTGTGAGCTCCAACGCCGCCGCGCGTCGGCAAATGCATTTCGAAGCGCGCGGGCAGTTTCTAACTTCAATCCTGCGTCACCCGGATGTGCTTGAAGCCGTGCAGAGCGCCGTTCGCGATGGCCAGACGCAGTCCGTGGAATACGAGACTCCGGCGCAAGTCGACCGTCACACGCGCTGCTACGTCGCGCCTGTGACGTGGGGTGTCGATCGTGCGGCGATGATGGTTTTTCACGATCAAACGGCCAGAATGAGCACGGAACGCATGCGTGCGGATTTTCTTGCCAACGCCAGCCACGAACTACGTACGCCGCTCGCGTCGTTGACTTTGTTGATTGAAACGCTCGCTGGTCCGGCGCGCGATATCAGCGCCGACCGCGAGCGCTTTTTGGCGATGATGCAGGTGCAAGCCGATCGCATGCGCCGCCTGATCGATGATCTGCTTTCGCTGTCGCGCATCGAACTTGATGAGCACGTGCCGCCCTCTGATCGCGCTGACCTTGGCGCCGTTGCGCATGAGGTGGCGGATTCTCTCGCGCCGCTGCTGAAGGAGCGCAATGTCACGCTTGATCTGCGCGTGCCGGAAGAGCCGGTGCGTGTTGTTGGTGAGCGCTTTCAGCTTGCGCAGGTGGTGCAGAACCTTGTCGACAACGCCGTAAAATACACGCCGGACGGCGGCGTCGTTCGTATCGAAGTCGCCGCGTCTGGCGATCGAGAAGAGGTCTCCGCGCAAGGTGGGCGACGCTGGGATGAGGCTGGTCGTGTCGCGTTGCTGACGCCTGCCGCGGCCGCGAACCGCTCGTACGCCTATGTGCGCGTTGAGGATTCGGGTCAGGGCGTTTCCAAGCAATTCCTTCCCCGCTTGGGCGAACGCTTCTTCCGTGTCGAACGTGAGCTGGGCAACGAGCGCGGCGGCACCGGGCTTGGCCTTGCTATCGTTAAGCACATCGTCAACCGCCACCGCGGCGGCTTTCTGGTCGAAAGCCAGCCTGGACGCGGTTCCGCGTTCGCGGCCTATGTAGAATTGGCGGAGGAGGGCTGATGAAACGAAGGGGTGATTTCACATCAGTGTCACGGAAGCCCCCTACATACCCCTCGCATCGGGCGCGGATGGCGACTCGGTGCGTGAGCGCTGAGCTAAGGGGTCGAATATCATGGAATTTTCCGCAGCTGGTTCCGAGCGCGCCATGAGCAACACCCCGTCCATGGTGGCGCCTCTCGTGAGGTCGAGCGCAGGCACGCTGACTGGGGCCGCAACCAAGATCGCCGCGCGCGACGTGAACGTGCACTACGGCGATAAGCAGGCTTTGTTCGACGTCTCGATGGACATCCCCGATCGCGCCGTCACCGCCTTCATCGGCCCGTCGGGCTGCGGCAAGACCACTTTCCTGCGCTGCTTCAACCGCATGAACGATCTCATCGATAATTGCCGTGTTACCGGCTCGCTGCAGATCGAAGGCAAGGACGCTTACGCGAAGAACGTCGACCCGGTCGTGTTGCGCACGCGCGTCGGCATGGTGTTCCAAAAGCCGAACCCGTTTCCGAAGTCGATCTACGACAACGTCGCTTACGGCCCGCGCATTCACGGCATGGCGCGCGCGAAGAAGGACATGGACGGCATCGTCGAGCAATCGCTTCGTCGCGCCGGCCTTTGGGAAGAAGTGAAGGATCGTCTCGCGCAACCGGGCACCTCGCTTTCAGGCGGCCAGCAGCAGCGTCTCGTCATCGCCCGCACCGTGGCGGTGAATCCCGACATCATCCTCATGGACGAGCCGTGCTCGGCCCTCGATCCGATCGCCACCGCGAAGATCGAAGAGCTGATCGACGAACTCCGCGAGAATTATTGCATCGTCATCGTCACGCACTCGATGGCGCAGGCGGCGCGCGTCTCGCAAAAGACGGCGTTCTTCCATATGGGCAAGCTGGTCGAGACCGGCGCGACCGAGGAAATCTTCACCAACCCGCGCGATACGCGTACGCAGGACTACATCACTGGCCGGTTCGGCTAATTGCCGTGACCGCTTCCAAAAGACCACGCAGCGCGCCAGCATTGGCGCGGCGAGTTAAGGCGACAATGGCTGAGCATACTGTCAAAGCGTTTTCTGAAGAGCTCGACGCGATTACTCAAGAAGTGGCGCGCATGGGTGGTTTGGCCGAAACGGCGATCAACGATGCGCTGTCCGCGGTCGGTCGTCGCGACACCGAGCTTGCGCAGATGGTCATCCAGCGCGATCCGAAGATCGACGCCGCTCAGCGGGAGATCGAAAAGCGTGCGATTAAGTTGTTCGCGCTGCGCCAGCCGATGGCGAGCGATCTCCGGGTTGTGCTGACCGCTTGGCGCATTGCCGGCGAGCTAGAGCGCGTCGGCGATCTCGCCAAGAACATCGCCAAGCGCGCGCTGATCTTGAACCAAGACGAACCAATCCAGCTCACCCGCTCGGTCGAGCGCATGGGCAAGATGTCGGCGGCGCACTTGAAGCAAGTGCTCGACGCGTACGCCAACAAGGACGTGCAAGCGGCGATCAATGTCTGGAACGCGGACGACAATATCGATGCGCACTACAATTCTCTGTTCCGTGAATTACTGACCTACATGATCGAAGACCCGCGCATGATCAGCTCATGCGCGCACTTGCTCTTCATCGCAAAGAACCTTGAGCGCATCGGCGATCACGGCACCAACATCGCCGAATATATCCACTTCCTCGTCACCGGCGAGGATATCGCGACGCAGCGGCCGCGAGCCGACGCGGCGGAGTAGGACCAAAGACATGGCCAAGGCAACGCACGTGCTGGTCGTCGAAGACGAGGCGGCCTTGGCGGATTTGCTCAAGTACAATCTTGAGAAGGAAGGCTATCGCGTCTCCGTCGCCAACGATGGCGAAGAAGCGCTGGTCGTCGCCGATGAGAGCGCGCCGGATCTGGTAGTACTCGACTGGATGCTGCCGAAAGCGCCTGGCATCGAAGTTTGTCGCCGCCTGCGCGCCCGACAGGATACGCGCAACACGCCGATCGTGATGTTGACCGCGCGCACCGAAGAAGGCGACCGCATTCGCGGTCTCGACGTTGGCGCTGACGACTATCTCACTAAGCCGTTCTCGATGAATGAGTTGCTGGCGCGTCTGCGCGCCGTGATGCGCCGCATTCGTCCGGGCTTGGCCGACGATAAGATCATCATCGGCGACATCACCATGGACCGCGTCTCGCACCGCGTGCATCGCGGCGAGCGTGACGTGCATCTCGGTCCGACTGAATTCCGCATTCTCGATCACCTGATGCAGCACCCAGGCCGCGTGTTTAGCCGCGAGCAATTGCTGGATGCTGTGTGGGGCTCTGACGTTTACGTCGAAGCGCGCACCGTCGACGTGCACATCGGTCGTCTGCGTAAGGCGCTAATGGTCGGCACCGAGAGTGACCCCATTCGCACCGTGCGCAGCGCCGGCTACGCGCTAGACGTGGACGCCGCTTAAGCCACGCCGACATCCGCAGGATCGATCAGGTACTCACGCGCGCAAAATTGGCAGCGTGCGTGGAGTTTGCCGTCGGGTTCGATCAGGTTGGTGATCTCTTCCTTCGGAAATTGCTTCATGACGCCGGTGAGGCGTTCTTCGCTGCAGGTGCAGCGATCGTCCAGCGGCGCGACATCTCCCATGCGCACGCCTTCTTCGTGGAAGAGGCGATAGAGCAGGCGGTCAGCGGGTAGCTCGGGATCGATCAGTTCTGCGTCCGTGACGGTGTTGAAGAGGATCGAGGCGCGGTTCCAATCTTCTTCGGTATCGCCGCGCGCTTGGTCGCTTGCGAGGCGCTGCATCAGCACGCCGCTCGCGCGCCATTGCGATGGACCGGCGCCATTGATGATCTCGCCGACGGCGAGCCGGATGCCTGTGTCCGTTTGTTCGCTGACGCGGAAATAGTTCTCGGCGCATTCCGCCAACGTCGCGCCTTCAAGCGCAACGACGCCCTGGAACGGCGTTGTGTTTTCGCCGAGATCGAGGGTGAGAACGAGGCTGCCTGCGCCCAGCAATTCGCTCGGCGGCATGCGGTGCGCGCCGGCGAGTTTTTCCGCCGCGCCCTCTCTCAATCGCGCGTAACCTCGCACGCCGCCGTCTATGTGCTCGGCAACCAACAGCGACACCGGCCCCTCGCCCTGTGCTTGGATCACAAGGCGCCCATCGGTTTTCAGCAGTGAGCCAACGAGCGCGGTCAACGTCAGCGCTTCGCCGAGCAGCAGCGCGACCGGTCGCGGATAGTCGTGGCGATGCAGGATCGGATCGAGTGCGCCTTCAGCCAATCGCGCGATGCGGCCGCGCACGGGTGCGTTGTCGAGGCTAAACGGCGCGATGATGTCGTCGGTGGAAGTCATGAAGCGGGCGATATGGGGCCGCTTCCTATCCGAAGCAACGTTAGAGCTTGCCCAGGCACCAGAGCAGTACCGCCTTCTGCGCGTGGATGCGGTTTTCGGCTTCGTCCCATGCAGCGGAACGTGCGCCATCGAGCACGCTGTCGGTGACTTCCTCGCCGCGGTGGGCAGGGAGGCAGTGTAGGAAGATCGCGTCTTTGCCGGCGCGCGCCATCATCTCGTCGTTGACGGCGAAGGGCGGGAAAGCGGCGAGGCGTTCGTCCTTGTCGGTGTCGCCCATCGACACCCAGGTGTCGGTGACGACCACGTCAGCGCCGTCGATGGCCTTCTTGGCATCGTTGTGCGCTTCGACGTCAGCGCCAGCGGCGATCGCCGCTGCGAGCTCTTGGCCGCGCGGCGCGTAGGTCGCGGGTGTCGCGATGCGGAGTTTGAAGTCGAGCTTCTCTGCTGCGTGCATGAACGAAGTGCAGACGTTGTTGCCATCGCCCAGCCAGGCGATGGTCTTGCCGGCGATGTCGCCTGACCATTCTTCGATGGTCATGATGTCGGCAAATATCTGGCAAGGATGCGAGAGATCGGTGAGACCGTTGATCACCGGCACGCTTGCGGCAGCGGCGAAGTCAACGACGTCCTGGTGATTGTTGGCGCGGATCATCACCGCATCGACCATGCGCGAGAGCACGCGTGCAGTATCTTCCACGGTTTCACCGCGGCCGAGTTGCGTGTCGTTGGCGTTCAGGACGATGGCTTTGCCGCCCAGTTGATGCATGCCGATCTCGAACGAGACGCGCGTTCGGGTCGAGTTCTTCTGGAAGATCATTGCCAGCGCGTAGCCGTCGAGCGGCGTATCTTCATCCGGCGCGGCCTTCGGCCAATCGATGCGCGCGGCTTTGCGCGCATGCGCTTCGTCTAGGATCGCGCGCACGTCTTCGCGGGAGAGGGCGCTAATGTCGAGGAAGTGACGCGGACTTTCGATCACGCGCTCGCTTCCGCCATCTGCGCCGCCAACACGGTGTCAATTGCATCGATCAGCTGACTGAGTTCGCTCTCGTTGATCGTCAGTGGCGGCGCGATGCGCAGCACGTTGTCGCCGGCGACGCCGACCAGCACTTTGCGCGCGCGCAACTTGGCTTGGAGTTCCTTCGGATTCACCGTGAGCTTGATGCCGCGCAGCAAACCTTTGCCGCGTGTGTCCACGACCAAATTTGGGTGGCGATCCTTTAGGCCCTCAAGCGATTGCGAAAGATAGTTCGCAACCTTGTTGACGTGCTCAAGGAAGGCCGGTTTCGACAATTCATCATACGCGGCATTGCCGACAGCCATCGCCAGCGGATTGCCGCCGAATGTGGTGCCGTGAACGCCGACAACCATGCCCTTGGCCGCTTCCTTCGTCGCCATGAACGCGCCCATCGGGAAACCGCCGCCGACGCCTTTGGCGACAGCCATGATGTCCGGCGTCATGCCGCTCCATTGGTGCGCCCACATTTTGCCGGTGCGGCCTGCGCCCGATTGCACTTCGTCGAAGATGATCAGGAAGCCGTGCTCGTCGGCGAGCTGGCGATAGAGGCGGAGCGTCTCTTCCGGCACGGCGCGGACGCCGCCTTCGCCTTGCACCGGCTCGATGATGAGCGCGGCAGTCGTCGGCGAGATCGCGGCGCGGAGCGCGGCTTCGTCGCCGTACGGCACTTGGATGAAGCCGGGCAGGCGCGGGCCGAAGCCTTCGAGATAAGCGGGCGTGCCTGAGGCGTTGATCGCGGCGTACGAGCGGCCGTGGAACGAGCCTTGGAAGCCGATGATGTCGATGCGCTCAGGATTGCCGTTGGCACTGTGATACTTGCGCGCGGTTTTCAGCGCGCCTTCGATCGCCTCGGTGCCGCTGTTCGTGAAGAAGACGACATCGGCAAAGCAATCGCGCGTGTACTTCGCGGCGAGCTCTTCTTGGCCCTTGATCTTGAACATG
Organism: Terricaulis sp.; assembly: GCA_040080935.1. GTDB lineage: Bacteria > Pseudomonadota > Alphaproteobacteria > Caulobacterales > Aquidulcibacteraceae > Vitreimonas. The sequence goes on from JBEBHI010000016.1 coordinate 30,193, forward strand.
TTCGAGGTGTGCCAGAGCTTGCCGGCTTGTTCGGTCAGCGCTTTCGCCAGGAACGGCGGCGCGTGGCCGAATGCGTTGACCGAGATGCCGGCGATGCAGTCGAGATATTTCTCGCCTTTGTCGTCCCAGATCCAGCAGCCTTCGCCGCGCTCGAAGATCTGCTCCGGCGGCGAATAGACGGGAAGGATATGGCTTTCTGCGGCGCTCATTTTCGGGTCTCGGAATTTGGGGAAGGCGGGGTTTTGAGCCGCGCCGCTTGCAAGGTCAAGCCGCTGGGATCATCACCTTTTTATGAGACGAGATCACTCCATTCCGCGCGGCGAGCTGCATCGCCTGGTTCATGAATCGACGGTTTTGCAGGGCAATCCGCTGGGCGATCCGTTTGTGCGGGAGTTCTATGTGTGGACGCCGCCGGGTTGGAGCGCGGCGGAGCGTTTGCCGGTGCTTGTGGATTTGAAGGGCTACACCTCCACGGCGCTCGCACATGCGAACTGGATGCCGTTTTCCGAGAATTTGCCGGAGCGGCTGGACCGGCTGGTGCATGAAGGTATGCCGCGCGTGGTGATGGTGATGCCGGACTGTTTCACCAAGCTCTTCGGCAATCAGTATCTGAACAGCGCCGGAACCGGCCGCTACGCGGATTATCTCTGCGATGAAATCGTGCCGTTCGTGGAACAGCGTTTTGGTTGCGGCGGCAAAGGCAAGCGCGGCGTGTTCGGCAAATCGTCGGGTGGCTACGGCGCGGCGTATCACGGGCTGGCGCGCAGCGATTTCTGGGACGCGATCTCGATCCAGAGCGGCGATATGGGCTTCGACGCGCTCTACATTCCGGCGTTCTTCGAAGACCTCAATGTACTCCGTAAGTACGACAACTCGATCGAGAAGATGTGGAAGACGCTGACGGCGAAACCGAAGATGAGCTTCGCGGAGCAGGTAGCGCTGATGGATTGCGCGCAGAGCGCGTTCTTCGATCCGGACACGACGCAGTTCATGAACATGCGGTTGCCGTTCGACCCTTATACGGGCGAATGGATTGCGGAGCGCTGGGACAATTGGATGAAGCACGATCCGGTGGTGATGTTCGACGCGCTGGGCGAGAATCTTCGCAAGCTGAAGCTCGTCTATATGGATTGTGGCGACCACGATAATTTCCGCATTCACTTCGGCATGCGCCGCTTCGCGAAGAAGTTGAAAGCCGCGGGCATTCCGCACGAATACGATGAATTCGACGATGACCACATGGACGTGGATTATCGGATGGATGTGTTCTTGCCGAAATTGGCGAAGGCCCTTTCCAATTGAGTCATTCCAGGCGCAGCGAAGCGGAGA
>JBEBHI010000147.1:0-8955 GCA_040080935.1 Terricaulis sp.
TCCCCCCGCGCCCTACCTGTCCGTGTGCGCTATAGCAGGTGCTAACCCTATGTGTGTCAACGGGTGGGCTCGGTATAACTTGACGCCAGCGTCATGCCGATCCGCCCCTGAGGCGGCACAGCCACACTCACCTGACGGCAGAGTCACAGACGCCTAGTCCGTTTGGCCTAGTGGGCACGGGCACGTTCTCTTTGGCACAACCTTTAATTGCAATTGACGTTGGGTAATGATCGTTTTGCGTGTTGCTGAGTCGCTTATCCGATCCGCCCCGCGCGCTATAAGCGGCCATGTCCACCGCGCTCGTCTTGTTTTCCGCCGGTCAAGATTCGGCGACCTGCTTGGCGTGGGCGCTGGACGCCTTTGAACGGGTCGAGACCATCGGGTTCGCCTATGGCCAGCGCCACGCCGTCGAAATGGATCGACGCCCGATCCTGCGTGACGCCATCGCGGCCATGCGTCCGGAATGGGCAGGGCGGTTGGGCGACGACGTAGTCGTCGATCTCGCCGGTTACGGCGCGCTGGCCGAGAGTGCGCTCACCGCCGACCGCGCCATCGAGATGCTGGAGAGCGGTCTGCCCAGCACCTTCGTCCCCGGTCGCAACCTGGTGTTTCTCTCCGTCGCCGCTGCGCACGCCTATCGGCGGAGCGCCTCAACGCTCGTCGGCGGCATGTGCGAGACGGATTACTCCGGCTACCCCGATTGCCGGCGCGAGACCATCGACGCGATGGAGCAGGCGCTTTCGCTTGGATTGGCCGCGCCGCTTACAATCGCAACGCCGCTCATGCGCCTAACAAAGGCGCAGACTTGGGCGCTCGCGCATGATCTTGGCGGGGACGCGTTGGTGCAGGTGATCTTGGAGCACAGCCACACCTGCTACGAGGGCGACCGCTCGAAACGTCATGATTGGGGCTATGGATGCGGCGTTTGCCCGGCCTGCGAGCTTCGCGCCAAGGGCTGGCGCGAATGGGTCGCTAGGGCTGCGTAGAGGCGAAGAACGCCAGGGCGGGCGAGGCGAACGGGGAAAGGGGCCTTAGGACCCGCCCTAGCGCGTGCCGACTTTATCGCGGGGTGGCGATGTAGGCGTCGGCGACTTTCACTGCGAATTGGCGAATGGAGCGGCGCGCTTCGGTCCACGTCGTTGCCGGGCCGACAATATCCGAGAGCGAATGATTGTAGCGGCGATGCGTGACTTCCGTCGTCGCACCATTGGCGCTGCGTACGGTGGCGCGGAGTTCGGCGCCGCCAATGGAAATGCTGCTGAAATCGAGCGAAGGGCGGTCGAACAATTGCTGCATGGTCGGCCGGTTCGGCTCGGCATCGACGATGGTCACTTCGATGTTTGCAGTATCCGCAGAAACGCCGCGCCGCGTGAGTTCACGAGAGATCGCTTCTGTCACCGCCGTGCGCAGCACTTCGCCTTCGCGAACGCCGTAATCCTCTTCAAGCGAGGTTTGAAATTCTGGCGAGAATGAAACCGGCGTTGATTGCGCCCAAGCCGGTGCAGCGAATGCGAGCACAGCGGCGCTGGCGAGAAAATAACGGATACGCATTGGCGGCTCCCACAGCGTTGGTGACTGCGAGTATGCCAGCGTCGCGCCGTTTGACCACTCACGTTCCCGTCAAACTGCGCGACGACTCAACGATCGTCGTCATCCTTCTTGTCGTCGTCATCGTCGCCCGGCGTGACCGAATCGATGACCGCGCCGGTAACGCCGACTGTTGCGCCGACCACAGCGCCAGTGGCGCCCACGGCAGCGCCGATCACCGCACCCGTCGCGCCAACGGCTGCGCCTACCAGACACGAGGCGAGCAGAGGCGCTGCCAATAGCAATACAACAAGAGATCGGATCATAATGGCTCCCCGCTAGAGCGCGGGAACCGTGGGCGTGTGCTCAATATTTGGCAAGTGCGCGCCGCAGCCTCACGCGGTCCAGCGCAGATCGTCGACATCGAGCGAGTCATCGCCGCTCTCTTCGTTCTTGTCCGTGTCTCGCCGCAACGGGCCGGCATAGTGCGGATCTTGGCCGAAGCGGCGGTCGGGCCCGAAGAAACCTTCAGTGCTTACGAACATGCGCGTGTCAGTCAGCACATTGGAAATGCGGTCGAACAAAAGCCGTGCGCTGATTGGCTTGCGCACAAATCCGCTGACGCCCGCATCACGCGCAGCCGTCACGCGAGAGGTCTCGGTGTGCGCTGTCAGCATCAAGATGGGGACGTATGGGTTTGGGCTGTTGTGATTGCGACGGACCATCTGCGTGAACGCGAGTCCGTCCACCGGCGCCATTTTCCAATCGACGATGATGAGGTCGACGGGCCGCGCGCGCATCACGTCAAAGGCTTCGCCGCCGGTCGCAGCTTCGGTGACCTTCGAGATGCCGCCCGCGCGGAGCAGGCAGCGCACGAGAAAGCGCATTTGCTTGTTGTCGTCGACAACCAGCACGTGAATGTCGTTGAGGGTCGCCAATGACCGCCCCGCTTGAACCGCCCAGTAGTTAGAAGCGCGGAAAAGTACGAACGGTTGGTAAATTTCGAAGGTCTCAGCAAACGAAAGCCGCCGCTGATCAGTAAATCGGCGGCGGCTTTCAAGATTTTACAAGCGGACCTACGAACTTGACGACCAGTTCAACTTCTACGGCGCGTCGACCAGCACGATTTCAGCGTCTTCGCCGGCTTCAATGCGAAGCTCACCTTCGTCGCGTATCGCGGCGCCGTCGCGTGGTCCGAGTTCGACGCCATTGACGCTCGCCTTGCCCTTCGCGAGCGCCAAGTATGCGAAGCGACCTTCGCCAAGCTTGTAGGCGACACTCTGGCCGCCCTTCAGCGTTGCCGCCAACAAGCGCGCGTCCTGCCGGATAGGCAACGCGCCAGCGTCTTGATCATCCGCAAAGCCCGAGGCCAGCGTCACCAGTGAACCGGCGCGCTCGTCCTTCGGAAACTTGGCCGCGCCCCAATACGGTTTGCCGCCGCGCTCCTTCGGCACGATCCAGATCTGATAAAGCGTCGTGGATTCGTCTTCGAGATTGTACTCTGCGTGTGTGACGCCGGAACCGGCGCTCATCACTTGCACGTCACCGGCTTCGGTGCGGCCTTTGTTGCCCATCGAGTCCTGGTGCGTGATCGCGCCAGTACGGACATAGGTGATGATTTCCATGTCCGAGTGCGGGTGGGGCGGGAAGCCGGACTTTGCCTTGATCGTATCGTCATTCCACACGCGCAGCGCGCCCCAATGGACGCGACCTGGATCGTGGTAGCCGGAAAAACTGAAATGGTAGCGGGCCGCGAGCCAATCGGCGTCGTGTCGGCCCAAACTGTCGAACGGACGTTTCTCAATCATGGAAAACCTCTTCGTCCCTCAAGGTGGCCCGTCGCATTTCGTTCTCAAGGCACAAGCCTGACACCTTGGACGGCTTGACGAAAGCGCCCCGGCAGAGTGCAACGGCGCAAAGGGAGGACATCATGATCCGCACATATCTCGCCGCCACCGCGGCTCTTTTGCTCGCCGCCTGCGGCCAACCCGCTGCGACGACGACCGAAGAAGCGCCGGCCGCGCCACAGGGCATCACCGACCAAATTCAGGCCGCGAGCCCAGAAGAGCAACCGGTGCTCGCCTATCAGCAATTTATCGCGTTCCAGCAGGCGCATCCGGAAGTCGTCAATCCGCCGTGCACCGCCGTTCGTGGCACTGAGCGCATCAATGTGCCCGCCGATGTCGATCCCGCCAGCATCTACGCCGCGCACCAAAGCGACGTGGTGTTCACGATCCAATGCGGTGCGCTGATCAGCGCCACGCGGATGGACTATAATGAGAAGTGGCTGGTTGCATTTGCGCCGGGCGCCGAAGGGCCGACCGTTGAGCATTGCCTCGGTGAGCGTCAGTCCGACCGCTGTCCGCGCACGGTGCCGACGGTTCAGGCTGCGCCGGCCACGACAACTCCGTAAGCAGCGCTAATTGGTACGGCGGAAGCGGGCTAAGTCCGCTCCGCCGATATCATAAAGCACCAGCTCGCCATTCTCGATGCGATAGCCGCGCGTGTCTGCAAGGACGGTGGTGAATGCACGCTCTGCCTCCATCGACGGTGGAGAGCACATCATGCGCGTCGTGCCGACAGCTTGAAAGTCGAGCCCGTGCTCGCTCGCGCCCGCGCCTGCAAACCAGCGATTGCAGCCGGCGTAGCCCGACGCACGATCCGTCGCGAACGCGATCGTCGGCGGTGTGGCGCTGCGGCTTTCGTTCAGCATGGCCCATTCGCTGCCCGCGAGCGGCCCGAGGGCGGCAGTGCTCTCGCCACCAGTCGTAGGCGCGGTGGCGCAGGCGCTGAGAAGAATGAGAGCGACGAGGGCGGCGCGCGTCATAGCGTTACTCCGGCGTTGGCAAATTGCTGTTGAACTGAGCGATTTGATTTTGCCGCGCATCCATCAGCACCAAGGATTCCTGATCGAAGTGCGCATATCGCGTGCGTTCAAGCACACGCAGGAAGTTGCGCTCCGTGTCTCGCTGCATCGGCGACGCGCACGCCATCTCGGTCACTGCCACCATACCGAAGCGCAAGATTTCGCCTTCCTCGGTCACATCCGCCGTCCAGCGATTGCAGCCTGTGTAGCCTCCCGCGCGCGCGCCAATGAAATCCATCGTTGCGCCATGGGGGTTAGCGTCGAGATCATCCATCCGCAGCCACTTGGTGCCGGAAAGATAATGCGTCGTTGTCTGTTGCGCAGGCGTTGTGCCAGTTGTCTGCGTGCAGGCGCCGAGCAGCAGTAGAGCGAGTAGAGCAGAGCGCATGTGCGCCTCCATCAAACCGGATCGTACGGAAACACTGACGCACTCGCGCCCGCATCAGTGTAGTTCGCCTTGAGCGCCGGCAGAGCCTGGTCGATCAACGTCTGTGGTGTCCAGCCTTCTAGCCTGCCAAGCGTGCGCACCGGGCGCGGCTGGTTGAACAAGAACACTTCGTTCCCGCGCACCGCGAACACTTGCCCGGTCGTGTCCTTTGCGCCATCCGCGCACAGCGCCACAGCAAGCTGCGCCACCTGATCGGCGCGCATTCCATTCTTCATACGCTCAACCCGCGCGGCGCTCGCCTCATCCTTCACCGGGATCGACGCAATCATGCGAGTCCAAGCAAACGGCGCAATGATATTCGAGCGCACGTTCTTGGCCAAACCTTCCATCGCAACAATCCGAGACAAGCCCATCACGCCAAGCTTCGCTGCCGCGTAATTCGCTTGCCCGATATTGCCGATCAGACCTGAGGTGGACGTGAACAGAACATACGAGCCATCTTGTTGCTCACGGAAATGCTCGATCGAAGCGCGGGTGACGTTAAACGCGCCGTGCAGGTGCACGTCGATCACGGCCTTCCAATCTTCCACCGGCATCTTGTGAAACATGCCGTCGCGCAAAATGCCCGCTGGATTGATCACGGCGTGCAGGCCACCGAATTCTTTCTTGGCTTGCTCGAACATCGCCGCGACCGCGTCGTAATCTGAGACGCTATCGGAATTCGAAATCGCCTTGCCGCCCGCGGCCCGGATTTCCTTCGCGACCTCTTCGGCCGGACCAGCCGAACCAGCGTCCGCGCCCTTCAGCCCGCCGCCAAGATCGTTGACGACGACGCTTGCGCCTTCGCGTGCAGCAAGCAGCGCGCATTCCTTACCGATGCCATTGCCCGCTCCGGTAACGACCACGACCTTGCCGCTCAGCACACCCATCACGTCTTCTCCACTTCCTGGTTCAAGTTTACTGCCGATTGAGCTTCTGGCGAGAGCGCTTTGGACTCAAATCCGTCCGCTTGCGCCAAAGCAGGGAACAGTTTCATCCACCCAAGGGACGTTACTACCGCCGCGGTGCCGCCGATCGTCACCGCCATCACCGGCCCAAATATCCGCGCCATCAATCCCGCCTCGAAATCCCCGAGTTCGTTCGATGCGGAGATGAACACGAAGCTCACCGCCGACACGCGGCCGCGCATGGAGTCCGGCGTCGCAAGCTGGATCAGGCTTGAGCGCACATAAACCGAAATCATGTCGACGCCGCCCGCAACCGCCATTGCCGCCGCCGCCAGCCAGATCGTCGAGGCTTGCGCGAACACAATCGTCGCCAGCCCAAAAATCACCGTCGCGCCGAACATCCACAGGCCCACACGCCGGCGCAGCGGCGCGATGGCCAGCCACAGCGCAACACCTGCCGCGCCCACGCCCATGGCCGAGCGCAGCAAGCCGCTCTCACTTGCAGTGCCGTGAAGAATATCGCGCGCGAAAACTGGCAGCAGCGCGACTGCGCCTGCGAGCAAGACGACAACGAGATCCAACGAAATCGCGCCGAGCACGATCTTGTTCGACCAGACATAACGCAGCCCATCGACGATCATGCCGATCGTGCGTGCGTCCTTGACCACCTCTTGCTTCGGCGGCTTCAGCGCAAACACCATCGACGTGCTCACCAGAAGCAAAATCAAAACCGTGCCGTACGCGAGCAACGGGCTGATGCCGCACAGCAAGCCGCCCACGGAAGGCCCAATGATCAAGGCTGACTGAAACGCTAGCGACGACATAGCGATGCCCTGAGGCAAGTCCTCACGCGGCAGCAACATCGGCAGCAACGCCGATGCCGCCGGTGGCATAAACGCATTGGTTGCGCCCGCGAGTATCGCCGCCGCGAAGATCGAAGGCACGACGACGTCCGGTCCAAACTGCGTCGCGACGCATAGCCCCAAAGCAATCAGCGTCTTCATGCCGAAGCAAATCAGCAAGATGAGCTTGCGGTTGTACCGATCCGCAGCTTGGCCGCCGAACAACGACAACGCCAACAGCGGCAAGAATTGCGCGAGCCCAACAAGCCCAAGCGTCAGCGCGCCTTCGCGTATATCCTGCCCGTGAACGCGCGCCGTGTCGTAAACCTGCCAGAACATCGCCGCGAGCTGCATCTGGATCGCTAGCGTGCCGAACCAGCGTCCTGCCCAAAAGAGCATGAACTGCCGGTGGCGGAATATTTCGAGAGAGGGGATGCGGAGGGACGCCAAGCTGGCGCGGTATGCGCCGCGTGCGCGCGGCGCGCAATATCAGTTCAGCGTCGGACTCGCCGCGACGACATACTCATATTCGGCCTGGGGTAATGGCGTCTGGCACGGCAAGCCCACACGCTGTGAACCGTTCAGCACCAGCGCGAGGTTGCCGCCTGCGGCGCACACCTGTTGGATGTGTGCGTAGTGCGCCTCCGACACGTCGATCGGGTTGCTCCCCTCGACGCTCGTGATCGTCGGGCCACTTTCCAGCACGCCGCACTCGGCATTTACGCTCACTTGATCGCCTGTGATGCCGAAGCCGCGCGAGCCGGTGGCGCAACTCAACCCAGCGAGATGCGCCAGCAACGCATCCCGGCGCGTGGCGTTAGTGCGCCGTTCCTCAATTGTCGCCCCAAACGAACGCAGCGCTGCTCGTAAGTCAGTCCAACGCTCCGCACCGCTTTGCTCGGCGATAAGCGCAATGATCGGCGCGCCCGTGGCCATGTCGGCATCGCCCGTAAAATCGGAGAGTCCATAAGTGCGGTCCGGTCGCGCCAGCGCCGCGCGCGTCACGTGACCCCAAACGTCGAGCACGTCACGCTCGCCACCGCTGTGCGCGTGAACCGCCAGATCGGACGTCCATTGGATCAACATCCCGCACGGATATCGAAGGCCGCTCGACAGAAATTGAAAACTGTTGAGAGGAACGTCGCCGAAAAATCGCAGCCGGTTTTGGCAATCCGAAAGGCCGGCGCTTAGCGCCGCGAGCATATCGGTGTCGTTCAGATTGCCGTTCGCGCGCTCGGCAAGCAGCGCCGCATAAGTGGCGCTGCCTTCATGCAGCCAACTCGGCGTGCCTTCGCGGCTTGTTACAAGCGAGCCGTTCCAAAAATGAAAGGCCTCGTGTGAAACGAACTGGCCCAACTCGGCCCGCGCCGCCGCATCGGGCGCCAACCATTTGTCACCGTAGAAGCGCAGATTCACCAGCGGAGCGGGCGTGACGTCGCCACCGTAATTGCCTGCATCATTTCTGTGCGTGATCACCATCGTCGGCCGCGTCTGTAAAGGCACGCCAACGCGCTCGGTGTAGAAATGCATGGCGCTGCGCAAAATGCCGAGCGCTGCATCGCGAAGCTCAGGCGGCGCTTCCGGGCCGGAAACCAGCACGATGCCGTCAATTGTCGTCACCTGATCTCGTGGGCCGATGAATGCGAACCCTTCCGGGCCTGGTCCCCCTGCAGGCGCCAAGACTTGGCCGGGCGCCGTCCGCAAACGAAGTGTTGTTCGCCAACCTTCGCTCTCGCCAGTCAATGCGGGCGCGTAGATGACGCCGCCGCCACCGACTCGAAAGAACGCCGGATATTTCCCATCACGTTCGCGCGCCATCGGACGAACCAGAACCGAGAAGCGCCGAAACGGCGTGCTTGATGAAACGCTGTCGCCACTAAGCGTCAGCCCGTCAGTCAGAAGTGTGAAATCTTCTTCGCGAACGACATCGGCTTGCTGAAACGCGAACGTCGTCACCGCGTGAGAGAGCCGCACGTCTGCGCGCAGACCGTCTTCGACCAAGCGCGCTTCGACAGTCGCGACGCCGCGCGCCGGTTGTGCGTTCGCCGTGCCGCAGAGGAGGAGGCAAACCAGCGCCGCCAAGGCCCGAAACATCAAACAGCTCCCCTGTAAGACGGTGTGAGCATACGCGGGCGCCGGTGGTGCGCAATATCATCGTTGCGCGATTGACGAGGCGGTCGGCGGGCCCTAAGCGCGCGCCTCCATGGGCCACACTCTTACAGCCGAGAAGCCTGAGCACGCCGACGCGATCGAGCGCGTGCTCGCGCGTGCGTTCGGCCCAGGCCGCTACGCCAAGACCAGCGAGCGCGTGCGCGAACGTGGCGCCATCCTCGAACCGGCGTTGACCCGCGTTGCGCTCAACGATGACGGCGATGTCGCCGGCGT
>JBEBHI010000017.1:0-31241 GCA_040080935.1 Terricaulis sp.
GCCCTGCCGGGGTTACCCACGGATGCGGGCGTAGCTCAGGGGTAGAGCACAACCTTGCCAAGGTTGGGGTCGTGAGTTCGAATCTCATCGCCCGCTCCATTTTAACCATTCTTCGTTCGAGCCAACTGCTTGAATGCCTTGGAAATCAAGGCATTTTGGGCCGTGGCCCATCTGTTTGGCGCCCCGGGATCATGCCCCGGAAACCGACAACGGATGAGGAACACAGATGGGAGCGGCGTTGCGTTGCCCGCGATCGAACGGGGATCGCGCAATGCACAACAATTCGGGCGTCCAATTCGGAAAACGGCGCGGCGAAACTTGGAGCTATCGGCGGGAGGTACCGCCGGACGTTCGCCCGGCGGTCGGCCTCCGCGAATGGAGCAAGGGCCTAGGGCGCATCTCAAAGAGCGCCGCGCGGATCGCCTGCGCTCACCTTGCGGCCGAACATGACACCATCATCGAACGGGTGAGGGCAGGCGAAGCGCCGCTAGACGTTCGCGCCGTCGAGACTGAAGCGCGGCTTCTATTGGCGGGCGATGCCGAAGAGCGCTCCGCAGTCTTGAGCGCCTATCGAGACGACGCCATGAAGCGCGCCCTGATCGCCTACGGCGGCAACTTCCCTGCGATGGCGCTGAGCTACCAGACCACAGAGGAAGTGCTTGAGGCGTTCGGCAGCGCGCACGGCAAGGCGTTGCACAACGCCGCTCGAAACAATGGCCGCGTCATTCCCGATCGCGTCACCATCCGCGAAGTGCATCGGCGTGATGTCGAGCTGTACGGGAAGGGGCGCGACGAGCGCCCAGGCGAGGCGGGTCTAGAGAGCTTCGTCGCGAGCGCGGGCAATCTCGACGTTCGCGATATTCGCAAAGAAGACGTGGTCGGCTGGATCAATGCCTGCCGTCGGCGCGGGCTGAAGGACTCGACCATTCGGCGCCGGGCAGAACCATTGTCAGCGATGGTGCGGCGTTGGTTCAAAGACCATGACCTCGTTCGCGTAAACCCGTTCAGTGAGCTTGGGCTGAGTGCCGGATCGGCAACGGATCGCGTGCCGTTCAATCGCGATCACCTCGCCGCGATCGACGCGCACCTCGTTAGCGGGCGCGTGCCCGCGCGCATGGCGCAGACGATCCGCGTGTTGAAGGGCACGGGCGCTGGGCCGTCGGAGATTTGCGGCCTGGAGCGCGCAGACGTGATGCTTGATGCTGAAGTCCCGCACATCTGGATCAGGCCCAACGGCATCCGGCGGCTGAAGACCAAGTCGCGCGAGCGGCGCGTGCCGCTCGTTGGCGACGCGCTCGAAGCGATGCGCGCGGCAATGGAGGCGCCGGTCGATGGCGGCGTGTTCTACAATGCCAAGACGTTTGACATCACGACGCCCAGCACAAAGATCAACGCCACGCTGCGTGCGGCTGGCATTCCGAAATCGCCGCGCCTTAGTGCGTACAGCTTTCGCCATGGCGTGAAGCAAGCGCTTGTTCAGGCCAACGCGCGCGAGGATTTAACCCGCTATTTGATGGGCCATGCCGGAAGCGACATCCATCACCGCTATGGCGCACCCGCGCCGCTGTTGCGCGAGGCGCGGGATGCGATGACGGCGGCAATGATCGAACTCGGCAACGTCGACGCGTCGATTTATCAAGCTGAAGAGATCATTGCCCGGCCGTAACCTTCTGCTACCGTAGCGCAAAGGGAGATTGCATGGACCGGGATACCCTTGAGCTGGCTGGCGTTGTCATCGCCATACTCGTGGGCTTCGGAGCAGTTGCGGCACCATCCTTCAAGCTTGGGGAGTGGTTCGGAAAGCGAAGCGCCGACGCCAAAGGTGCGGCGGCGTTAGGCGAAACGCAGCAGCGCTTGGCGGCTTGCACTACCGAGGGTGAGCGTCTCGTCGCAGAGCTTGCTGAAATTGAACGTGATCGTCAGGCGCAAGAGAGGCAGCTCGTAGAGGCGTTCTCGTCTAACGAAAAAATCTGGCGTCGTTTTGATGCGATCAAACCGGCAAACTTCGACACCATGGCCGCCCGCCGCAAAACAAAAATAATCACAATTGGAAATCTAAAGGGAGGCGTTGGCAAAACGACGCTAACCGTCAATCTCGCCGCATACTTCGCGCGGACGTTAGAACGGAGAGTCCTGGTTATCGATCTCGACTACCAAGGCTCCGCGTCAAACACGCTGCGCCGATTTGTTCGACAAGATGAAACTCGCTCAAAGGTCGATGCGCTTTTTAGTCGTGATGGCCGACCTGAGATTTTTGGCAACGCCGTAGAGAGTCTGGAAGCAAGACTTCCACGCACTTCGCTGATTCCGTCCTCACACGGCTTCGACGACGTTGAAAACCGCGCGATGATCGAATGGTTTGCGGCGGGCGGCAATTTCGACGTGCGATATCATTTGGCGCGCTTCTTCTGTGATCCCGAAATCGCCGATCGTTATGAAGTCGTTCTTATTGACACGCCGCCGCGACTTACGACCGGCATGATCAACGCGCTCTGCGCGAGCACGCACTTACTCGTCCCCACACGTCTCGATGTTCTTTCGGCGGAAGCCGTTGCGCCATTTCTGAAGAGCGTGGAAACGTTGATCGGCGATTACAATCCGACACTTAAACTTGCTGGCGTCGTGGGTACGATGACGCGCGACGTACGAATTGACGGACCCAGCAGGGATGCGATCTCCACATTGCGAGATGCGCTGAACTGGTTCGGGAACCCGGCTCCTTTGTTTGAAGGAATTTTGCCGACTCGCACGAGCATTGCTGATGCCGCCGGGCGTGAGGTGGCGTATGTATCGGACCCGCAAGTGAGGCCAATCTTCGATAAGATAGGCTCGCAGCTGGCCGAGAGGATTCAGTTGTGAAGATTAAAGCGTTTGCAGCCATCCTGCATGAACTTTGTGACTTGATGACCGAGGAGCGGAGCGCCGAAGTCGCGCGCCTCGTTGCGGATTTGAAACCGTTTGCTCGCAGTGAGCTGAAGGGTTTTTTCACCCTATCTTCACCATCCGCAATCGACCCTGCTGCGAACGGGGCGATGACTGTGAAGCAACTCGCAAACGCTATGAGCAGCGCCAGCAAACTCCTAAAGGCAGGTGGTGCTGGTGTGAAAGGTCGCGAGCTTCAAGCTGCGGCCAACGATCTAAATCGACATGGCGACGTGCCTGTTCATGAGCTAATTGACCGCGTCCGTGCAGCTCAGGAGCAAGCACGGCAAGAGGCGATAGCTGGTCTCGCCGCAAGACTCTTGGCTAGCCAGGCAGATCGCGAGAAGTTCGACGTGGTGGTGGCCGAGCTTTCCAAAAGCGCGCCGGATGTCGCCAACGCTGTCGCGGTCGCCTACGTGCAAGGCAAAGCCAAATACGCGTCGAAGCCCAAAGCGCTCGAAGCCATTCGAGACAAGCAATACGAACGCGCGCGCCTAGCGAATAAGATGGGCGACAGTTGAGAACATCCTACGCAGGATGATCTCCCTTCAGCATGATATTTTTGCGGGCGGCCCGAAGACGTGCGTAGCCGCGCATCCGCTTCTCACTGAACTCGTACCACGCGCGTTTGCTGCTCTTTAAAATGTGTCCGTATGCCTCGCGTTTGAAGTTGTTCAAACGCGAGTTTAGTTGCTCGCGAGTCAGCACCTCGCTTCCGTGGTTCGAAGCCAACACCTGATAGTCGCGATATGCGCCTTCGACGTTCTTCTCTAGCGAACTGCCGTCGGCCATCGCCCAAATAATGATCTCACCATCTAGCTTTTGCTTCTGAACAACGCGCTCGTAAGGCTCTTTAAGTTCCGGTTCGGCGGTTTCAGAGGCGCGCTCTATCGCAAGTTCATAGTGCCTGCGATCAGTCACTTTGTGATCATGCTCTGGATCGTCGAACCATGCCCAGAGCAATTTCTCGCAAATCAAATGTATAAAGTACGGGAAGCCGTCCGAAATCTGAGCGATGCGATATCGTGAGTTGTGCTCAAGATCGATCCCGATATTTTTGGCGGCATCGTCAATAATATCGAGACACGGCTGAATCTTCAGACGTTCAAGACTGATGGGATGGAATTGCCTGAACGCGGACGGATGCGCGCTAAGAAGCTCCGTCGCGCTTGAGCCCGTGCCGCAGAAGATAAACCTTGCGTCGACATCGAGCGAAGCGAGCAATTTAGGCAATTGGCTAAACTGCCTCTTGGTGTCTTCGTCTTTGAGAAGATCTAGCTCATCAACGACAAAGACCTTCTTACCAGTCTTTTCGGATACCTGACGAATGAACTGCGCTGCGTCATTGATGGATGACGGCTCCGAGTAAACCTCTGATGTCGTCGTGGTTGTTTCCGCGTCGGCGTTCAATAGGCCGGGAATCTTCGCGCCCGCGCCGACAGTTTCGGACCGCGCTTTTCGCAGTGAGTTTGCGCCAGTTGCTTGATTGCACAAATCTCGAATGACGCCGCCAAACGTTGCTCGCGGATGACACTGCACGTAAGGCAGCTCCCGTCGAGACTTGGCGGCCGATAACGTCATGGCGGTGGTCAACGCTAGAGACGATTTTCCCACGCCGCGTAGCCCGGAGATCACGAGGTGACGTCCAGGCATCTCAAGCGCTTGCAAGGCGCCCTGGTATTCTTCGGTTCGACCTTTGAGATGTGCAGGTGAGGTCACCTCCTGAGAGGGGCTGAGCACCTCTCGAAGTCGCGTTGTGAACTCTTGTCGATGGCTTGTCGTGAACAGCATTGGAGTATGTTGCATTGCATCATCACTAAGTGAAATTCGGTACAACGATTCTCGACAGGACGGAGGAGCGCTTGGTTAGATGAGGCGGGTCCACACTCCAAAGCAAGGGCGTAGACCCGCCCCGTACTCAAGTAAGAAGGCGCCGCAAGAGCGCAACGCCTCCTGCCATCCCGTTCCAAGTCGCCCAATCCACGATTTGAAGAACTGCGATCCGATCGTTTTCGTCGACGTACGTCTTCATCACGTTGCGCACTTGGATGGGTGTTTGATTTAGTTCGACGATCCAGTCGGACAGCGTAAGTTTCGCTGCTTGGATGCGCGCTAGTTCTGCGTACAATGAAGTGTAATCGCGACCGGGCGCGCGTAGATCGTAACTGATAAGATACACCGCCATGAGGTCGGCCTCCTATTGTTGAGGCGACGATTGACGGCGGAAACGGATTCCGATTTGGTCCGCATCATTGGTAGCTGCCTCCGTCGCTTCGGGGGTTGCACAAAGCCCCGGCTCCGTTGGCGCGGAGACCGGGGTTCCTTTTGCGTGCAGCGATTCGGCAACGCGACCAAAACGCCAGATTCAGTGATCTCGCAAAACGATCTTAGATCAGATCGTCGTTCTGTGCCGAGGGCTCAGCAGCTCACTCCTCACAACCGCAATGAACAAGTGCGCCGGTGCTGTGCGACCGGGGCAAACGATCTCCCACCGGTGCGGCGCGCAGTTGTTGCGCTGCAAGCAAGCCTTGAAAGATTCTCGGTCGCGCCATTCGCTCGCAGCGAACGCTACACGCCAGCACTCGCGCTCCGTCGCGGCCATGAAGGTGCGCATGGGTCGCCCGCCATCATCGACAGAGCCCACGCCCGGTGTGATGCCCAGCGGCAGCTTCGGCGGATCGCTATATGCGAAGCCCACATCGTGTTCGGGCTGAATGACGATCTCGCTATACACGGACGCGCCCCGCACTTGGCACCGCGAGAACGTAACAACTCCCCGCGCTCGATATGCACTTCTCGGGGGTGAGCCCGAACTCTTTGAATGCGGCCTGAACCTGCGGCAGCGAGACGTTCTTGCCCGATTTGCTGAGTGCAAGTTGCCAAAGCTCGTCAACGGTCTCGGCAACGATCGGCCCTGGCTTCGTCTCGATCCATCGCTGTACGGCGAGGATACCGAGGAAGTGCGAAAGCTGAATTAGACGCGGATGCCAGCGCCAGCGCCCGTCTTGCTCGACTGGCGTTTGATGCAACGCCGTGAGCGCCTGCACCAACGCGCCTTCGCTCGCGAAAATTGAGGTGTCTGATACGAACTCGTCCCTAATGGCACGGAACACACGCAGCTCAGACTCGCCCTCAATGTTCAGACCAGCATTTTTGCGCAGCCATTCTGCGAGCGCGAGATGCAGTTCATCTTGTGTCATCACGCACCTCGTGGTCGTTCAGGCAATCGCAACTGCACGATGAATCTGGCGGAGGGCTTGCCCTCGGCATCGTAAGTTCGACGTGCCGCGTCGCATGTGTAGCCGCACGAACGCAGCGCAGCTTCAAATGCGTTCAACGGCGCATCGCGATCGAAGGCATCGCGCGCGGCTTTCATGACCTCATTCTCAGTGAAGCCGCGAAAAGTGCCAGGGAAGCGCGCGAGCCATCCCTCGACTCGCTTTCGCAGGCCGACGGGGTATTGGAGGATAACGCACGGTTCTGACATTAGATCGTCTCCGGGAGCTGCGAGCCGTCGTCGAGCCGATCTAGTGCGCCGCCATCAATCGCTGTCCGCATCTTCGTGTTCGCGCCGATTTCGCCTGAGCGGGAGAGGTCGATAAAGAGCGCCTGAAACTTTTCGCGCTCCTTCTTCGCCTTGCTCATGGCGTCGAGCGACGCGTCGAGTGTCGGCATCGGGAAAGCAGAGGCAAAGGCCGCTGAGCTGAATGGTCGGTCTTGCATCGTGCTAATGCGCGCCAGTACCGCAGCACCGACCGCAATCTGCATGTTGGTGGGATCGGCGTTTGCCGCGCGCATTTCCGCCAGAAGGATAGACACGAATGATTCCAGCTCCGCTGGTCCCATGTCGCGGACGATCAGCGCGGCGGCACTGGTCTCCGCATTCGCTCGGGTGAGCGCGTGGAAGGGAATGACCTGCCGCTTGTCCGGCGGATCAGCGAACGCAATGGCGATCTTCTTCACGCGGGAGTTGATCGCGTCGAGATCGCTCTGAAGCGTCGCCAGCTCCTCCTTCTTTGCGCCTTCTCGGAGCTTTCGCTTCATTGGCGCACGCATCGCCAAATCTAGCACACCGACTTGCTTATCGATGGCGGCATCTTTGATCGCTAATCGCTCGTGATATCTGGCCTGCGCTTCCAACGCGTCGGCGGTGGCGCGTTGAACCTCCGCGAGAGCTTGCGGCGCTGCGCCGATCGCGCTTAGAGGCGCGCTACCGATGCGGATTGGTTTGCTAAGAGACTGGGGCATTCTGCCGGACCTTTCCAAAAACGAAAGGACCACGAAGCGCATGAAGTTCGGACAACTTCATCTTTGACCGCGTCGGGGTCGTTGCTGATTTTTGAATTGCAACATGCAGCACCCGCAGATTCAAATCCGCGCGGAGCGGTCTAGACCTTGATCCAGTTTGACGGCGCTGTTGCTCGACCGCCGACGTTGATCCCGTCTCGCTCGTCGACTTCGCGCTGCGCGCGTGAGTAGCGTCGGCGTGCCGATCCATCGCCGGGGTACTGGCGCGTCACGGCGCGTTCGCCGGATGCGAGTCCGTACGATATCGCCGCGATTCCATGGTCGGGACCGCTCGTATCCAAATCCTCAGGCCGATAAGGCGAGCGCTGAATAAGCGGGATGGTGCTGAGCAAGTATTGAGCGTTGCGACAGACGTACAGACCGGCGCCATCGCTGCCAGCTGCGCGCATCATAGAGCGGAGCTGGTTCATACGTTGAACGCGATTGGAGCGCGCCGCCGCCCGGAAGGGCAGGCCAGCTTCGGCGAGTTCAGACGCGACGGAATAGGCGCCACGCTGGCCGCGCATTTTCACGCGTGCCTGCGGGTCGATCCACCAACTCAGCGTGCGAGGGCGCAAACCGTACGGCTCAAGCAAGTTGCCCCATATCGTTCCAGCCCATTCAGTTGGACTGTCGCCCGTGCCTTGCGTGAGACTTGGGAGCGCCGCCGTATGAGCTTCAGCGACAATGATCGCCGACCGCTCGGGATAGAGAATGCCGTCGGGACCACGAGCGCCGCCATTCGGCGCAATCGCTATCAACGCCGCGTGTGCGGGCGCGGCAGTGCCCCAGTCCGCGCCGACGCGATAGCGGAAGGCGCGGGGCGTTGTTTGCCAAGGCTCGACTACGTTTCGCTGCGTCTCGAAGCAATCCGAGAAGAAACTACCCTGCGTCGTCGACCAGTCGCCGCGAAGCCAAGCGGCTTGCAGCGCCATGTCGTGAGAAGTACCGGCGCGCAATGCGTCGCCATACGCGTCACGGTCAATTGCGACGTTGTCCTCGTAAGTTGACTGCGTCCAACACCAAGTCAGGCCGGTTTCGGGTTCGCGGTAGAGTTTCCAAGGGGGCGACACGTCATAGGTGCGCCTCTTGATCCACGCAGCGCCGACGCCCGACCCCGGGTTCATTGTCAGAATCATGCGCGTACCAACGCCGTCCTCGGCGCGCAGAGAGCTAAAGAGAAAGTCGCACAGCTTCGGGTCGTGATGCTGCGAAGCCTCTTCCATCAAAATGAGCGACTTCGACTTACCTTGATGCTTTTCGATCGATGCGGCAGTGAGCTGGTCGATCTGGTCGAACTCCACCAACGCGCCAGCGGCCGGGCCGCTGACAAATCTCAAGCTGCCAGCGTTGCGATTGCGAACGTAGCAGTCCGGTCCGAGTGTGCGGATCACAAGTTGCTCGAAGTTGTCTTGCAGCTCAGTCATGGCGAGCGCCGTGCGTCGTGCGATCAGCACGCGCCCCCGAGGGCCGTACTTTGCGCAGTGCCTTGTCACCTCAACCAGTGCGAGGGTCGATTTTCCGCTACCGCGACCCCCGGCATGGCACACAACGCGCGCCGCCGCTGGAATACGGAGGCCGCGCTCCTGGAACGCTGAGAGAACTAGCTTGCTCATTGTGTCATCGCCTCGAACTCGTCGGCGTCCGCTTGTTCAGGGAGGCCAAGCAGCTCACGCGCATTCTCAGGCAGATCGGGGAGAGCGCCCTTGTGCCCGCCGGGTTCGCGACTGCCAGCCCAGCCGATGCGCTTCAGTGCCATGACCAGCGCTTGCCGGTCTGTGCCGCTCAGCGCTCGGCTCAGAAGTTGTTCGGCGAGCTTCGCTTCCGCCAACGCATCGGTGTCGCGCTTCAGCTTCCTCAGCCTTCGGTTTCGCTTGCTCAGCGACTCCAATTGGCCGGGCGTCCAGCTCAGTCGCTCGCAGATTGACGCGGCGGGCCAGAAGCCACGCTCGGCGACGAGTGCGCGGATCGTCGTGAGCGCGTCAGCGGTCACGGTCGGCAGTTCGGGTCTGCCGCCACGATCGACGGCGCCCTTTGAAGGTTGTTCAGCAGTCATCGCGCGATCGTCTCAAACGCAACCGCGAGATTCAAAGTACGGGTCAGGAAGGGATGAGCAACGCGCCGAACGAGGGGCAACTACGCGCGCTTTTCGTCGCTCTTTTTCGCTTCGTTCGGCGCAGGACTAAACGGATATGGCCCGAAGATAGTTAATGAGCGACGCGCGTGGGGTATATCCCCGTGAGCCTGGGTGGCCCGTACAGCGGCGCTAGAAACACGAAGGCCGCGATGCCTGAAAAGACATCGCGGCCCTGTGAAGCCAAGAGAGCGATTGCGTGCCTATGCGGCGCGGAGCCTGCGGATAGTCGGGCGGGCAACGCCGTACTGAGTTGCGAGCGATCGGACGCTCGCGCCTTCGGCAAGGGCCTTGGCGACAGCCTTCGCATCGCGGGCGCTGAGCGCTTGCGGGCGCCCCAGTGTCTTGCCCTGAGCCTTCGCACGCTCAAGGCCCGCGTGCGTGCGTTCGACCAGCAGGCTGCGTTCCATCTCAGCGACGGCGCTCATGACGGTCAGGATCAACTTGCCCGCAGCGCTCGCGAGGTCGGCGCCCCCAAGTTGGAGCACATAAACGCTGCACCCCAGATCGCGCAGCGTGTCGACTGTCGCCAACACGTCGGAAGCGTTGCGGCCCAAACGATCGACCTTGGTGACGACGAGGCGCTTAGCCCCGTTCACACGGCCTAGCGTCTTCAGCAGCTCAGCGAAGGCCGGACGGTCGATCGCACGCGTCTTGCCGGAAACTCCGGTTTCCTCGAAGGACGCCGTCGGCTCGAAGCCCGCTTGGCGCAACTCAATAGCTTGGTTCTCGACGGTCTGATCCGCCGTGCTGACTCTCAGATAAAACGCTGTGAACATTGGCTCATACCCTGGCATCAAACGAACGGTTTCGGCCATTCTCAGCGGTGTCCCGTTTCGGATGGCATCAAACGTCCTTGCGACCTTTATGCCATGGCAGCGGTGAACAAACCGTTTTCGGCCAGGGGGTGAGGCAGAAAAAGTTCTGTAGCGCAAAGGGTTAGCGGCACAGGCCGGGCGTAAACCCAATTATGGTTAACGAGCTGCATAACAGCCTAGTCAAAGGCGGCTTCGGATCGCGGCGCATCTGCCCGCACCGCTTCAGGCGCCAACGTTCGGCACCGATGCCAATTAGCCGACTAGCCGACTGCTTCGCTGATCAACGCTCGCGCGCGGGCAGAAAAATCTCATCTGCCATAGGGGAGCGGAGAGGAAGCACAGCGCACCAAGCACGCTCGCCAATTCAGCCGGGATTTATTTGGACAGCCCACCCCTATAGGGGTGGGGCGTGTCCAAAATAAATAAATCCGATTTTGGACACGTATTCAAATCGGTCCAAATTGCCTGTCTAAAATCGGAGATCGTCTTCGGTCAGCGGCGCAACTGGCGCGATCGTGGCGCACAACACCGAACCCGGCGCGCCGCGACCAGCTTTGAGTTTGACGTTCTCCTCGCGCCATATCCGCAAGCCCTGAACCTCAATCGCTGCCTTGTCGCCGATCGGCAGCTTATTGAAGCTGACCTTTGCGGCGCTCTCGCTCGTGCCGATCTCCTTCGCCCAATCCGCGCGGATGTCCGAGAAGGCCAAGCGCATGACGCCGTCATCGTCGGGCGTCACGGTCGCAAGCAACTGAGCCGCAATGATCGGCGCAGCTCGCGGCGCCTTCTTCGCCTTCTGTGGCGCGTCGGCCCGCACGATCGCGGCGGATGACTTGCCGTCAAAACCTTCGGCGGGATCAGCCGAGTGAAGCGCGACATCTCGAAGCGCAAATGCGAGCGGCGTCGGCTCCTTCGCCCAGCGCAGCTTCTCAGCCGACATTGTCGAGATGCCGCTGTCGTCCTTTTCGACCCGATAGACCGCGTCCGTGTTGCCAACGATCACGTTTGAACCGCGAACGGCGGAGCCGCCCGCCTTGGGAGGGTGATGGATCACGATGACAGCAGCGCCGGTCTGCGTGGCGATTGCGTTCGCTGTCTGGATCGCGGGCGCCATGTCCTTCTCTTTGTCGGTATCGGCGCCAGCGACGGCCATTGAGAGCGTGTCGATAATGACGAGTAGGGGGCGCACCGCTCGAATGACCTCGGCGAGATGCTTGCGCGCGTCCTGTTCACTGGGGCGAAGGCTCACGCCTTCGCCCAGCAGGTGCAGGCGATCGTTGATCAGAAGGTGATGGTGCTGAGCGTAAGCCCGGAAGCGATCTTGAATGACGCCTTGGCCTTCGAGGGCGACATAGAGGACCGGGCCGTGCGCGAGCACTGGCACGCCGCAAAAATCTTGAGCGCCGAAGGCAACCGCCGACGCTAGGCCGATAACAGCGAACGTCTTGCAGCTCCCCGGCGGGCCGGAGATCACGGTTGTCGTGCCAAGGCCGATAAAGCCTTCGAGCAAAGGCGCGGGGGGTCTGTATCGATCGCCGAAGCTCGCGAGGGTATGCACGCCAAGCCGCTTTAGCTCGTCGCTGCGGTCGTCGGTGATAGCGGGCTCTGTTGCCTCTATCGGCGCGATGAAGCCGGGCGCGCCGCGCAATGCGGCGATCTCATCTTCAATCACAATGATGTCGCCCCAGAGCTGCCCGCACTTCGGACGCGGGATCGCACTGCCTTTGCCGATCGCTTCGAGTTCACGCTGAAGGGCAAAGCGACTCAGCGCTTTGTGATCGGCAGAAGTCGACAGCGAACGCCAACGGGAGCGGACCTTCTCCTCGTTGGCATCGCTGTCATACGCCGGATCGCTCCGGCACCATTCGACCCATTCGTCTTCGGCTTGTCCGCCGCTGAGGAAGTGGGCCGAACCCATGAGGGCAAACCAGCGCTCTTGCTGACCTTTGCCGAAGTCTTCGGGATCAAGCTCCGCAAGCATCCCCGCCAAGTCATCACACTGGATATCGCCGAAGTGCGCCTGATCGTCGGCTCGTGGTGCTGGCGCTCGAACGGTTATCGCTTCGAGTAGTGGCGCCGGTGCTTCCATCGTGTTGGTGATGTCCGGACCTGAACGCATCACGTACTTGCGACCCGTCTCGGGATGCGTGCTGCCAGCAGCGACGACATAGCGGCCCTCGCTCAGCAGATCGATGCCCGGAAAGTCTGCGTGTCCCTTGGTGACGCGGACGCCTGTCGGTTTTCGGAGATAGAGGTGCGCGCCTCCGCCGCCAGTGTCGACGATGCGGCAGCGCGATTGATCGATGCCGTAGTGCTTGCAGAATCTTTCGAGTGTATCCGGTGCGGTTGCGTTGCGCGGATCGAAGTCGATCACGAGAATGCTGTCTGTTAGGCGCGCACCGACATTGCCGCCCGTCGAAAGCCAGCGCTCAGCGCGATCGGTCGACAGCGCGTCGGTGTTACGCCAGTCGTTGTGCAGAGGTTGTTTGCCGGTCTTGGCGCCGGTTTTGTCGGTCGCGCCGATCTTCTTGAGTGCGATCAGCGGAATGCTCGCGCCGGTGTAGGCGCTCAGTTCGTTGCTGTTCGGGTCGCGGGGGGTTATCTTCGACATCGTCTCGTTCTCGCGGGGCAAAAGACGGCTCGCGTTCTCACGGAAGGAAGCGCGGGCCGTTCTGCTGTCTGGGGTTAGGCGGCGCTCATGGCGGCTGCGGGAGCGGACGGCGACGGGTCAACGCCCAGCACGAACGCATCAAGGTCACTTCGCGAATATCGAACGAGCGCGCCGATCCGATGGAAGCGGGGGCCGCGTGATTGAACGCGCCAAGTCTCCAGCGTTCGCGGAGACAGCTTCAAATAATCGGCAGCGTCTTTTGTATCGAGCCAATAGTCAGACACGGGACTTCCTTTCGCACCATGCCCAACGCCCAGCGTGATGCCGGACGCGTGAGCGCCTTTGAGGTCATGTGCATCTGTAGGAAGTCACTGCGGTCAGCGCGTAACGCCGAGTGATCGCAACGTAGCTTGTGGGAAAACGACATGCAACGAACCGACGCTAACGCCTCCGGTCCCGCAAAAGAGGTCTAGACCGCTGCCGCGTGCGCCTTGGGATCACCGCAGCGATTGTTGTCACGAGCGAGGCTACTCGCAGGACGGAAGCTTCAGCGGCTGTCGCGATCTTTCCGAGTTCGAGCACGATCGAACGGAAAGCGCGCAAGCTTCCGAGAAATCCCAAGAGGCCCGCCGGGATCGCCGCAATGGTTAACAATTCCAAAATCGTCATCGTCTGCATCCGCATCTCGGTCAAAGCTACCGCACGCGCAGGGCAGCGGACCCGGCGGAACGAAGCTTGCGCCTCAGTACTGGCCTGAGCATCGCAGAGAATTTTGGGGCAGGGGGTTTGTGCGCGGCCTTACAAACGCCACGCACGCTTTACCGCTCATTCACGCTGTTTCGGCAACCTATCGTCAACGGAGATTTCCATGGCGGTTACCAGTCGACGCGTCCTTCGCATTTCTTCCCGACTCCTACGTGATGCCCGCCAAGACGCCGCATCGCGATCGGTGGCGGGTTCTGCGCTGGCTCAAGCACCCAGGACGCTGAAGCTCTCAAAGCGCTTGCGTGAGCGGCTGGCAGAACGAGCACGAGAGCGCGCCGAACGTGAGGAGCGTATCGAAGACCGAATTGATCGGCTCTATGCCGCAATGGCGCGCGCCCGCGCGCAGCTGCGCTCATGAGTAGGTCAATCCAACTAATCGCCGCTGACATTCGGGACGACTGGACCAACGTCAGCGGCAGCGCCGAACCTTTTCTGGTCGCGATGGAGTCGCTGGACAGCATTCACGACAGTTACATGCTGGACTCAGCCGTCGAGATCGTTGCGAAATTTTTGGACGCGGCCCGCACGTGGAAGGGGCCGACGGCTCAAGAGATCAAGGCGGAGCTAAGGGACATACTGGACGCCGCGTGATCGGCGCCCCGGGAATCCCGAAGTTTTGCCCCGAGTGTCCGGCGAGTGGATTTGACCGCAGTGCCAATAAGTGATTGGCTTTGCTCGCAATTTTGCACAGTGAAAAACTCGCGGCGACATCGCATCGCCCGCTCCAAATTTTAATTAACATTTTCAGATGTTTGGGCCGCGAGCGGGGCCCGACGGCCGATGCTCTGCGGCAATTGTGTTGCTTGCGTAAGTGTTTTAACGTGCTAAAACGCTATCACGATGGCAAAACACGACCTTATCGATGCGCTGCTGGCTCTGGACGGGCGCAAGACGGCTGAGGCGTTCCTGGCGGATCTGCTAACGCCGAACGAGTTGCGGGCGTTGTCCGAGCGTTGGGCGGTCGCGCAGCTTCTGGATGCGGGTGAGCTTTCCTATCGCGAGATTGCCGAGGAGGCGCCGTCGAGCACAGCGACTGTGGTGCGCGTCGCGCGGTTTTTGCGGGAGATGCCGTTCAAAGGATATCGGCGCGTGCTCGATCGGCTCGAAGGTGCACGCACATGAGCGGGCGGCTTCGTATCGCGGTGCAGAGAGGCGGCAGGCTCGGGACGAAGAGTCTGGAGCTTGTGGAATCCGCCGGCTTTCGCGTGATGCGCGGCGCCAATGATTTGCTCTATCGCGTCGAGAATGCGCCGATCGATTTATTGTGCGTACGCGACGACGACATTCCGACCTTCGTTGAAGATGGCGTCGCGGATTTTGGCATCGTTGGCCGCAACGTGTTGGAAGAGCGCGGCGTAGGCGCGCTGACCGAAGTGATGCCGCTCGGGTTCGGGCGTTGCGACATGAGGATCGCGGTGCCGGCGGGGCACGCGTATACCGGCGCGGGCTCGCTACATGGTTCGCGGATCGCAACGACGTATCCGCGCACGCTATCGCGCTTCTTGGAGCGCGCGGGCGTCGAGGCGGAGATTGTCTCGATGCGCGGCGCGGTGGAAGTCGCGCCGCGCCTGAAACTCGCGCAGGCGATTTGCGATCTGGTTTCGACGGGTGCGACGTTGGAGGCGAATGGCCTCGTTGCTGTCGATACGGTGATGCGGAGCGAAGCGGTGCTGATCCGCGGAGCGAGGAACGCAGATCCAGAACTCGCGCACGTTGCGGAGAGCATCGTGCAGCGATTTCGCGGCGTCACCGCCAGCCAGGGCGCGAAGTATGTGATGATGAACGCACCGAAGGCGTCGCTATCGGAGATTTCACGCATTCTGCCAGGCGCGGGCGCGCCGACAGTGACGCCGCTTGCGGGCAATGACGATGCGGTCGCTGTGCACGCGGTGTGTCAGGAATCTGTGTTCTGGGAGACGTTGGAAGAGCTGCGCGCTGCCGGCGCCTCGGCGATCCTGGTGCTGCCAATTGAGAAGATGATGTGAGGCGCAGATGAAACGTCTGCGCTGGGACGCGCTTTCCGATGTTGAACAGAGACAGGCTCTGGCGCGGCCTGAGCCGCGGCGCGACGCACGCGTGCTGGATGTGGTGCGCGAGATTTTTGAAGACGTGGAGCGCGAAGGCGCAAGCGCAGTGGAGCGTTGGGCGGAAAAGCTCGACGGTCGTCCCGTTCAACGACTGGAGCTCACAGACACAGTCGTGAGCGCGGCCCGCGCGACGCTTTCGCCAGTGGAGATAAGCGCGATCGATGCGGCGATCGACAATGTATGTTTTTATCACGAAGCGACGGCGCCGCAGATGCGTGCGGTCGAGACAGCACCGGGCGTGCTGTGCAGGCAGGTTTGGCGGCCGATCGAGACGTGCGGCCTCTATATCCCGGCGGGCTCCGCGCCGCTGGTGTCGACGCTGATTATGCTGGCCGTGCCCGCTGGCGTCGCTAGCGTACCCAATCGTGTGTTGGTGAGTCCGCCGACCAAATCCGGTGAAACACATCCCTCGATTATCGCCGCCGCAGCAGCGTGTGGTGTTGAGGCGATTTGGCAGGTCGGCGGCGCGCAGGCGATCGCGGCGCTGACGTTCGGCGCAGGCGTACCGAAGGCGGACAAGATTTTCGGTCCGGGCAATGCGTACGTCACTGAGGCGAAGCGCTTTGCTGCGGCTTTGCCCGGCGGTCCCGCGGTCGATTTGCCGGCGGGTCCGAGCGAGTTGGCCGTTGTCGCGGACGCAAGCGCGAGCGCTGCGTTTGTCGCGGCTGATTTGCTTAGTCAGGCTGAGCACGATGCGGATGCGCAGGTGGTGTTTATTTCGCCTTCCGCCGAGTTACTGGATGAAGTCGAGCAAGAGGTTGAGCGCCAGCTTGAGACGCTGCCGCGGCGAGCGATTGCGCGCACCTCGCTTGAGCAGGCGCGCTTCATCAAGGTGCGCGACGTTGCGGAGGCTGTAGATGTCGCAAACGCCTACGCGCCGGAGCACTTGTCGTTGGTTGTGGAGGAGTCAGACAAAGCCCTCGCACGTGTTCGCAACGCCGGTGCGGTGTTTTTGGGACGCTACGGCGCCGAGAGTTATGGCGACTATATCGCCGGACCTAGCCACGTGCTGCCGACCGATGGCGCCGCGCGGAGCTGGAGCGGCGTAACGACTGCGTCGTTCATGAAGAGCTTCACGATCCAGGAGATCGACGCGGAGGGCGCGCGCAAGATCGCGCCGCATGCGGCTGCGCTCGCGCGCCTCGAGGGCTTGGAGGCGCATGCGCGCGCGGCGGAGATTCGCGTCGGCGCGCCTTCGCAGAGGGTGGCCGAACCTGTCATTCGTCGCCGTCGCGCTGAAGTCGTTCGCGAAACGCGTGAGACGCAGGTGTCGGTCGCCGTCGACTTGGATCGCCGTGCGCCGCCATCGGTCAAGACCGGCGTTGGGTTCTACGATCACATGCTTGAGCAAGTGGCGCAGCATGGCGGTGTGGCGCTCTCGCTCTCGTGCAAAGGTGATCTTGAGATTGACGCGCACCACACGATTGAAGATTGCGCGCTGACATTGGGGCAGGCGCTGAAGCAGGCGCTCGGCGAGCGTCGCGGTATTGCGCGCTATGGGTTCGTGCTGCCGATGGATGAGGCCGAGGCGAAGGTGTCGCTCGATCTTGGCGGGCGTCCTTACGTTGTGTTCGAAGGCGCGTTCGCGCAGGCGCATCTGGGTGACTATCCAACGGAGATGACCGAGCACGTGTTTCGCTCACTGGCGCAGAGCATGGGCGCGGCGATCCATGTGTCGGTTACGGGCGACAACGATCACCACAAGACGGAGGCTTGCTACAAGGCGTTTGGCCGCGCGCTGCGCCAGGCGATTGCGATTGAGAGCCAGGATATGCCGTCGACCAAGGGCGTGATCGCATGAGCGTCGTTGTGGTCAAGCTCGGTGTCGGCAATACGGCTTCGGTGATGTTCGCGCTGGAACGGCTTGGCGTTGGCGCTGTGTTGACTGATGATGTCGCGCGGATTGCTGAAGCCGAGCGCGTGATTTTGCCGGGCGTTGGCGCAGCGGGGCACGCGCTGCGCTTGCTCCGCGCGAAGGGGCTCGGAGAGGTGTTGTGCTCATTTGCGCGGCCGCTGCTTGGGATTTGCTTGGGTCAGCAATTGTTGTTCGGGTCGAGCGAGGAAGGCGACGCGGAGGGGCTGGGTTTGATCCCGGGTCGCGTGAAGCGGTTACCGAATTCGGCGCAGGCGCCAACACCGCACATGGGCTGGAGTAAGCTGCGACCGACGCAGGACAATCCGTTGTCCGAGGGAATCCGCGCTGAAGACTACACATACTTTGTGCATTCATACGTTTGTCCCGAAGGTGAAGCGACGATAGCGACCGCGGAGTATGGCGCGGCGTTTCCGGCAATGGTTGCGCGAGGAAATGTGTTTGGGTGCCAGTTTCACCCCGAGCGTTCGGGCGCTGTGGGCGCGCGGATCCTGCAAAATTTCGTGGCCCTGCCGTGCTGATCCTTCCCGCCATCGATATCCTCGGAGGCAAATGCGTTCGCCTGGCGCTTGGCAAATTCGACGATGTCACGACATACGGCGACCCTCTGCAGCAATGCGCGGCGTTCGCGGCTCAGGGCGCGCAATGGATCCACGTTGTGGATCTCGACGGCGCGCGTGAGGGGCGGCCAATGCAGCACAATTTGCTGCGTCAGCTCACGCAATGCTCGGCGGCGAAGATTCAGTTCGGCGGTGGTGTACGTCAGTTCGCGCATGTGCAGGCGCTGTTTGACGCTGGTGTTAGCCGCGTTGTGATTGGTTCGGTGGCGGCGCAGCGGCCGCAGGAAGTGCGGGAATGGACGGCGTCGTTTGGTGTGGAGCGCTTGTGTTGTGCGCTCGATGTGCGGCCAGTGGACGACAAGTTCGAGGTCGTAGTGAGAGGCTGGACGGCGGGCAGCGGCAAGGATCTCACGGCGGCGCTCGCGGACTTTCCGCCGGGATCTCTGAAGCATGTTCTGGTCACCGATGTTTCGCGCGACGGCGTGCTGACTGGGCCAAATGTTGCGCTGATGCGATCGCTTGCGGCGGCGCGTCCGGATCTTGAAGTGCAGGCGTCGGGCGGCGTGTCGTCAATCGAGGACTTGCGTGCGCTGCGTGAAACGGGCGCCGCGGCGGCTGTGGTTGGACGTGCGCTTTATGAAAACCGCGTGGCGCTGGAGGCGGCCTTTGCCCTCTAGGCGCATCATCGCGTGCCTCGATGTGAAGGACGGCCGCGTTGTGAAGGGCGTCAAGTTCGAAGGTCACGTCGATGCCGGCGACCCGCTCGATCTTGCGCTGCGCTATCGTGATGAGGGCGCGGACGAGATAGTCATCTACGACATCGCCGCGTCAGCGCAGCAACGCACGATCGACTACGATTGGCTGGCGCGCTTGGCGCGTGCGTTGGATGTGCCGCTTTGCGTTGCGGGCGGGATCCGGACGATCGAGCAGGCGGTCGCTTGCCTTGAGCACGGGGCCGACAAAGTGTCGATCAATTCGCCGGCGCTGGAGCGGCCCGATTTTATCGATGAGTTCGCCGACGTGGCGGGCTCGCAATGCGTGGTCGTCGGAGTCGATAGCCGTGCTGTCGATGGCGAGTGGCGCACGTATCAATACACCGGTGATGAGGCCACGATCAGGCAAACGCCGCGCCGGACGTTGGATTGGATCGCCGAAGCTCAGCAACGCGGCGCCGGCGAGATTGTGCTGAATTGCATGGATCGCGATGGCACGCGCGATGGCTACGATGTCGAGCAACTCGCGACGGCGCGAAAGCTGCTGAGCATTCCGCTTGTGGCGTCCGGCGGCGCCGGCGCGGCGCGGCACTTTTCAGAGGTGTTCGCGGGCGCCGATGTTTCGGGGGCGTTGGCGGCGAGCATCTTTCATTTTCGCCGCGTGAACATCGGCGACGTCAAGGCCGCGGTCGCTGAGGCTGGGTTCGAGGTGCGGCGATGACATTGGACGACGTGGAGACGATCGACTTTGAGAAGTCCGGCGGATTGGTTCCGGCCATTGTCCAAGACGCACATACGCAGCGCGTGTTGATGTTGGGCTACATGGATCGCGCGGCGTTGTCGGAGACGATCGAGAGCGGCGAGGCGACGTTCTTTTCGCGCTCGCGCGGCGGACGTTGGCGCAAGGGCGAGACATCGGGCAATCGGATGCGCGTGCGTGATGTGAGCGCTGATTGCGACCGCGATACGTTGCTGATCAGCGTCGATGCTGCTGGCCCAGCTTGCCACAACGGGACAGAAAGCTGTTTCGGCGATGGCGGCGAGGTTGGCGCGCTGGCGAAGCTGGAACGGACGATTCGGGCGCGCTCAGAAGCTGGTGGCGCTGAGAGCTATACGGCGCGCTTGGTGGCGAGCGGCGTTAAGCGCATCGCGCAAAAGGTTGGTGAGGAAGGCGTTGAGTGTGCGCTTGCTGGCGCCGCGGGCTCGGAAGAGGAGCTTTGCGACGAGGCGGCCGACTTGCTCTATCACCTTGCGGTGCTCTTGCACGCGCGTGAGCGGTCGTACGGTGATGTGTTCGCGGTGCTCGCGAAGCGTGCGGACGCTGCGCGATGAGCGGTCCATCCCCCAAATCGACGATCCTTGAGATCAAGCCGTATCAGGCCGGAAAGGCCAAGGCCGCCGGTTTCGACGCGCCGATCAAACTTTCCGCCAACGAAAACGCGCTTGGATGTAGCGCCGGCGCGCGTGCGGCCTATCTGGCGGCGGCGAACGATCTGCATCTTTATCCCGACCCGAAGGGGGCGGCGTTGCGCGAGGCGATCGCGCGGAAGCACGATCTCGATCCTGCGCGCATCGTACTCGGTGCTGGTTCGGACGAAGTGTTCTCGCTGATCTGCCAGGCTTACCTTTCGCCGGCCGATACGATGGTGCAGCCGCAGTTTGCGTTTGCGGCGTGGGCCATTGCGGCAAAGGCGACGGGCGCTCGCGTGATATCCGCGCCTGAGCGGGGCTATCACGTCGATGTCGATGCGCTGTTGGCAAGCGTGGACGAGACGACGCGCGTCGCCTTCGTCGCCAACCCGGCCAATCCGACCGGGACGGTTATTCCGTTCGCACACATTGAGCGTTTGCATCGCGCATTGCCGCAGAGCGTCGTGCTGGTGCTGGATGCCGCCTATGCGGAATTTTCGGAGGGCGATTCTGGTTATGAGGACGGCCTGCGGCTTGCGCGTACGGCGAGCAACGTGGTGCTAACGCGAACGTTTTCGAAATTGCACGGTTTGGCGGCGTTGCGTGTGGGCTGGGGATATGCGGCGGCGCCGATCATTGATGTGCTCAATCGCATTCGATTGCCGTTCAATACGTCGACCGGCGGTCAAGCCGCGGCGGTCGCAGCGCTCAAGGATGAGGACTTTGTTGAACGATCACTGGCACTAGTGCGCGAAGGTCGCGGGCGGCTTGAGCGTGCGCTCAGGGGAGCGGGGCTGATGACGCTGCCATCAGCGACCAATTTCGTCACGGCGCTCGCGTCGAATGCTGAAAGCGCGCAGAGGCTTGAGCATGAGCTCGCGGCACGCGGCATTCTTATCCGCGCGCTCGCAAACTACGGCATGCCAGAGGCTGTGCGCGTGACCATCGGCGATGATCGTCAGATGGAAGCGCTTGAACGCGCTCTCGCAGAGATTGTCCGCTCCTAGCCGGCTAGGCGACGACCGCATCTTGCACGGCGCTCTTCGTAGCCGATTGAGACGCCGCTGGCGGCTTGGTCACGCGTCGCGCATACGCTTCCATAAGATCGAACGTGATTGCGCCCGGCTTGAACGTATGTGCGCCGATCTCGGCGACGGGTGTAACCTCGGCGGCGGTGCCGGTTACGAAGCACTCGGAGAAGGTCGCGAGATCTTCCGGCCGGATGTGCGTTTCAATCACCATGAGACCTTTGCCTTGCGCGAGGCCGATGACGGTGCGGCGCGTGATGCCGTCGAGAAAACAATCCGGTGTTGGCGTGTAGATCACGCCATCGCGCACAAAGAAGATGTTCGCGCCGGTCGTTTCCGCGACGTTGCCGGAAGAATCGAGCATCAGCGCGTCATCGTAGCCAGCGCGCTCAGCTGCGTTCTTCGAGATCGTACAGATCATGTAGAGACCGGAGGCCTTCGCGGACGTCGGCGCTGCATCGGCCGGCGGGCGGCGATACTTGGCCCAGGTGAGGCGGATGCCGCGACGGAGTTTGGCGGCGTCGAAGTATTTTGGCCAATCCCACACGGCGATGGCGACGTGAGTGCGCGTTTGAAGTGCTGAGACGCTCAGCTGCTCAGCGCCCCGCCAGGCGATCGGGCGCACGTAGCAATCCTCGAGGCCATTGCGGGCGCAGGCTTCAGCCGACGCTGCGTTGATCTCGGCCTCGGTGAACGGAATCTCGAAATCAAGTGTCTCGGCGGATTTGAACAGCCGGCTTGTATGTGCGCCGAGCTCGAAGATGCGGCCGCTATACATGCGTTCGCCTTCGAACACGCCGGAGCCGTAGTGCATGGCGTGGGAACAGACATGGAGGCGCGCTTCGCGCCACGGCACGAATGCGCCGTCAAGCCATATCCAGCCATCGCGATCGTCGAACGGTATCATGTCTAGCCCCAGTGCATTTGAACGTTGCAGGCGCGTGGCGCGGAGAGGTCCTGCAATTCGTCGATGATGGCAGCGCCCATGGTGCTGCAGGTGTGAAAACCGCCGAGATCCTTGGTGCGGGCGCCATGCTTGATGGCGCGTTCGACGGCAGATTCGAGCGCGTCGGCTTCGTCGTGCAGACGCAGGCCGTAGCGCAGGAGAAGCGCGGCGGAGAGCACGGCGCCGACCGGGTTGCAGGCGTCTTTGCCGGCGATGTCCGGCGCCGAGCCGTGAACCGGTTCGAACAGACCTGGACCGCCTGCACCGAGAGAGGCGGAAGGCGCGAGACCGATTGAGCCGCCGAGCACGGACGCTTCGTCGGAAAGAATGTCGCCGAACATGTTTTCGGTGAGAATGACGTCGTATGCGGCCGGCTGACGGATGAGTTGCATCGCCATGGAATCGACGAGCTGGTGTTCGAGTTGCACGGTCGGGAAATCGGCCGCCACGCGCGTGACGACTTCGCGCCAGAGGCGGCTTGTTTCGAGCACGTTGGCTTTATCTACTGACGTGAGCTTGCCACGGCGCGCGCGGGCCGCGCCGAACGCGGCGCGGGCGATGCGCTCGATTTCACCGGAGGTGTAGACGCATTGATCGCTCGCATAGCCTTCGCTGCGCGTGCGCTCGCCGAAATAGAGGCCGCCCGTGAGTTCGCGAAAGACGACAAAGTCGACGCCTTCGATGAATTCGCGCTTCAGCGGCGAACGATTGATCAAGTCGGGATAAATACGGACCGGGCGAATGTTGGCGAAGAGGCCGAGTTCCTTGCGAAGACCCAGCAAACCTTGCTCTGGACGTTTTGTACCGCCATCCCATTTCGGTCCGCCGACGGCGCCGAGGAAGACAGCGTCGGAAGTGCGACAGGCGGCGAGCGTTTTCTGCGGCAGTGGATCGCCGGCGGAGTCGATTGCGGCGCCGCCGATCGCTTGAATGTCGAACTCGAAATTGCGGCCGTGTACTTCGCCCACGGTCGCGAGCACATCGCGCGCGACGGCAGTAACCTCCGGACCTACGCCGTCTCCCGGCAGCAGTACGATTTTGTAGGTCTTCATGTCGTGTGTCCCCGTTCGAAGGCTTCAATTTGCGGTAGGCGGTCGGTGAGCCAGCCGAGCGGATCGACGCCTTCGATGAGGCAGCGGCGCGCGAATGGTTCGACGGCGAAGGAAATCGGCGGTGCGTTGCCGATGGTTAGTTCTTGGCGTTCCAGATCGATGCCGACGCGGCCGCCTGGATCGGCGAGCAAGCGCTCGTGCGTTTCCGGATCGACGACGATCGGCAGCACGCCGTTCTTCAAGGCGTTGGAACTGAAGATGTCAGCAATGGACGTCGAGATCACAGCGCGCACGCCATAGTCGAACAACGCCCAGGGCGCGTGCTCGCGCGATGAACCGCAGGCGAAATTATCGCCCGCGACGAGGATGCGGTGCTCTGTCGTGTCAAGCGTGTTGAGCGGTTGATCGGCGATGGGCGCGCCCGAGGCGTCGTAACGCCAATCGTAGAATGCTTTCGCGCCGAGGCCTTCGCGCGTCGTGGTGGTGAGAAAGCGCGCCGGGATGATTTGATCCGTGTCGATGCTCTCTTGCGGCAACACGAAGGTACGCGAGGTGAGTTGGGTGAAGCGTTCAGGCATCTTCCAGCTCCCTCGTGAACACGCGCGGATCGGTGAGCACGCCGGTGATGGCGCTCGCGGCGGCGGTGGCGGGGCTGGCGAGGATCGTGCGTGCGCCTTTGCCTTGGCGGCCTTCGAAATTGCGGTTCGAAGTCGAGACAGCGAGTTTTCCTGGTGGCACGACGTCGCCATTCATCGCGATGCACATGGAGCAGCCTGGTTGTCGCCATTCGGCGCCGGCGGCTTCGAAAATGCGGTGCAAGCCTTCTGCTTCAGCGTCGCGCTTCACGGCTTCGGAGCCGGGGACCACGAGCATGCGCACGGTGTCGGCGACTTTGCGGCCGCGCAGCACGTCGGCGGCGGCGCGAAGGTCGGAGAGGCGGCCGTTGGTGCATGAGCCGACGAAGACGACGTGAACGGGCTCGTGCGTCGTCGGTTCGTTGGCGGCAAAGTGCATGTAGGCGAGCGCTTTGCGTTCGGAGTCGCTGCGCGGTGTTGGCGCGTTGGCACCGATGGCGATGGCGGCGTCTGGCGTCGTGCCGAACGTCGCCATCGGCGTGATGGCCTTGGCGTCGAGGCGCAGGTCTTTGTCGAAGCTCGCGCCATCGTCGGTGCTGAAAGAAAGCCAACGTTCGGTCGCGCGATCGAAGGCGGCATTCTGCGGCACGTGACGGCGACCGCGGAGATAGGCGATTGTCTTCTCATCCGGCGCCACCATGCCGGCGCGAGCGCCGGCTTCGATCGACATGTTGCAGAGGGTCATGCGCCCTTCCATGTCGAGCGCGCGAATGGCTTCGCCCGCGTATTCGACGACGTAGCCTGAACCGCCGCCGAAGCCGATCGCGGCGATGACGGCGAGCGTCAGGTCTTTAGCGGACACGCCATGTTGCAGGCTGCCATCTACGGTCACGCGCATGCGCTTTGGTTTGCGTTGGAGCAGGCATTGCGTCGCGAGGACATGACCGACTTCGGATGTGCCGATGCCGAAGGCGAGCGCACCGAAGGCGCCGTGCGTGGCGGTGTGGCTATCGCCGCAGACGACGACCATGCCTGGCTGTGTGAGGCCAAGCTCCGGCGCCATGACGTGCACGACGCCACGGTCGCCGCTGTCCCAGCCGGCGAGCGTGATGCCGTGGTGGGCGCAATTGCGTTCCAACGTCGAGACCTGGGCTTTCGCTTCGGCAGTGACGTAGGAACGTTCGCTGTCGGTTGGTGTCGAGTGATCGAGTGTGGCGAAGGTTCGATCTGGTCGGCGGACTTTCAGGCCGCGTGCCTCGATCTCGGT
The DNA here is from genome assembly GCA_040080935.1 of Terricaulis sp. Classification (GTDB taxonomy): domain Bacteria; phylum Pseudomonadota; class Alphaproteobacteria; order Caulobacterales; family Aquidulcibacteraceae; genus Vitreimonas. Next base: position 25,049 of record JBEBHI010000017.1, read on the forward strand.
GAACGCCTGCGGGCTCGTGACTTCGTGCACGAGATGGAGATCGACGTAGAGCACGCCGGGCGCGTCTGCCGTTTCTGCGACGACCATGTGGGCGTCCCAGACTTTGTCGAACAAGGTGCGTGGGGCGTCATGCGGTGGCATGGGCGCCTCGGTGCTCGGTGTGATCGCTCGACGCTGAACGGATGATGGCGAGCAACTCGATGTCATCGATCTCGCCAATCTCGTCGGCGCGGCGTTTGAAATCGGCGAAGACGGCGCTCAGCAGGTTGCCGGTGAGGTCATGGCCGAGCACCGATGCGCGCTTGGAGACGGCGTGGCGTCCGGAGTGCTTGCCGAGCACGAAGCTGGTGCCATCGAAGCCCACGTCTTGCGGCAGCATGATTTCGTAGGTGCGTGCGTCCGCCAGAACGCCATGCTGGTGGATGCCGGCCTCGTGCGCGAAGGCATTGATGCCGACGATGGCTTTGTTGCGTGGCACCGGCGTTTCGGTGATTTTGCTGAGCAGGCGGCTGACGCCGACGAGCTTGGTGGTGTCCACGCCGGTGGTGAGGCCAAACTGGTCGGCGCGTGTGCGCAGCGCCATGACAACCTCTTCGAGCGCGCAGTTGCCGGCGCGTTCGCCGATGCCGTTTACGGCGACCTCCACTTGCCGCGCGCCTGCCTTCACCGCAGACAGTGTGTTGGCGACGGCCATGCCGAGATCGTCGTGGCAGTGGGCGGAGAGGATCGTGTGCGGGTGCTTTTGGATCACTCGGCGGTTCAGATAGCTGAACAGATCGTGGATCTCTGCAGGCGTTGAGTATCCCACCGTGTCCGGCACGTTCAACGTTTGGGCGCCGGCAGCAGCGACAGCTTCGAGCACGTCACCCAGAAACTCCGGTTCGGTGCGGATCGCATCCTCGGCAGAGAATTCGACGTCGTCAAACAGAGTGCGGGCGAACTGAACCGAAGCGACGGCTTGGGCCAGAACTTCATCGGCGGTCATGTTGAATTTGGCTTGGCGATGGATCGGGCTGGTGCCGAGGAAGATGTGCAGACGCCGGCGGCGGTTGTGGCTGAGCGCACGATGCGCGGCCATGATGTCGGCCTCGGTGGCGCGTGACAGCGAGCAGAAGATCGGGCCCTCAACTTCGCCTGAGACGACGCGCACGGCCTCTTCATCGCCGGGAGATGCGGCGGCAAAGCCCGCTTCGATGACATCGACGCCAAGCGCGGCGAGCGCGTGCGCCATTTCCAATTTTTGCGCCACGCCCATCGAGAAGCCGGGCGCTTGTTCGCCATCGCGCAAGGTTGTGTCGAAGACGATGACGCGATTGGGATCGCGCTTAGCTGTTTCTACGCCGGGCATGGTACGGCCTCCTCTACGTGTGGTGAGGAGGCAGGCGCCAAGCGGCGCGCGCCGATCATGCGGTCGATTTGACGGCCCAGCACTTCAGTGCAGCGACCATCATCGCGGCCGCGCACAGCCACGCGCACTTCACGATGCGCACCTGCGTCAGAGACCGCGAGCTGATCGATGTGGAAGCCGCGGCGTTCGATGAGGCCAATGAGACGCTGGAGCGAGCCTTCGGCGTGGTCGAGTTGAATGAGGATTTGGCTCGTCATCATGGTTCTCCATGCATCATGTCTGAATTGCTTTTGCCGGGCGGCACGAGGGGCCACACATTGCTGCGTGGATCGATCACGACATGCGCGAGGCAAGGGCCGGTCGCAGCGAGCAAACGCTCGATGCCGGCGCTCACATCCTCGCGCTTGCTAATTCGGAATGCGTCGATGCCGAACGCGCGCGCAACGACGACGAAGTCCGGGTTATCGGAGAGATCGATCTCGCTGTAGTTCTGGTCGAAGAATAGCTCTTGCCACTGGCGCACCAGGCCGAGCGACGAATTGTCGAGCAGCAAGATTTTCAGCGGAATATCGTAGCGCTTCAGCGTCGCCAGCTCTTGGATATTCATGAAGAACGAGCCGTCGCCGCTGACGACGACAACGTCCGCATCGGGACGCGCGAGCTTGGCGCCGATGCCCGCAGGCAGGCCGTACCCCATGGCGCCGAGACCGCCGGAGGTGAGATGCGCGTGCGGGGAGCTGAAGCTGCAGTGCTGCGCGACCCACATTTGGTGCTGGCCGACGTCGCAGGCGGCGATGAAAGATTCGCCGGCGCGCTCTGAAAGTTCTTTCAAAAGGGCGGGCGCGTAGATGTCTTCGCCGGGCGCGTCATAGCGGAAGGCGTGCTCGGCAGCGGCATGGATGCATTGCTCACGCCACGCTTCGATCTTCGGTGGACGCGGGCTCAGCGTACGCAAAGCAGAGCGCAGGTCGCTGGTGATGGCGATTTGTGCATCCCGGAGTTTGCTGATCTCCGCGGCGTCGATGTCGATGTGTACGACGCGCGCGTGCGGGGCAAACTTTGCCAGCTGACCGGTGGCGCGATCGTCGAAGCGGGCGCCGAGCACGATCAGCAAATCGGTTTGCTGCACGGCTTCGTTCGCGGCGCGCAGGCCGTGCATGCCGATCATGCCGAGATTGGCGGGCCATTCGGGCGGCAGGACGCCCAAGCCTTGCAGCGTGCAAACGGCGGGGATGCCGGTGGCGCGAGCGAACGCGCGCACGTCTTGGGTTGCGTTGGCGATGCGGACGCCACCGCCGATATAAAGCAACGGACGTTGCGCCGCGCTGATGGCGGATTCAGCGCGGCGCAGTTGCGCCGGATCCAGACGCTGCGCCGGCTCCTTGGGGGTTGGCGGTGGGCCGGACGCAGCAACGGCGGCGACCTGAACGTCTTTCGGCAGATCGATGAGCACCGGGCCAGGGCGGCCCGATTGCGCAACGTGGAACGCTTCGGCGAAAACAGCAGGGATGTCGGCGGCGTCGCGCACGATCCAGGAATGCTTCACGATCGGCAGCGTGACGCCGAGGATGTCGATTTCCTGGAACGCGTCAGTGCCCATCAAAGGCGAAGCGACATTGCCGGTGATGGCGACGAGCGGGACTGAATCCATCATCGCGTTGGCGATGCCGGTGACGAGGTTCGTTGCGCCCGGACCGGATGTCGCCAAGCACACGCCAGCTTTGCCGGTGACGCGTGCATAGGCGTCGGCGGCGAACGCCGCGCCTTGCTCGTGGCGCACCAGGATGTGCTTGAAACGCGCGGACGTGAGCGCGTCGTACACCGGCATGATTGCGCCGCCCGGATAGCCGAAGACAAGCTCAACGCCTTGCCGCTCAAGCGCTTCGACGACGAGTCGGGCGCCGGTCACGGTCGCGGGCGTTGTATCTTGCTTCGGCAGGGTGGAGGCGGCGCTGGTCATTGGCTCAGGCGTTCGTCGGTTGCTTCAGCCAAGCCATGCGCGAACGCAGCTCGGCGCCGGTCTTCTCGATCGGATGATTGCGGTCAGCGTTGAGCATGGCGGTGTAACGCGGTTTGCCGGCCTGGTTTTCGAGGATCCAATCGCGGGCGAAGTTGCCGGATTGGATGTCTTTCAGCACCTCGCGCATGCGGCCGCGCGTTTCTTCGGTGATGATGCGCGGACCGGAGGCAACGGCGCCGTACTTCGCCGTCTCTGAGATGAAATCGTGCATCTTGGAGATGCCGCCTTCGTAGAAGAGATCCACGATCAGCTTCAGCTCATGCATGCATTCGAAGTAGGCGACCTCAGGCTGATAGCCCGCGTCCACCAAAGTCTGATAGCCGGCCATCACCAGCTCTTTCGCGCCACCGCAGAGCACGGCTTGTTCGCCGAAGAGATCGGTCTCGGTTTCTTCTGCGAACGTGGTCTCGATCAAGCCGCCGGCGGCGCCGCCGATGCCCTTGGCGTAGGCCATGGCGCGATTGCGTGCGGTTTCGGTTGCATCTTGATGCACGGCGAAGAGCGCCGGCACGCCGCGGCCGCGAATGAATTCGCGGCGGACAAGATCGCCTGGGCCCTTCGGAGCCACCAACACCACGTCCATATCGGCGCGAGGCTTCACGCGGCCATAGTGGATGGAGAAGCCGTGCGCGAAGAGGAGGGTTGAGCCTTTCTTCGCATGCGGCGCGATCACCTCGTTCCAGATTGCTTCTTGCGCCATGTCAGGCGTGAGGAAGGCGATGAGGTCCGCGCCATCGACTGCTTCCGCAGGCTCTGCGGTTTCGATCTTGTCGGCGCGGGCGTTGGTCCAGCCTTTACCGCCTTTGCGGACGCCAGCGACGACATCGTAGCCGCTGTCGCGCAGATTTTGCGCGTGTGCGCGCCCTTGGCTGCCGTAGCCGAGCACGGCAATGCGCCGGTCTTCCAGCGCGGCCGCGCTCACATCATCTTCGCCATAGACTTTCATCACGAGGCCTCGTGTTCAGGCCGGCGCTGCGCCGGCGGTGGATTAGGAATGGTGACCGCGCCTTGCGACGCAGAAGAAACCAGCGCCGCGTATTTCGCGAACACGCCGGTGGGCGCCTCGCGTCGCGGTGGGTTGGCTGTGCGCGTTGAGAGATCGGCGCGGGTCTCGATGCGGCGCGCGGCAACGTCGATGGCGATGACGTCGCCGTCGCGCAGCAAAGCGATCGGGCCGCCTACTGCTGCTTCGGGTGAAACGTGACCAGCGACGAAACCGTAGGAGGCGCCGGAGAAGCGGCCGTCGGTGATCAGTGCAACGTTCTGGACGCCGCGGCCTTTCAGGGCGGCGGTGACTTGCAACATTTCGCGCATGCCGGGGCCGCCGCGCGGGCCTTCGTAGCGAATGACGATGACGTCGCCTTCAGTGATTGCGCCCTGTTGCACCGCCTCGAACGAAGCTTCCTCGCTATCGAAGACGCGGGCGGGGCCCTCGAAGCGGGCGGTGTCGTGGCCGACGAGTTTGATCACCGCGCCATCGGGCGCGATGTTGCCGTAGATCACGGCGTATGATCCGCGCGGCATCACGGGCGCGGCGAAATCGCGGATCACCTTTTGATTTGCGGTTTCGGCGGCTTCGCGCGCTTCAGTGAACAGTGAACGCCCCGAGACAGTTGGCGTGTCGACAATTTTATCGGCTTGCATCAGGCGCTGCAGGACCAAGCGCGTGCCGCCGGCTTGGAAGAGGTGGTGCGCGAGGAACTGTCCGCCAGGCTTCAGGTCGCAGATAACAGGCGCTGCTTCGCAGGCGGCGTTGCAGTCTTCGACGCCGAAATCGATTCCAGCTTCGGCGGCGATCGCCACCAGGTGCAGCACAGCGTTGGTTGAGCCGCCGCTGGCGGAGACAGCGACCGCTGCGTTGCGGAGAGAGTCAGCGGTGATGAAGCGGCGTGCGTTGAAGCCGCGTTGCGTGAGTTCGACGGCGACGCGGCCGCAGCGTTCAGCTTCAGCGGGTTTATCTCCGTGCACCGCAGGGACATCGTTGGCGCCGGCGGGTGAAAGGCCCATGGCGGTCAGCGCCATGGCCATGGTGTTGGCTGTGAACTGGCCGCCGCACGCGCCGGCGCCAGGGCAGGCGGCGCTCTCGACTTGGCGCAAGCCCGCGTCATCCAGCGCTCCGGCGCCATGCGCGCCGATCGCTTCGAACACCTCTTGGATGGAGATGTCTTTGCCGCCGACGCGGCCTGGCATGATGGTGCCGCCGTAGAGGACGCAGCCGGGCAAATCCATGCGCGCCAGCGCCATGGCGGCGGCGGGAATAGTTTTGTCACAACCGACGATGCAGATGACGCCGTCGAGTTGGTGGCCTTGCACCGCCAATTCGATGGAATCAGCAATGGTTTCGCGGGAAATCAGCGAGGCTTTCATGCCCGGCGTGCCCATCGAAATGCCGTCGGTGACCATAATGGTGTTGAAATCGATCGGCACGCCGCCGGCCTCGCGGACGCCGCGGCGTACGTGTTCGGCGAGGCCGCCGAGATGCATGTTGCAAGGCGTGACCGACGACCACGTGTTCACGACCGCGATCAGCGGGCGCTCAAAATCCTGATCATCCAGACCGGCGGCGCGCAGATAGGACCGCGCAGCAGCGCGGTTGGCGCCACGCGTGACGGCGGCGCTGCGAAGCCTGGATGGCGGGGACGAGGGCGGGTCTTCGTTCATATCGGTCCGTGTTGGCGGACCGCAGACAACAAAAAACCCCGCTGCCTTTCGGAGCGGGGTCGGTGTCTGCGGTCCTGATTTGGTTCGTCAGGTCACATTCAACAACGCCGCTCCGAGCTTAAGAATAAGCGCGAGCGAGCTTAGAAGCGATACGACTACGAGAA
>JBEBHI010000281.1:0-2325 GCA_040080935.1 Terricaulis sp.
CTAGATAGAGAGCATCTGGAGCTCGTTAGGCTGATGACCACCGAAGCGCCCCTCGAAGGCGAAAAAACTCTCCTCGTTCTTGATGACGACGCCGCGTTTCGCACGCGGTTGGCGCGTGCGCTCGAAACCCGCGGCTTCGAAGTGACCGCAGTCGCCTCCGTCGCCGAGGCCAATGACATCGCCAACAAGACCCCTCCCGCCTACGCGGTGCTCGATCTTCGGCTCGAAGACGGTTCAGGCCTCTCGGTTGTCGAAGCCCTCAACCGCAGCCGTCCCGACTGCCGCGTTGTGATGCTGACCGGGTACGGCGCCATTGCCACCGCTGTCGCTGCCGTCAAAGCCGGCGCGCTCGATTATCTCGCCAAGCCCGCTGACCCGGAAGACATCGTCAAAGCCCTGCTCGCGTCACCGGACGAAAAGCCCGAGCCGCCGGAAAATCCGATGTCGGCCGACCGCATCCGCTGGGAGCATATCCAGCGCGTGTACGAACTCTGCGGCCACAACGTCTCGGAGACCGCGCGCCGCCTCAACATGCACCGCCGCACGCTGCAACGCATCTTGGCCAAGCGCGCACCGCGCTAGGCGCCCTCGCGCCGCCGTCGGGAACAGCGTACCCCTGTGTCGCGTTACCATCGCGGCCAGGGGCTCATGACGTCTAGCGATAAACCAGCCGACCAAAGCGCGGAGCAGCGCTTGCTCGAAAGCGAGCAGCGCTACGCCACGCTTTTCAACGCCATCGACGAAGGCTTCTGCATCATCGAGTTCTTCGACGGTCCACACGGTCCGTTGAGCGACTACATCCACGTCGAAGCCAATGACGCCTACGCCAAGCATGCTGGCATTGAGAATGTGGTCGGGCAAAAACTGCGCGAGATGGTCGGCGCCGAAGCCGATGAATGGGTGCGGCTCTACAAGGGCGTTTTGGACACGGGCACGCCGATCCGTTTCGAGCGCGAACTTGAGGCGACCGGCCGCTGGCTAGAACTCTCCGCTTATCGCGTCGAGCCTGCGAGCCGCAAGCAAGTCGCCGTGCTCTTCCAAGATCACACCGATCGCAAGCTCGCAGAACTCGCGCTCCGAGAAAGCGAGTCAGATTTCCGCACGCTCGCGCGCGCCATGCCGAACCAAGCGTGGACGGCCCTGCCCAACGGAAATCTCGATTGGTTCAACGAGCAAGTTTACATCTTCAGCGGCCACGCCGAAGGCACGCTCGACGGCGCCGGCTGGGCCGTCATGGTGCACGACGACGACATCGCCATCGCCGAGCAACGTTGGACCGCCGCACTTAAAAGCGGCGAGACCTACCAAAACGAATTTCGCCTCCGCCGCGCCGATGGCGCCTATCGCTGGCACCTCACCCGCGCCGTCGCCATCAAGGACGACAACAACAGGATTGTCCGCTGGATCGGCACCAACACCGACATTCACGATCAAAAAGAAGCAGCTGAAGCGCTGGAGCATCGCGTCGAAGAGCGCACGCGTCAGCTCATGCAAGTCGAAGAAGCGCTGCGCCAATCGCAGAAGATGGAAGCCGTCGGCCAACTCACAGGCGGCCTCGCGCATGACTTCAATAATCTGCTCGCCGGCATTTCCGGCAGCTTAGAGCTTCTCGCCAAGCGCATCGCCGAAGGCCGCACGACCGGCCTGGAACGCTATCTCTCTGGCGCACAGGAAAACGCACGCCGCGCTGCCGCGCTCACGCAACGTTTGCTTGCGTTCTCGCGGCGTCAAACCCTCGATCCGCGCCCGCTCAATCTCAACAAGCTTGTCGTTGGCATCGAAGACCTCGTCCGCCGCACCGTTGGTCCCGATGTTCAGGTCGAAGTCGTGCAAGCTGGCGGGCTCTGGACGGTGAAAATCGACGAATCCCAGCTCGAGAACGCGCTTCTCAACCTCTGCATCAATGCGCGCGACGCCATGGCGCCCAATGGTGGGCGCCTCACCATCGAAACCGCCAACAAATGGCTCGACGAACGCGCCGCCCGCGAACGCGATCTGCCACCCGGCCAATACATCTCGCTCTGCGTCACCGACACCGGCACAGGCATGAGCCAAGAAACCATCAGCCGCGCCTTCGATCCGTTCTTCACGACCAAGCCGCTTGGCCAGGGCACGGGCCTTGGCCTCTCCATGGTCTATGGCTTTGCGCGCCAATCGGGTGGCCAAGTGCGCATCTATTCTGAGGTCGGCAGCGGCACGACGATGTGCCTCTATTTTCCGCGCCACCACGGCGAAGCCGATGAGCGCGACGAGACCATCGCCAGCGACGAAATCGAACATGGCCACGGCGAAGTCGTGCTCGTCGTCGATGACGAAGTCGTTCTG
>JBEBHI010000148.1:0-8827 GCA_040080935.1 Terricaulis sp.
GCTACATCCCGCAGTACCCGCTTCATTAAGCCCTCGACGTCCGACGCTCCCCAGCGTCTTGGTTTTTAAGACCCCATCCTGCCCCGAAAGACAAGGACGTGGCGCTGTTACTGCGCACCCGGAAAGAGCCTCGTAATGTCATTCCAGGTTGCGAATAAGAAGAGACTCGCCATCACGGCGAATCCTGCCCGATACGCCCATTCTTGAGCTGACGGCGGCAATGGCTTGCCCCCGCGTACGCCCTCGATCGCATAGAAGAGTAAGTGTCCCCCATCCAGGATCGGAATCGGCAGCAGATTCACGATGCCGACAGCTACTGATAGCACTGCGGCCAAATTGAGTAGCGATAACGCCAGAAAGCCCAGGCGATCGCCGAGCGTGGTGTCCGGATCACCACCGTTGAGCGCGCCGTTCGCGACCTGGCCCGACACGTTGATGATGCCCAACGGTCCAGCGATCTGATTGCCGGACTCACGGCCAGTGAAGACCCCGCCAATGTACGAGCCGGTTTGCGCGATGATCGCCCACGTGTTGGCGGCGCCGACACCGACGGCTTCAACCGGTCCGATTGGCTCGCGGTTTACCGGCGATGAATCGTGCGTGATGCCGATTGATCCGAGTTGCGGATTGTCCGCGCGTGGACGCGGCGTGATCTGCACGGTTACGTCTTGCTCGCCACGTCGCGCCACGAGGCTGAGCGTACGGCCGGGCGCCAGCGCAACGAGGCGCTGTAAATCTTGGAAATTCTCAACCCGCTCGCCATCAATGGAGCGAACCACATCGCCTGCTTGCAAGCCCGCTACGGCCGCCGGTGACTCCGGCTCCACCGACGCAACACTGGCAATGTCGCGACCGAAGGCGAATGCAAGTGTCGCAAAAGCGAAGATCGAGAAAATGAAATTGGTGATTGGCCCCGCGGCAACCACCATCGAGCGCGTCGATAAAGGCTGTGCGTGAAAGAGCCCCTTCTTGCGCGCTTCAGCGAGCGCCGCGGGGTCTTCAATTTTCTCGCGCGGCGCCGTGCTCATAGCATCGGCGTCATCAGCGAATTTGACATAGCCGCCGAGCGGCAGCGCACCGACCTTCCATTGCACGCCTTGCTTGTCGCGCCAGCCGAGCAGCGTCTTGCCGAAGCCGATCGAGAATGTGTCGATCGCGACGCCGCGCCAGCGCGCAACTTGGAAATGGCCGAACTCGTGCACGAACACCACGACGCTGAGCACGACCACGAAGGACGCCAGCGTGACCAATAGGCCCTGGATGCTCTGCAGCAGCTCCGGCATTCAACCGCTTCCTTCCCGTGCCCATTTTTATGAGGCGCCGTCAGCCTTTAGGCTGCCGCCGTGTTTCCCGCAATAAGACGCGCCGCGCGTCGCGCAGCCTGATCCACCGCCTTCACCTCATCGAACGATGACGGCATTTTTGCGAGAAGCCCAGCCTCGGCCCCCTCCAGGTGTGACAAAGCTTCCTCGACCGTGCTGGAAATGTCGAGGAAGCGAATACGGCCGTCCAAGAACGCTTCGACAGCGATTTCATTCGCGGCGGAAAGCGCGGTGGTCGCAGCCGCTCCCCTGTCGAGCGCGGAACGAGCCAACCGCAGCGCCGGAAATCTCACGGCATCCGGCGCCTCAAAGGTCAGCTGCGATAGTTTGGCCAAATCCAAACGTGCAGTGGATACCGCTGCGCGATCCGGCCAGGTCAACGCAAAGGAGATCGGAATACGCATGTCCGGCGTACCCAGCTGAGCGAGCACCGAGCCATCAGTGTAGTGTACCAGGCTGTGGATGGTGCTCTGCGGGTGGACGATGACGTCGATTGATTTTGAAGGAAAACCAAAGAGATACGACGCTTCAATGAGCTCCAGCCCCTTGTTCATGAGCGTGGCGCTGTCGACGGAAATCTTGCGGCCCATGCTCCACATCGGATGTGCACAGGCCTGAGCAGGCGTAGCGACTGCCATCTGCTCACGCGTCCACGTTCGGAAGGGCCCGCCGGAGGCCGTGAGCGTCAGCCGCTCGACGCGATCAGGATGGGTAAGCACCTGGAAGATGGCGTTGTGCTCAGAATCTACCGGCAGCAGCGTCGCACCGTGAGCCTTCGCGGCCTCGATGAACAACGGGCCAGCACAGACGAGGCATTCCTTGTTCGCCAGTGCAACATGAGCCCCGCGACGCACGGCGGCCATCGTCGGCGCGAGGCCAGCGGCGCCGACGATAGCGGACATGACCCATTCCGCGGGCCGGGAGCCCGCTTCTTCCAGAGCGGCCGGACCTGCGCCGACTTCAACGTTGAGGCCGGCGAGCGCCGCCTTGGCCTCCGCAAGCAACGACGGATCGGCGACGGCGGCGAACTTTGGTTTGAGACGCCGACATGACTCCGCCAACACGTCTAGCCGGCTCGCGGCCGTGACGGCTTCCACCGGAATATCGCGTCCCTGCCCGCGCAGTTCTTCAATCACTTGAATCGTCGATTGGCCGATCGAGCCGGTCACGCCCAAGATGGAGACGGAGCGCGTCACAGGCCGTGCCCGAACAACAGCGCCGTCGCGCCGGGGCCAAAGGCGAGCGCAGCGCCGACGAGAAGTGTTGCGGCCATCAAGCTGTCGATGCGATCCAACACGCCGCCATGGCCAGGGATGAGCTTGCTTGCGTCTTTCACGCCGAACCGGCGCTTCAAGAAGGATTCGAACAAGTCGCCCATAAGCCCAGTGAATGCCACGAGTGCGCCGATCAGCAACCATGACATGTGCAGCGCGCTGTCCGCTTGAAACAGAACGCCGCAGCCATAGCCGGCGGCCGCTCCGGCGAGGGTTCCGCCGATGATTCCGGAGTAGGTCTTATTCGGCGAGAGGCCGCGCGCGATTTTGGGTCCGCCGATGAGCTTGCCGCTAAAGTAAGCGAAAATGTCGGCTGCCCAGATGATCGCGAAGAGCGCGAGGATAGTTTCAAGTCCTTCCGGAGCACGGTCGCGTAGCCAAACGAAGAGCGCGCATGGGAGGCCAATGTAAATTGCGCCGCCAGCCGTCTCGATGATGCCAACGAGCGTCCGCCGCCGCGTCGCTGACGCGAGCGCGCAGCCCACCATCCAAAAGAATGCGAATGTAAGGTACTGCCAGCTCGAGAACATCACCGCGCCGAGCGAACCTGCGAGCGTGAACATGAAGGCTGGCGCGACGTTCTCGGGCTCGCTCATGCGTGCCCATTCGTAGCTCATCGCCACGACAGCAGCGCCGCACGCGGCGGCCAGCCACGGGCCGCCGGCGAAGGCGGCAGAAACGCCAAGGATAGCGAGCACGAGGCCAGACACGATGCGTGCGCCAAGATCGGACCAGTCGCCGCGAGGCGGCGCGGCTTCGACGGCGTCAGGCGGACTCAGGCGCCGACCCTCCGTAGCGACGATCACGGCCCCGGTAGATGTCGATTGCTTGCGTCAACGCGTCCTTCCCGAAATCAGGCCAGAGCACGTCGAGGAAAACCAGTTCGGCGTAGGCAGACTGCCAGAGCATGAAGTTCGAAAGCCGAAATTCACCGGACGTGCGGATGAGCAGGTCCGCTGCCGGAAGGTCTTCGGTGTCCAGATAGGATTCAAAGATCTTATGATCGAGATCACCCGCCTTCAGCTTTCCGGCCGCTACGTCTTCGGCGAACCGGCGCGCCGCGCGGACGATTTCGTCTTGGCCACCGTAGTTGAAGGCGATGGTGAGATTGAGCTTGTCGTTATGCTTGGTGCGCGCCTCGGCATTCTCGATGATGCCCGCGATGTCGCGCTGCAAACCTTCGCGACCACCGATCACACGCACGCGCACGCCTTCGCGCACAAGTTTGTCTAGGTCGCGCGCCACATAGAGCCGAAGCAGGTCGAAAAGCGCATTCACCTCTTCCGCCGGTCGGCGCCAGTTCTCCGTCGAAAAGCCAAAGACCGTTAGATACTCAACGCGGAGATCTCCGGCCGCTTCCACTGTGCGGCGGAGGGCCTCGACGCCTTCGGCGTGCCCAAACGTACGTGGGCGATTTCGTTGCCGCGCCCAGCGTCCGTTTCCGTCCATAATAATGGCGACGTGGCGCGGCGTGGGCGCTTGCGAAGAAGATGGAGCGGGCTGAGCCACGGTTCGATGCAGGCCTAAACCTGCATGATTTCTTCTTCTTTGTGCCGCAGCGCGTCATCGACCTTCTTGATGTGTTCGTCGGTCGCCTTCTGCACTTCGACGCCGTGTTTCTTGTGTTCGTCCTCGCTGATGCCGTGCTCTTTCTCGAGCTTCTTCAGATGCTCCATCGCATCGCGGCGGATGTTGCGAACGGCAATGCGCTGTTGTTCGGCATATTTGCCGGCAACCTTCGCGAGTTCGGTACGGCGCTCTCCGGTAAGCGGCGGAATTGGGATGCGCAGCGTCTGACCGTCCATGATCGGGTTAAGGCCCAGATTTGAGGACCGGATAGCTTTGTCGACAGCGCCCACGACAGACTTGTCCCAGACGTTGACCGAAATCATGCGCGGTTCAGGCACGCTCACACTGGCGACAGACGTCAGTGGCGATGACGCGCCATACGCTTCAACCATGATCGGATCGAGCAGCGATGGCGAAGCACGGCCTGTGCGCAAGCCACCGAACTCGTGGTTCAACGCGCTCAGCGCGCCGTCCATGCGCTTCTTATAGTCATCGAGTTTGAAAGGCGGCGAAGCAGCCATGACGTTTCGTCCCTAATCAGTGATGGTGGTGCAGATGCCGCGGCCGTGCAGAACGTCTGCCAAGCCACCGCGGGTGCCGATGGAGAAGACAACAATTGGAATGCCGTTATCGCGCATGAGCGAGACGGCGGAGGCGTCCATGACTTTGAGGTCGCGCGCGAGCACTTCGTGATAGCTGAGCGTGTCGTAGCGCGTCGCGGTTTTGTCCTTCTTCGGATCAGCTGTGTAGACGCCGTCGACTTGCGTGCCCTTGAGGAGCGCGTCGCATCCCATCTCGGCGGCGCGGAGCGCAGCGCCTGTGTCTGTCGTGAAGAACGGATTGCCGGTGCCTGCGGCGAATATGACGATGCGGCCCTTCTCCATGTGACGCATGGCGCGACGGCGGATGTAGGGTTCGCAGACTGTGACCATCGGGATCGCGGAGAGTACGCGCGCCTGCCCGCCGAGGCTCTCGATCGCGTTCTGCATGGCGAGCGCGTTCATGACCGTCGCCAGCATGCCCATGTAGTCGGCGCTGGCGCGCTCCATGCCCTTCGCTGCGCCTTGCACGCCGCGGAATATGTTGCCGCCGCCTATGACCAGACAAATCTCGGCGCCTGACGCCGACGCGTCGAGCACAGCTTGCGCGATGTGCTCGCAGACCGATGTGTCGATGCCGTATTGGCCATCGCCCATCAGCGCCTCACCCGAGATTTTGAGGAGGACGCGCTTGTAGCGCAGCCCGTTCGGGCTGGGTCGGGTTTCGGCAAGGCTCATGAGACAGAATCTATAAACTACCGGAGGCCGCAGAGTCAGCCCGCAGTTCCAGGGAACTGCGCACAAAATCAAGGGCGCGGACCTCGCGGCCCGCGCCCTCAATTTTCAGATCGAAACCATATCAGCTCTTACCGGACATCGCCGCCACTTCGGCAGCGAAATCATCGGTGCGCTTCTCTACGCCCTCGCCGACGCCGAAGCGGACGAAGCCCTTGATCGTGATCGGCGCGCCGACGTCCTTCTCAGCGTCCTTCAGGGCCGCTTCGACGGTTTGGTCGGGGTTCATGACGAAGGCCTGCTTGGTCAGCACGGATTCTTCGAAGAACTTCCGCATCTTGCCCTCGAGCATCTTGTCGAGAACTTGCTGCGGCTTGCCGACGGCCTTCGGGTCTTCCTTGATCGTGTCAGCGATCACGGCTTTCTCGCGCTCGACGCGATCGGCGGGGATTTCCGCTTCGCTCAACGCGAGCGGGTTGGCCGAGGCGATGTGCATGGCGATCTTCTTGCCGACAGCTTCGAGCTTGGCTTTGTCGCCAGTGGATTCCAGCGCAACCAGAACCGCGATCCGGCCGAGATTGTCCGCACCGTCGACTTTGGCGTGAACATACGAGCCAATCGCGCCGCGGCCGACGCTGAGCTTCGCCGAGCGGCGCAGCGTGATGTTCTCGCCGATGGTGGCGATGAGGTTGGTCACCGAATCCGAAACCTTGCCGCCGCCATGGGAAGCGTTGAGCAAAGCGTCGTGATCGCCGGCCTTGAGGGCGAGCTTAGCGAAATCGCCAGCCGCCTTCTGGAAGTCAGCGTTGCGGGCGACGAAGTCGGTTTCCGAATTGAGTTCGACGACGGCAGCTTGGGCGCCATCTACGGCCACAGCGACGATGCCTTCAGCAGCGGCGCGGTCAGCCTTCTTGGCGGCCTTTGAGAGGCCCTTTGCACGCAGCCAATCGATGGATGCTTCCAGGTCGCCGTTGTTCTCGGCGAGCGCCTTCTTGCAATCCATCATGCCAACGCCGGTTTTTTCGCGCAGGTCTTTGACCAGCGCAGCGGTGATTTCCGCCATGTTTTGCTCCTCGAGACTTCTCTCGTCAGTTATTTAGTAATTCGCGCCAGTTGGGCCATCGAGCGGGCTTTCGACCGGGCCAGCTGGCGCGCGTTCACGCACAACAGCTTCGACCGGAGGACGTTCAGAGGCGCCGATGTCCTTGCCGCCGCGCACTTGGCCTTCGGTCAGACCGTCGAGCACAGCGTCAGCAATCAGATCGCAATAGAGCTGGATCGCGCGCGCTGCGTCGTCGTTGCCCGGGACCGGGAATGTGACCGCGTCCGGATCGCAATTCGAGTCAACGATCGCGACAACCGGGATGCCAAGCTTCTTGGCTTCCTGAATGGCGATCGCTTCCTTGTTGGTGTCGATCACGAACATCAGATCCGGAACGCCGCCCATCGAGGCGATGCCGCCGAGCGAACGGTCGAGCTTGTCGCGTTCGCGTTGCAGATTCAGCACTTCGCGCTTGGTGAGGCCGACGCCGCCGCCCGCGATGATCGTTTCCGTCTCACGCAGACGCGCGATCGACTTCGACACCGTTTGCCAGTTGGTCAGCGTGCCGCCGAGCCAACGTTGGTTGATGTAGTACTGCGCCGAACGCTGAGCGGCGGCTTTGATGTGATCGGTCGCCTGACGCTTGGTGCCGACGAAGAGCACGCGGCCGCCGCGCGCAGCGACTTCGCGCACCTTCAACAGCGCTTGGTGCAACAACGGCACCGTCTGCGACAGGTCGAGAATATGGATGTTGGCTTTTTCGCCGAAGATGTAGCGGTCCATCTTCGGATTCCAACGGTGGGTCTGGTGACCAAAGTGCGCGCCAGCTTCCAAGAGCTGACGCATGCTGAATTCAGGCAGCGCCATGAGACATTCCTTTTCCGGTTTGCCGCCGCGGAAGAGACCGGGGTTGTTCCCGGACCGGATGGAGGAAACGGCCGCTTTCAGACCGTCCCGCCGCTCCCGCGTGCGAAGTGAGGCGCGGATATAGAGGCCATCCACAGGGATCGCAAGTACGCGCGAGCCACGACGAACGGCATCCGCAGCGGACCGCTTGAATTTAAGTATTACTTAAATTATCCCTCGCTCCGTCGGAGGGAAATATGAGTTTCGCGGAGAATGGACCCGCAGTCGACAGCAATTCGCTGGGGAAGCGCTTTGGCGGGGTTTGGGCGGCTAGAGACGTGGGCCTGCTTGTCGAGCAAGGGGTCATCTACGGGTTCTTGGGGCGCAACGGCGCTGGCAAGACCACGATCATCCGTCTGATCCTCGGCCTGCTGCACCCTACGGGTGGCTCGGTCCGCGTGTTTGGACACGACGTCGCCACCGCCCGGATCGCGGCTGCCCGTCAAACAGGCGCGTTGCTTGAGGCGCGCGCCACTTACGACCAACTCACCGGCCGGGAAAATCTCGACACGACGCGGCGGCTGCTCGGGCTGCCCGCTTCCGAGATCACTCGCGTGCTGGAAGCCGTGAACATGCGCTCCGCAGCAGATCGCAAGATGGGGCACTACTCGCTGGGCATGCGTCAGCGCTTGGGGCTCGCACGCGCGATGCTCGGGGGGCCGCGCCTGCTGGTGCTTGATGAACCCATGAACGGGCTCGATCCGGACGGCATGCGCGAGATGCGGGCGATCATTCGCGCACTGCCTGAACGCACCGGCGCAACTGTGCTGATGTCGAGCCATTTGCTGGGGGAGGTCCAGCAGACGGCGACGCACATTGGTTTGATGCACGATGGGCGTTTGGTTCTGCAGGGCGCCATCGGCGAGATGCTGCGGCTCGTGACACCGGATCTGTTCGTCCGCACCAATGACAGCGCGCTAGCGATGCGCGTGCTTGCAGGTCACGGCGCGGTCCCTGAGGGCGCCGGCGTTTCGGTAAAGCTCAAGGGTGGAGACGCCGAGGCGGCCCGCATCAATCGGCAATTGATTGAGGCTGGTCTCGATGTGGTGGAGCTGTCGCTACGCCAGACAACGTTGGAGACGCTCTACATGCAAGTGCAACACCAAGCGGAGGCGGCGTGATGTTGGTTTCGCTCTTTGTTGAATTCAGAAAGCTCAAAGGCTCGCTGATCACCCTGCTTTGTCTGGTGGCGCCAACCTTAGTGACAACTTTGGTTCTGCTCATCGCGCTGCGACGTCCGAGTATGGATTGGGAGTTCGTATTCACCGGCACGACCGGGCTGTGGGCGTTTTTCGTATTGCCGATGACGGTGACGGCGATCAGCGCGCTGATGGCGCACATCGAACACGGGCCGCGCGCGTGGGATCACATGCTCGCATTGCCCATCCATCGCTGGCGTATGTTCACGGCGAAGGCGATCATCCTGATGGCGGTTATCGG
>JBEBHI010000282.1:0-2313 GCA_040080935.1 Terricaulis sp.
ACCGGCACGTTCCTGAAGGGCGTCATCCATATCGGCGACAAGCGCATCCCAGCAGGCCGCCATGGCGAAGCGCCTGCCATCGGGCTCTCGGATCGCTTGTATGGCGCGGGTTTCGCGATGGGGCGGCTCAAGACCGGCACGCCGGCGCGCCTCCAATCCAGCTCCATCGATTGGGCCTCGCTGGAGAAGCAATACGCCGACGAAGAGCCGGTGCCGTTCTCGTTTCTGACCGAGAAGATCACCAACCCGCAGGTCGCATGCGGCGTCACCTACACGACAGCGGAAACGCACAAGATCATCGAAGAGTCGCTCTCGAAGAGCGCCGTCTATTCCGGCGCGATAAGCGGACGCGGCCCGCGCTATTGCCCATCGATCGAAGACAAGGTCGTGCGCTTTGCCGAGAAGTCCGCGCACCAGATCTTCCTCGAACCCGAAGGCCTCGACAACGACACTGTCTATCCAAATGGCATCAGCACTTCGCTGCCGGAGGACGTGCAGGAGCGCTTCATCCGCACGATCCCTGGTCTCGAGAACGTCGTCATCAAACGCCACGCCTATGCGATCGAATACGACTACGTCGACCCGCGCGAACTGTTGCCGACGCTAGAGACCAAGCGCATCCGCGGCCTCTATCTCGCCGGTCAGATCAACGGCACCACCGGCTACGAAGAGGCTGCAGCACAAGGCCTCGTCGCTGGCCTCAACGCAGCCCGCGCAGCATCTGGAGCAGGGCCGTTCGAGGTCACCCGCGCTGAGGGGTACATCGGCGTGATGATCGATGACTTGGTCACGCGCGGCGTCACCGAGCCCTATCGCATGTTCACCTCTCGCGCCGAGTACCGCTTAAGCCTCCGCGCCGACAACGCCGATCAACGCCTCACGCCAAAGGGCATCGAGCTTGGTTGCGTTGGCTCAGAGCGCTCGCGTGTTTTCGCCGATAAAATGCGGGAAATCGAAGCTGCGCGCGAAATGGCGAAGGCGCTCGAAATGACGCCGGCCCAGGCGCAAGCGCAAGGTCTCAAGGTCAATCAGGATGGCGTGCGCCGCGATGTGCTGGCGCTGCTGGCGTATCCCTCGATCGGCTTCGATCAGCTCACTGGCATCTGGCCGGAGCTCAATGCTCTCAGCCGCCAAGCGCGCGAGCAGCTTGAGATCGACGCGATGTATTCGGGCTATCTCGAACGCCAAGCGCTCGATGTCGAAGCCTTCAAGCGCGACGAAGATCTGCGTCTCTCGCCCGATCTCGACTATGCCGCCGTCGGTGGTCTCTCCAACGAAGTGCGGGAGAAACTCACCAATGCGCGCCCGGTCACGCTCGGCCAGGCTTCACGCATAGAAGGCGTGACGCCCGGCGCGCTCACCGCATTGCTGGCGCATGTGAAGCGCGAACAGAGGAAACGTGCATGAGCTTGAGCCGCGATACGCTCTTCATCCTGCGCGCGCCTTTCGAAGACGCGGCGATGGACGGCACGTGGTTCTGCACCTCGTGTGCAACCATGGAAGGCGCGCTACTGGCCAATCCGCATTGGGCCAATCGCATCGATGTGAAGCGCAGCGAGCATCCGCGCCCGCGCCGTGAGATCATCAATCTGATTGGCGAAGAGAACCAATCGATGCCAGTGCTCGTGCTCGCTGACGGCGCCGCGCGGCCGCCCGAAGCGAAGGAATTCGAGGGCCGCTACTTCCTCGATGAACCTAAGCTCATCACCCGCTATCTCGCCGCCACCTACGGCGGAGCAGGGCCGCATCCGTGAGCTACACTGCCGAAGCCGGCGGTAGCCGATGACCTACGGACCAGACGAGTTTCAGCGGGACCTGGGTTTCACCGTTCCCCGTGAAACAATCTCCCGCCTCGAAACCCACCACAGGCTCCTCCGAGAGTGGTCCGAGCGGATGAACCTGGTTGGGCCCAAGGAGCTTGACCTGTTCTGGTCCCGCCACGCCCTGGACAGTGCCCAGCTCATTAAATTCGCCTCACAGGCGAAAAGGTGGGTGGACCTGGGCTCGGGCGCTGGGTTCCCGGCTTTGGTGGTCGCGGCCTTCCTGTCGGATCAACCCGATACCGCCGTTCATCTGGTCGAATCCACTGGAAAGAAAGCCGCTTTTCTCCGCGCCGTGGGTGAGGAGGCGGGCCTCCCGATCAAGGTCTTCAACCAGCGGATCGAGGACTTCGGAGCCGGCGAAGGGCCGTATGACGTGGTTACCGCCCGTGCGTTGGCTCCCTTGAACCGACTCATACCCTATGCGAAGCCGATTCTAGATCGCGGCGCGCAAGGTCTCTTCCATAAAGGCGCTGACTTAGACGCCGAGCTG
>JBEBHI010000283.1:0-2307 GCA_040080935.1 Terricaulis sp.
GCGGCGAAGAGCGCGGTGGCGATCGGTTGCAGCGCGATGCCGACGCGGAATTTTTTGACCATGTCGGCTTCGGAGGCGAAGTCGAGATTGGTTTGAACCGTACACGAGCGGAACATCATCTGGCGGCCGAGACGTCCGACCTTCGCCATGTAGTCCCGCATTATCTTGTAGCGGCCCTTCGGCATGATCGGGATGTCTTCAAGCGCCCAGAGCGGTTGGAAGCCGACGCCGAGGAAGGCGATGTTCATGTCGCCGCAGACATCGCGCAATTGGCTGAGGTGCGAGCCGGTCTCGGCGCAGGTCTGGTGCAGATGCTCGAGCGGTGCGCCGGAAAGTTCGAACTGGCCGCCCGGTTCGAGTGAGATCGACGCGATGCCTTGCTTCAGCGCGATGACGTTCTCGCCTTCGTAAACGCGCTCCCAGCCGTACTTGTCTGCGAGCTTGTTCAGCAGTGCGCCGATGCCGTTCTCACCTTCATAGGGAACGGGTTTCAGCGTGTCACGATAGAAGGCGAACTTCTCGTGTTCGGTGCCGATGCGCCAAGTCGAGCGGTCCGGTCGCGGACCTTTCTCCAAATGCGCGACAAGATCGTTGAACCCCGTCAACACGGGAGACTTCTCAGTAACGTCGGCCAAGCTTTCCTCCCGGGCGTAGGCTCTTATGGCGGGCATGTAAGGCTTCGGCTCGCATTCGCAAGCGGTTACGCCCCGCGCCAGTCGCCCCATACCGACTGCATGATGCTTAACGCTGCGATCACCGCAGTCTCGGCGCGCAGGATACGCGGGCCAAGCGACACCGGAACGACATACGGCATCGCGCGGAGCATGCGCCGCTCCTCCGGCGTGAAGCCGCCTTCGGGGCCGATGAGCAGGGCGAGCTTGTCCGCGTTGGCGGATATTGCTTCGCCAATCGGGCGTGCGCGGCCGGTGTCACCGCCCCAGGCTTTGCCGTCTTCATCGCCGCTTTCGTCGGCGTAGATCAGGGGGCGTGTTTCGTCCCAGCCGTCGAGCGCCTTGGGAAGCGGTGTTGCGTCGAAAATCTCGGGCGCGTCGAACCGTTCGGTTTGCTCGGCGGCTTCGCGTGCGATGCTTTCGAGGCGATCGACGCGCACGGTTTCGGCGATCGTGCGTCGCGTCACCACCGGCTTGATGCGGCGTACGCCAAGCTCTGTTGCTTTTTCGACGATGAGATCCGTCGCGTGACGTTTCACTGGTGCGAACAGCAAATCCAAGTCCGGCGCAGGTCTGGCTTCGCGCAGCAGAGATTCCAACACAACGCGCATGCCGCGCTTCTCGCGCACGGTGACGCGCGCGCGCCATTCACCGTCGCGTGCATTGAAGGGGCGGAGGATGCCGCCGACGTCGAGGCGCAACACCGTGCCGACATGGCGCGCTTGGGCTTCGTCCAGCGCGATCTCGGCGCCGGCGCGTAGTTCTTGATCGATGAGAAGGCGCGGTTCGGGCATTGGCGACCTTGCTGCCGTGCGCGCGGCTGAGGCGCAAGATGTTCGGGTGAATGGCTACGCGCCAGAGGCGAGTGCAGATCCCGCTGCAGCGCAACCTGAAACGCCGCCCGAGGCGAACCGGACCTCCGCGATGGCCTACTGCGGGTTTTCCTTTGCCGCGGCTTGGCGGGCGGGCAAAGGTGTGGCCAACGATGAACGTGCTCGACCATCCGCTCTATACAGCGCGCCTGCGTCTGGAACCGGTAACGCCTGAGATGGCAGATGCCGCGCGTGTGGGACCGAACGCTTTTTCTCATGTGATTGGCGCGGACGCGCCGGAAGATTGGTGCGCTGCGAGCCTTGGGCTAGTGGCGCGCTCTATCTCCCAAGTTGGCAATGCGCCGGCGCCGACACGGGCGATCGCCATTCATCGCCAAGAGGGCGTTGTCATCGGTGACGTGCGCTTCGAGCCTTCAACGCGCTCGCAAAGCGAATTTGAGATTGGCTACGGCATTGCGCGCAGCCGCCGCCGTCAGGGCTATGCGGTCGAGGCGGTAAATGGCGTGATCGACTGGCTGTTCGAGGACGCAGGTGCGGAAACTGTACTCGCGGGCTGCGATGCGGGGAACATCGCCTCCGTCAAAACGCTGCGCCGTTTGGGCTTCTGGCTCGACTCCAATCCCGGGCAAACCTTCTGGTGGGTTCTCGCCCCTGACCTCCGTCCAACGCCTCGCGCTTGATGCGCCGGTGAACGCCGTGCTTGTCTAAAGGGTGAACCTTAGGCAAGGGTCGTGACCAATCGCGCGAGGGCGCAACCAGATAAGACGGAGCAGGGGGAACATGAGCACAACGGAAACCGCCGG
>JBEBHI010000284.1:0-2279 GCA_040080935.1 Terricaulis sp.
GATCTTTTCGTACTGACGCCGAAGGGGCGTGTCTCCGAAGTCCAACGCCGGTTCATGACGGCGTCTGGCGCATCGAACGTTCACGTCATCGAAGTGGACGGTGACTTCGACGCTTGCCAAGCTGTGGTGAAAGCAATGTTCTCGGATGCGGAGTTCGCGCGCCGCGCGCAGCTCTCTGGCGTGAACTCGATCAACTGGGCGCGTATCGTCGCTCAGAGCGTCTACTTTCAAATCTCCGCCTCCATTTTGTCGGCGCACGGTCCGGTGAGCTTCATCGTTCCAACCGGAAATTTCGGCGACGCCTATTCGGGCTGGGTGGCCAAGCAGATGGGCGCACCAATCGGGCGCATCGTGTTGGCGACAAATGAAAACGACATCCTTGTGCGCGCGCTCGAAACTGGCCGCTATGAGCGCGACGCCTCAAAGGCGACGCTGTCGCCGGCCATGGACATTCAGGTTGCTTCGAATTTCGAGCGCATTCTGTTCGAAGCGCTTGATCGCGATGCGAGTGCGGTGCGTGGTCTCTACGACAATCTCGCTCAATCCGGTGGCTTTAACATCCCAACGCCAGCTTTAGCCCGCCTACGCGAGGACTTCACCGCGGTTGCCGTCGATGACGATACAACGCTGACGACGATGCGAAACGCCTGGACCTATGACCAAGACTTGATTTGCCCACACACGGCCGTGGGTGAGCATGGCCGCGTCGCCGCCACCAGCGCGCCTATCGTTTTCCTCGCGACGGCACACCCGGCGAAATTCCCGGAAACGGTGGAGCGCGCCACGGGCGTGCGCCCGCAGCTCCCCGCTAAGTGCGCGGACCTCTTTCAGCGCAGTGAAAAGTTTGACTCTCTGCCCGCCGACGCCGAAGCGGTGAAGCAATACATCCGCGAACGGAGCCGCGCTTGGACCTAGAACTTGTCCGCCTTCCCAATGGCGTGCGCATTGCGCTCGACCCGATGCCGGGTCTGGCGACGGCAGCGCTTGGTGTTTGGCAGCGCGTGGGCGCGCGTTGGGAGCCGGCGGAGCTGAACGGCGTCGCGCATCTGTTTGAGCACATGGCGTTCAAGGGTGCGGGCTCGCGCGATGCGCGTCAGTTCGCTGAAGCGATTGAAAACGCCGGCGCCAATATGAACGCGGCGACCGGTTATGAGCGGACCTCGTATTATGCGCGCACTGTCGCCGAGCAAGCGCCGTTCGCACTCGATCTCATCGCTGACATCCTCTTCGAGCCGCATTGGGCGCCAGAGGATTTGGAAAAAGAGAAAGGCGTCGTGGCGCAAGAGCGCGGCGAGGCTTTCGACGCGGCCGACGATCGCGTGTTCGAGCTGCATCAAGCGGCGCTGTACAAAGATCAGCCGCTTGGCCGCCCGATCCTTGGTACGGAAGAAGCGCTGAGAAATATTAGCGTCGATACGCTGATCAATTTCCGCGCGGCGCACATGGCGCCGGAGCGCGTGGTGATCAGCATCGCCGGCGCGTTTGATCGCAACGCCATCATCGATACTGCGACGCGCCGCTTTGGCGACCTCGCGGCCAGGCCGGAGCAGGAAAGCGCGCCAGCGCGGCCGTTCGCTGGCCAGGCCAGCGAAACGCGAAAGCTGGAGCAGACGCATCTCGTGTTTTCATGGCCGTCGCCGCCAGCAGGCAGCGATGGCCTCTACGCGGCGCGGATGCTTTCGGAGATTTTCGGTGGCGGCATGTCTTCGCGGCTCTTCCAGGAAGTGCGCGAGACGCGCGGTCTGGTTTACGCAATCGATTCCGCGACAGACACGTTGGAGGACGATGGGCGTCTCAGCGTCTATGCCGGATGCTCGGCGGAGCATGCGCGCGAGGTGGCGGAAGTTGTGCGTGGCCAGCTGGAGCTGATGGCGGCGCATGGTCCGACGGACGCGGAGCTCAACCGCGCCAAAGCGGTCACGCGCGCATCCATGCTGATGGGGTTAGAGGCGCCCAGCGCCCGCGCCGAAGCGCGCGTCAGCCAGCTCTTCCTGCGCGACAAGCTCACCGACTTTGCCGACCTTCGCGCCCGGATGGACGCGGTGACTTGCGAGCAAGTGCAGGCCATCGCCGCCAAGGCGCTCGAAGGCCCGGCTTGCGCGGCTGCGATTGGCCCCAAAGCGGGGCATGGCGCGCTTGAGGCTTTTGGGGCAAAATAGGCCCGTCATGGCTTTGATGCGGAAGGACAATGACGGCATGCGCCGGGTCGACGGGGAGGGCGTGTATCTGCGCGCGCCCGAGCTGCGCGATTTCCAGGAATGGGCCGACGTCCGCGAAGC
>JBEBHI010000149.1:0-8697 GCA_040080935.1 Terricaulis sp.
GCGTATGAGCCGGTTTGGATTTCTGAGCCGAACACGGTCGAGCCGACGCTCGCGGAGATTCAGTCGCGCAGCGATGCGCTCGGCGCTGAGGTACAAACGCTTTGGGGCGCTGTGTGCGATGACGCGAAGTCGCGTGTGCCGGAAGAAGAGCGGATGAGCGTTTGTCCGATGGAATAGAGCCTAGCGCAGCTTCCACACCGCTGCGCGTTTTACTTCGGCGTCTTCGAGCGCGCGCGTGACCGGGATGTCGTACGCCGCGATTTGTTCGAGTTTGTCGCGCGGAAGGTAAGTGCGGCCGGGATCGCCGATGAGCACGGTTTTACCGGCTGCTTGTTGTTCGATCAGCCAAGCGAGCACGCGCGGGGCGAGATCGCGATCGTAGAAGAGATCGCCGACAAGGATGACTTGCGCATCCGTTGGTTTGCCGACGGGATCGGCATCGCTGGTTTCGACGCGGACGCTGTTGAGGTCGGCGTTGAGGATCGCGGCGTGTGAGGCGAAGGCGTCGATATCGATCGCGAGCGTCGACGCAGCACCGGCTTTCATCGCCGCGATGGCGACGAGGCCTGAGCCGGAGGCGACATCCATCACGGTTTTGCCGCGCGCGGTTTCAGGATGATCGAGGATGTAGCGCGCGAGCGCTTGCCCGCCTGCCCATGCAAACGCCCAGAACGGCGGCGGTAGGCCGAGTTCGCCGAGTTGTTCTTCGGTGAGTTCCCAGAGGCTCACGGCGTCATCGGCAAGATGGAGCTGAAGCTCCGGCACATGGCTCGGCGCGAGGACGCGCGTGTTTTCGCGGATGAAGGCGGGGATGTCGGAGATCAAGCTGGTTGTGCGATTGGCTTGTTCGTCGCTTCACTGAGCACGCTCACATAGCCCGGCGCGATGTGCATGCGGGACCAGTAGCCTTTGTCCATGAGCGATTTGTGCAAGCCCTGCAGCCGATAGCAGGGCACGTGCATGAAGACGTGGTGCTCGCCGTGGAAGTGGACCCAATAGGGCGCGATGAAGAGGCGTTCGAGAACGTTGGCGAGCGTTGTGCGCGCGTGGGTGAAGGGATCGTCTTGTGTGTTGACGCAGGCGTGCTCGGCGATGTTGCGGAGGCGCGTGACGAGTGGGAGCCATGTCGCCATCGGCACGATCCAGAGCGCGAAGTAGGCCCACCAATAGCCGGCGAGGCTGAGGCCGATGAGCAGCAACGCATTCGCAAGCAAGAAGTGAGCGTTGCTGCCGTTGACGACTTGGCCCGGTTTGCGGTTGCCGAAGATTTGCGCGGTGCGTTGCCTCAGGAAAGTTTGGCCGGTGAGGTCGCGCACGATTTTGCGCCAGAGTGATTTGCGCGTGATCGGGAACGGTGCGGAGAGCGACTTGTCGGGATCTTCCGGCTGCTCGGTGAAGCGGTGATGCTTCAAATGGTATTCGCGGTAGGAGGCGAGGCGCGCGCCTACGGGCGCGGCGCAGAGCCATTCGCCGACGAAGTTGTTCATCTTGGTGTTCGGGAGCAGCGCGCCATGGGCGGCGTCGTGCATGAGAATGGCAAGGCCAAGTTGGCGCGCGCCGATGAGCATGACGGCGAGGATGTAGGTGAGCGGATTCGGCCAGAGGACGAACATCGCGCCGGCGGCGAAGATGAGGCCCCAAGCGCCTGCAATGCAGACTAGCCCGAGCCAAGACGAGCGCTTGGAGAAGCGCGCCCATTCTTCGGGCGTGAACACGTCTTTCGGATCGATGCGCGCGACAGCAGGCATGGGAGCGGCTTAGCGCAGAGTCGCAGGCGTGTCAGCTTGTGGGCAGTGTTTCCGCAAATGCGAAGACGCGACGTAGCCCGGCTTCGCCAACTCGCGTGAACTCCAGCACGCGGCTGCCGCGCTTTTGGGTGACCCAGCCGCGCTCGAACAGTTCGTCGAGGATCGCGGCGCCCAGCGCGCCGGCGATGTGGTGGCGGCGGACGCTCCAATCGAGACAGGCGCGGCAGACAGGGCGCGCGCCGTTCTCGAGGTCTTCGAGATCGACGCCGAAGGTTTGCACTTTGACGCGGCCGAGCTTGGTGAGCGTGAATGTTTTTTCGGGGCCGGGGATGATCCACTTGTTTTTATGGAACGCGTCGAAGAGCGCGACGCCGAGATCGCCGGCGAGGTGATCGTAGCAAACGCGCGCGTGACGTAGCGCCGGCTCTTTCGGGCCGGGGCGTGTGCGCAGTGCTTTGGCGCGCGCTGCAACGCCCATCAGCGTTTCGAGCAGACCTGCGACGTCAGCGTCAGCAAGGCGGTAGTAGCGGTGGCGCCCTTGCGCTTCGACAGCAACGAGGCCGCCGTCGACGAGCTTGGAGAGATGCGAGCTTGCGGTTTGTTTTGTGACGCCAGCTTCAAGCGCAAGTTCGCTTGCAGTGAACGCGTCGCCGTTCAACAGCGCCGTCAGCATGTTGGCGCGGGCGGGATCGCCGACCATTGCGGCGATAGCTGCGATATTGGGACCGTCTCTCATTGAAAGCTCATATAGGGATGGTTCGACCATAATCGAACCATGGGGCAGCAGCAATCCGCTAGGTCTGGAGGCGAAGGAGCCTCCCTATGCTGACATGCTGTATTCGTTACGAAATCGATCCGTTCAAAAAGGCGCAATTTGAACGGTATGCGCGCGTGTGGGGAGAAGCCATTCCCCGCTGTGGGGCTGACCTCATTGGGTATTTCGCGCCGCACGAGGGGTCGGCGACGCTAGCGTACGGATTGTACAACATACAGAGTTTGGCGGCGTACGAGGAATATCGGTCGCGGTTGGCCGCCGAGCCGGCTGGGCGGGAAAATTATGAGTTCGCGAAAGCGGAGCGATTTATTCTGCGCGAGGATCGGACGTTTCTGAAATTGTGCTCGAAATGATCGCAGTGATCTTTGAGGTCGAGCCTGCGGATCGTGATGCGTATTTTCGCATCGCTGGTGAGTTGCGGCCGTTGCCGGACACTATTGACGGCTTCATTTCGATTGAGCGCTTTCAAAGCGTGAGCGATACGTCGCGGATTCTCTCTTTGTCGTTCTGGCGAGATGAAGAAGCGGTTGCGGCGTGGCGCAATGTTGAGGCGCATCGTGGTGCGCAGAGTGTCGGCAGGGGCGACGTGCTGTGCGACTATCGGTTGCGTGTCGCTGAAGTGGTGCGGGACTATGGGATGCGAGAGCGGGCGGAGGCGCCGTCGGATTCTCTCGACGTCCACACACCAACGCTTCCCGGCCAAGCATCACGAACGTGATGCGCAGCGCCGGGATCTAGGGGTTGGCAAAGCGCGGTGCGTCGGCCTCTGGGTCCCGGGTCTCGCCAATGCTCGCCCGGAAAGCGTGGGTGCGATGCTAGATTTTCGATTGCTCTGGCGTCTGCGTGTCGATGAAGCGCCAGAGGTGCCAGGCGGCGGCGCTGCGGAAGGGGGCCCAGCGTTCGCCGTAGGCGCCGAGGGTCTTTGGCGTGAACTCGCGGCGGTAGAGTTTTTCGGCGCCTTTGCGCACGCCGAGATCGTCGATCGGCAGCACGTCGGGGCGGCCGAGCGTGAACATGAGATACATCTCAACCGTCCAACGGCCGACGCCGCGTGCGGCGGTGAGGCGCTCGATGATCTCTTCGTTGTCCATGCGCGAAAGTTTGCGGGCTTCGGGAATGACGCCGTCGATACGTTTCTGCGCGACGTCTTTGATGGCGGCGATCTTCTGGCGTGAGAGCCCGGCAGTGCGCAGCATTTCGGGCGAGGCTTCGATGAGGTCTTCGGGATCGGGATGATCTTTGTCCGGGAAAAGCGCAATCATGCGGCCGTGAATGGTGCCAGCGGCTTTGCCGGAGAGTTGCTGATAGACCACCGAGCGCACCAGTGAGCGATACGGGTCTTTCTTCTTTTCGAAGGTCGTCGGGTAGGGCTCGTGCTTTGGGATCACGCGGGCGAAGCGTTTGCAGACTTTGCTGAGATGTTCTTCCGCTTCGCCCATCTCACACTCCCAGCGATGGCCTTATGGTGCGCCAGATGGGTTCGAGCGCGAACGCCAGCAAGACGGCAGCGCCTATGATGCCGTTGAACTTGAAGGCTGCAAGCGCCGTTTCCGGACGTTTGTCGTCGATGCCGGCGAGCATTGGCCAGATCATCAGCGCGCCGATGAGGCTGAGTGGCGCGGCGACCCAGACGCCTGCGCCCGACATCGCGCCAGCCGCGGCCCAGAATGCGAGCGCGAGAATGTAGAAGACGCTGGTCCAGGTGCGCCACTTGTCGGCGAAGAGGCGGGCGGTGGAGCGGACGCCGACGAGTGCGTCGTCTTCGCGATCTTGGAGGGCGTAGATGGTGTCGTAGGCGATGGTCCACATGATGCAGCCGGCGTAGAGCGCGAAGGCTTCCTGCGGGACGATGCCGGTTTCGTAGGTGGAGGCAGCGGCGCCGACGAGCGCGCCCCACGAAAAGACGATGCCGAGCCAAGCTTGCGGCCACCAGGTGATGCGCTTCATCACTGGATAAAGCGCGACAAGCGGAATGGCGATGAGCGAGACGATCTGCGCGAGCGGCGGCAGCATCAGCAACGCGATTAGACCGACGGCGCATTGTGCGAGGAGCCACGCCCACGCCGCCTTCGTCGTCACAGCGCCGGAGGGCAGCGGGCGCAAGCGCGTGCGTTCGACCCGGGCGTCGATGTCCTTATCGAGAATGTCGTTATAGGTGCAGCCGGCGCCGCGCATGGCGATGGCGCCGAGGATGAATGCGGCGGCGTAGCGCGCGTCTTCCCAGTAAAATCCAAATCCGATATTGGCGACGGCGAGACCCATGAAGCAGGGTAGCAGCAACAATTGCCAACCGATCGGGCGATCGAGACGCGACAGCTGCGCGAACGGTTTCCACGCGACGGGAAGTGCGTCGGTCCAATGTTGCTTCAGTGCATCGGCGGGTTTCAAATCGCTCACTTCGCCGTAATGCAAGCCGCTTTGCCTTTACGCAAGGCGACACAAACGCTATCTGAGCGCCCTTCGGAGACAGCTGAATGAACACCCGCACGAAATAATACGGCGCCGCGAACGGTCGCCGTTGAGCTTTGAGAGAGCGTTGCTGTCTCGGCTCTGAAACTGGACCGCCGCCTTCCAGGCGGCATGCCGGCAAGATGCCGGCGTCCTATGACCTCGTTCGCCGAGCCGTGTTGCGGGTGATTTTGCGTTTCAGCGCTTCGCTTCCAGCACTTCGACCCCATTTCTCTATCGCAACGCCGCGTGCGCGCTGGCGCGATTCATCTTCGGTATTCAAATGAGCGACGCATACGATAACGACGACACACGCGAAGATGGCCAGCGCAAAGCCAGTTTGCGCCAGGTGGCCGCCTTCATGTGGAAACATTGGTCGAGCCAGCCGGGAAAGCTGGCCGCGGTCGCATTGCTTTTTGGCTTGGCGATTATTGCCGACCTTTCGATGCCGTTTGCATCGAAAGGTCTCGTGGACGCGTTGACTGCGGGGCCATCCCAAAGCGGTCAGACGGCGGCCGCGTTTTCCTATGGCGTGCTGATCTTCCTCGCGTTCGTGTTCTACATGTCGCGCAACACCGGCGTGCGCTTTCATATTCCGTTCGCCTCCAAGAACATGGAGCGGATCGTCACGGACGGTTTCCGCGACGTGCAACGCTTCTCCGCCGATTGGCACGCCGACAATTTCGCCGGCGCCACGGTGCGGCGCGTGTCGCGCGCGATGAACGCTTACGACACGATCTCGGACACGTTGGTGTGGTTCATGATCCCGGCGATTGGCGTGCTGATCGGCGTGACGGTGCTGACGTTCTTGCAATGGCCGGTCATCGGCACGTTCACGGGCGTGACCATTCTGCTGTTCGTGGCTGTGGCGTACCTATCCAGCCGCTTCTATGTGGCCGAACCGCTGAAGCGCTACATCAAGGCGGACACGGCGATCGGCGCTGCGCTGGCGGATGCCGTTGCCTCCAACGCAACGGTGAAAGCCTTCGGTGCGGAGGCGCGCGAGCAACAGCGCTTTGATGGCGTGGTGCAAAGCTGGACCAAGGAAGCGAACCACACGTGGCAGCGCTTCACCAATGCTTGGGTGATTCAGAACTTGCTGCTGTGGTTGCTGCAGGCGGGTCTACTTGGCTTGGTGCTGCTGGAGTGGAGCAAGGGCCGTGCGACGGCTGGCGATGCTGTGTTCGCGATCACCTCGTTCATGCTGGTGTCCAGCTATCTGCGGACGCTCGGTGAGAACGTGCAGAACTTGCAGAAGGGCATCGCCGATATCGAGGATGTCGTGGCTTACGCTGCTGAAGAAGCGGGCGTGGTCGACGCGGCGGATGCGCGTGCGTTCGCGGGCGGTGCGGGTCGCATCTCGTTCGACAAGGTGTCGTTCGGTTACAAGAACGCCGCTGATGCGCTCTACAGTGATTTCTCGCTGGAGATCACTGCGGGCGAGACGGTGGCGCTCGTCGGGCCGACCGGCTCGGGTAAATCTACTTTCGTGAAGCTGGTGCAGCGTCTCTATGACGTCGATGCGGGGCATATCCGCATTGACGGGCAGGACGTTCACGAGGTGACGCAGGCCAGTCTCCGGCAGAGCATCGCGCTCGTGCCGCAGGATCCGGCGCTGTTTCACCGCACGCTGCGCGAGAACATCGCCTACGCGAAGCCTGACGCTTCGATGGATGAGATCGTCGCTGCCGCAAAACGCGCGCGGGCGCATGAGTTCATCGAGAAGCTGCCGCTCGGCTACGCGACGGAAGTGGGTGAGCGCGGTGTCAAGCTCTCGGGCGGCGAGCGTCAGCGTGTGGCGTTGGCGCGTGCGTTTTTGGCTGACGCGCCGATCTTGATCTTGGATGAAGCGACGTCATCTCTTGATGTCGCGACGGAGCGTGAGGTGCAGGCGGCGATGGCAGAGCTGAAGCAGGGACGCACGACGATTGTCATCGCGCACCGGCTTTCAACCATCCGCGAAGCTGATCGTATCCTCGTGTTCAACGAGGGGCGTATCGTCGAGCAAGGCAAGCACGCCGAACTGATCAACGCGCATGGGCTTTATGCAAAGCTCAACGCGTTGAGCCGCGGCGATTTGATTGCGGATGAGGCGGCTTGAGCCGCCTCATCACACCTCAGTGAGGGTCAATTCGCACTCTGCGAGCCCATGCGGGATTGGTAAAATCGCGCAGATGGGCTCGTCGATTTCGAACGCCGCGGGGGCGTGCTTGCGCGTGAAGCGCCAGTGCGCAGCCAGCGGCTGACCCGACGGCGCCAGTGTCGTCAGTGGCTGTACGCCGTCTTTCGGCCGATTGAATGGGCCGGTCACCAAAAGGTCGTAGCCTTCTTCGACGCTCACCAAGCCATCGATATCAAAAGACAGGATGCCTCGCCCGAGGCGGCTTACCGCCCGCGTTGCCGCGCCTTCGAGATCTTCGCTTTCAAGACGCAGTGCGGCCGCGCCTTCTCCGCCGTCCCAGCGCGCGACGACAGGCGCGGCGTTCAACACCAGCCAACCGCAGCTGTTAGCGGCGTGCAAAGACGGGTGTGCGGCGCCGATCCAGTCGTAGCCGGGCGCTGCGCGGACGATCTTCGGCGCCGGCTGGCCGGCATGCGACTGAAAAACGAGCTTCATCCTCTAGCCACTCTCTCCCTTTCACATATTATCTCGCGGTGGGCGTTGCACACATTCAAGGTGCGCGAGGGGAATACAAGTGGCTGTCTTAGATGCTGCCGAAACAGCGCCGCTTACGGCGCCTTTTCTCATCATCGACAATTTCTTGCCGCTCGAAACTGCGTGGGCCATGCGTAGCGACATCGAGAAGCACTTCTCGGACACGTCTAATCACAAGCCACCGACCCACCAGATTTGGAACTACTGGCATGTGCCGGGGCTCTACACCTATTTGCGCACGAACCCTGAAAAGCTGATTGATCGCCGGCACGTGGACAGTCTCTTCGAGAAGTTGCGCTCCTTTGCGGAGGAGCGGCTGGGGCTTGCGGAGGTTAGCTGGCCATATCTCAGTATGTACGTGAACGGCTGTAAGCAAAATCTGCACAACGATTCCACCAACGGGCGCTTTGCGTTCGTTTACTCGCTGACGAAAGATCGCCGCATGACGACTGGCGGCGAGACCATCGTTTACAAAGAGGGTGACCTTTTTCGCGATCATGTTGCTCAGGCGAATGCCGGCCCTGGGTTCTTCTCGTCCATAGAACCCAGGTTCAATCGCTTGGTGGTTTTCGACGATAGGATGCCGCACGCTGTCGAGCGCGTTGATGGGTCGATGGATCCGCTTGAGGGCCGTTTCGTTTTTCACGGCCACATCAAGGAGCGAGGGCCGATCGTCCGTGGCGCTCTCAAACCCAGCGAGGCGAACGATGCGGTGATGACGGCGCTCGTCCCGTTCTGCGACGATGCGTTCGCGCGCATTCGCCTTTATCACGGGCCGCTGGTGTTGCGTTTGACGGTGGCGCCCAGCGGCGTTGTCGAAAGTTGTCGCGTTCTAGTGGACCGCGTCACCGCGCCGGATCGTAGCGATGCCGAATGGGACGCGCTGCGGGACGACCTCGTCAGACGCTTCCTGGCGCTTCGTTTTCCCGAGGCTGATGGGCCGACGTTTATCAGCCAGCCGGTGCTTTTCGGCGCTACGCTGTTTCGCTGAGTGCCGTGCTTAGTAAGCGCAGGCCTCGAACACGCGTTTGACGTCGCCGCCCCATTCGGTTTTGTAGCGTTCGATGAGG
>JBEBHI010000285.1:0-2266 GCA_040080935.1 Terricaulis sp.
CCAGACGACGCAATCCGGCGACGTCGAAATATCTCTTGTAGACGGACGTTCAATCGTCGGCAGTCGTCGCCACCGCGCGCAGCTGATGGAGCCCAAGTCCGCCTGAGGTGAGTGGCGCCGCTCCGTCCCACCACAACAAGAGGTGGCCTTCGGTTAGGGGCTGGATTCAACCGCGATACGTGGTCGCCAGCACCACAGCAGCGGCGCTCGACCAATCGGACCACCATCCATTCTCGAAATGGTTACGCGTTGTCCTCTAGCGCATTGGCAGACCTTGGATTTGGCGCGATGGCTACGGTGAGTTCAAGCTCTTTGCCCTTGCCCGACTGCGTCTGCGCGCGCTGGATCAAGGCGTCCAACTCCGCATTAAAGAGAGCCAGCGTCTTGCGGTCGAGGCGCATTCGAATGTGGCGGACGCCGGTGTCTCGCCAAGGGCCCTCGGTGACGGCGGCGCCCGACGCAAGTGCAGTTGCGACCGAACGCGCGGCCGAGGCGAGGAAACGCTTCGCCACCTTCGCGAGCGCGGCGCGCCCTGTCTTCGTACGTGACGCCGCGCTCGCGGAAAGCTTTTCCGATATCAGCCCGTAGACCGTTTCCGGGCGGCGGGCGCTGGGCCGCGTCGTGACCGCACGCACCAGGCCCGCGCGCTCGAGTTGCTCAATGTGGTGATAAAGGCCGCTGACGGGGCGGCCGATTTTGGCGGCGATTTCGCGCGCCGAAAGCCGGCCATGCTGGGCGAGAGCGCCGACAATCTGTGTTCTTGACGCGGAGGCCATGACGCGCAGCTGGGCCGCGGAGAGTTGGAGGGGTTGTGTCATTCGAATAATTCTAATAGTGAAACATTCCTGAAATATTGCCAGACCATGCTAGAGCGAGAAGGTGCTATATGAAGCCAATTGGTTCAGCGGCCCGCGCGGCGGCTTTGGCTGTTTTGGTGTCCGCGTGCGCAAGCGCCGCCTCAATCGGAGAAGGGGACATGCCGGTGGCGACGACAGAAGCCGCCTGGGCCGCTTGGCGCGCCGGCGACGCGGAGGACGCGGTGTGGCTCGGCGAACGTCTTTCGACCGACCCCGTGTCGGCGAACGAGGGGCGCCATGTTGCTGCTCTCGCGGCGCACGTGCGCGGCGACTACGCCGCCGCGATCACTCACTATGAGGCGATCGCTCCAGATTACGCGCGCAGGCGCGAGTTGCGTGGCGTCATCTTCGAATCTCTCCTTCACGCCGGACGCCCGGCTGACGCTCTACGCTTCGCGACCGAAACTGAGATGTCGGCCAATGCACTGGCGCGCGCGCAGGCGCGCATCGACAACCCAATGACCGTGACCATCCCTGGTGTGATTGGCCTTGGGTTTGAGGACGACTCACTAACGCCCTACATGCCCGGCGTGGCAGGCCGCTTGAACGGTCAGGCGACCGTGTTCCGCTTCGACACCGGCGGCACGTTCGTCGCCATGTCGCCATCCCTTGCTACGCGTTATAATGTGCGCTCCGCACAGTGCGCGGAGGGGTTCGCCAACTTGCAGGCCACGCAAGTATGCCAAGGCGTTGCTGATATCGACCTGGGGCCCGTGCGTGTCACCAACGCGCCGGTCGCCGTCGTCTCTTCGCTGCCGGCGGAGCAGCTTGGGGTCGAACTGGGTCCGGTGCTGGGGACGAACTTTCTGCAATTCTTCCTTGCCACGATTGACGCCCCCAACCAACGCCTACTTCTTTCGCCGCGCGGGAGCGCCGCAGCGAGCGCCCAGCACATGGCGCTCGTCACCGGAGGGCGCATCGAGGTCCCGTTCCTCTTGCTGTCGGATCACTTCATCATCGCCAGGGGTGGCGCCAGTGATCGCCGCGACCTCAACTTCTTTGTCGATTCTGGTCTGGTTGCGATCGCAGGCGACGGCGTACAGGCAGGTCTGTTGCTACCGCAGTCCCAAGCTTCGGCTTGGGCAGGGATTACAGATCCGTCGGCCGCTGGCGCAATCGTTGCGCTGGCGCCGGACGTCTCATTGGGCGAAGCTTCGCAGAGCGGACAACGCGCCATGGTCCTGCCCGACGCGGCTTGGGGATCGTTCGGCGCATTCGGCGGTATCGATGTGCATGGCCTGATTTCGTACGGCTTCCTCAAGAACTACGCGTGGACGCTGGACTTCGAACGACAGGTGATTGTGCTTACTGCGGTCCCGTGATGCGCTTCGCAGCAATGAGCGCAAACGGTTGAACAGAAGAGCCGTTCGTGGATAACTGCAGAACATAAACGCGGGGAGCTGATGTCA
>JBEBHI010000150.1:0-8601 GCA_040080935.1 Terricaulis sp.
CGCTCGGATTGAGCAGTTGTGGGAAGCAGAAAAGGCTAGAAAAAACTGGCCTCGATTCCACCGGAAACTAACATTGTGACGCCCCAGTCGCAAACCAAGGACCACCCAATGCGCCCTCTCGCCGCCCTCGTTTTTGCAGCGCTGCTGACCGCCTGCGCCAGCACGCCGGACAGCGTGGAACTCGCCCGCGATATGCAGCCGCGCACGGTTTGGATCGTCGGCGGTGATGGCCAAGCCGTCGGCCAAGCCACTTTCACCGAAGCGCCAACGGGCGTGTTGATTCGTATGGAGTTTTTGGAACACCGTTTGCCGCCAGGCTGGCACGGGCTTCACATGCACAACACCGGCGACTGCAGCGACTTCGCCGCAGGCTTCCAAGCCGCCGGAAGTCACATCACCCTAAACCATCACGTCGCCCATGGCCTGCTCAATCGGCACGGCCCTGAGGCGGGCGATCTCCCCAACATTTTCGCGGCGCCCAGCGGCATCTACGCGGCCGAGGTCTTCTCCCCATACCTGACGCTGCACAACGCCCGCATCGGCAACCGCCTGCCGCTCCTCGATGGTGATGGGGCAGCGCTTATGATCCACGCCAATGCCGACGATCAAAGCACCCAGCCGATCGGCAATGCCGGTCCGCGCCTTGCCTGCGCTGCGCTTACGCCACTGCCTTAAAGCGTCGCTCGGCTATCGCCACCAACAACACGCCGCCGATCGTGAGGGCTGCGCCCAGCATGATCTGCGGCGTGATCTGATTGTGCAGGATCACGGCCGCGAGCGTGAACGAGATGACGGGCGTCATCAGCAAATACGGCGTCGTGCGTGAGACTTCATATTTCTGCACCAGCCGAAACAGAAACGCATTGGCGATGATCGAGGAAACGAGACCGCCAAAAATCAGGGCTGCCCACACGACGAGCGGCGCATGCACCAACGCATCAATCTGATCGGTCTCGAACAAAAGCGACGCCGACAACATCGTCGGCACAATCGCCAGCGCGATCCACGCCTGTGTGGCCCACACATTCATTCCCGCGATTTTGCGCACCATCACAGTGCCAAGTCCGTACGAGACGGACGCCAAAGACACCAAGAAAAGCGCGCCGCCTTGCGCAAAAACCGCCGGGTCGAAATTCATCGACGCGGTGCCAAGGAACGCCACGATCACGCCTGCCCACCTGAGCGGCGAGACATTCTCTTTCAACAGCAACGCCGCGAACACGACAGAAGCCGGCGCCCACAACTGCATCGCCACCACCATCGGCGCGATGTCCGTCGCGAGCTTCAGGCCAGTGTATTGGATGCCGAAGTGGAGCGGCCCAACGAAGATGAGCATCAACACGAACGGCTGCCAGATCGCGCGCGGCGGCATGCGGATAAACCAGATCAACACCGCCAGCACGAACGCGAAGCGCACCGCGACCGTCACCATCGCTGGCAGCGCATCGACCGCGATCTTCGCGAGGATATTGTTCACGCCCCAAATCACGGCGATCGAAACAAGCTGGATCAGATCCAGCGGAGCGAAGGCGCGAGAGGTGTGAGACACGCCGCGCTCTTAGGCGGATTCCGCAGCAATGCGAGTACTCCGTCTTGATCATGTATTCGCCAAGTAAATCCGGCGAGCACAGCGCGCGAATATAGAAATTCGAAAAGCCACAGCTTGCCGTGATGTAACCTTCACACAGCCGCGATCGGCGATCGGGAACTTTCGGCGGATTGCACAAATATTCGACGGGTGTAACTTGCCTTACAGCAGCGATCCGGTGGACACCTGCACTCTCTCATACCGCCAGGAGCATCATGCTAATGTCCACGGAGGAGAATTGGACATCTTACGTCCAAGATCCGACATGGCTTCCGCATGCCTACGACGCCCGGCGCGATACGTTGGTCTTCGCCCACCTCCCGCGTGAGACCCAACGAGAGATCGTCTTCCTTGATCCGCGCTTCATGCCGCGCGGCGCGGAATCTCAGCCGGCGCCCATCTCTGAACTCGGCGCCGATGCGGTGCGCGGTCAGGCCGGTCCGCTTCACTTTATCTTTCACACCGGCTTTTGTTGTTCGACCCTGCTCGCGCGCGCGCTCGATATTCCCGGCGTGTCGATGGGGATCAAAGAACCGTCGATCCTCGCATCGTTCGCGCAGTATTGGTCCGCAAGCCGGCGCTCTGCCGGCGCGCTTGAAGCGCTCAACATCACCTTGGATTTGCTCTCACGTCCGCTGACGCCAGGCGAAGCGCAAATCGTAAAGCCGAGCACCGTCGTCAATCACATCATCCCGCAGCTCTTGCATGCACGGCCCGACGCAAAAGCCATCGTGCTCTTCTCGAGCCTCGAGGCGTTCTTGCGCGCCATCGTTCGCCGCGGTCTCGACGGTCGCGTTTTCGCGCGCGAACTTTACCACCAATTCGCACCGGTAATTCCGCTTGATGCGGACTTCACCGATGAGGAACCGCTACTGCTCGCCGACCTTCAAGTCGCAGCGCAGGCCTGGCTCATGCAAGCGGCGTTCATGGATCAACTCGCCAAGCGCTTCGGCACCTCGCGTGTGCGCGTGCTGAACGGCGACACGCTTCTCGCCAATCCAATGGGTACGCTCAGCACCGTCGGCGCCTTCTTCAATCTCGCCATGACACCGGAAGTCGCGCGCTCCGTCGCTGAAGGTCCGGTGTTCCAAGAACACGCCAAGGAACTCGGTCGTCCGTTCAATGCCGAAGAACAGCGCGCTCAGTTTGATCGCGCCGGTGTGACGCATCGCGAAGAACTGATGATGACGAAGGATTGGGCCCGCGCGCTTGCGATCCGCAGCGGCGCGCCGTTGGTCCTCGAAGAGACACTTCGCCCCTAAACGCTGCGGCACACGTCGCCAGTGATCTCGTAAGCCCTTACGCGCGCTGCGTGGTCGTAAATGTGCGACGCGAGGATCAACTCGTCCGCGCCGGTGCGTTTAATGAACGCCTCAACGCTCCGCTTCACCGTCTCCGGCGATCCAACGGCGGAGCAGTGCATCACCTGCTCTAGCTGCGCGCGCTCCATATCGGTCAGGCTGGCCTCGAACGATGCATCCGGCGGCTGCAAGCGGCGCGGCTCACCGCGCCGAAGGCTCGCGAACGCTTGCATCAACGAACTTGCGAGAAAGCGCCCTTCTTCATCGCTCGGCGCCGCAAACGTGTTGAAGCCGAGCATCACGTACGGCTTCTGCAATTGCTCAGATGGCCGAAACGTCTCGCGATAAATCGCGATCGCGTTCATCATTTGCGCTGGCGCAAAGTGTGATGCGAACGCGAACGGCAGACCAAGCGCCGCCGCGAGTTGCGCGCCAAACGTCGAAGACCCAAGAATCCAAAGCGGTGTGTTCGCGCCCTCGCCGGGCACAACGCGCAAACGCTGCTGAGGCTCACTCGGCCCAAGCATTGCTTGCAACTCCAAAACATCCTGCGGAAAGCGATCCTCGCCGCCGATCAACGTCCGCCGCAACGCCCGCGCCGTCAGTCCATCGCCACCAGGCGCGCGCCCAAGCCCAAGATCAATGCGCCCCGGAAACAGCGCTTCAAGCGTTCCGAATTGTTCTGCGATGATAATGGGCGCGTGGTTCGGCAACATGATCCCGCCGGCGCCGACACGGATCGTCTTCGTCGCCGCAGCCG
Organism: Terricaulis sp.; assembly: GCA_040080935.1. Taxonomy (GTDB): domain Bacteria; phylum Pseudomonadota; class Alphaproteobacteria; order Caulobacterales; family Aquidulcibacteraceae; genus Vitreimonas. Next base: position 3,650 of record JBEBHI010000150.1, read on the forward strand.
CATTCATGATCGTCAACGCCGTCGCCGCGCTCGCAATCCCAGGCATCGCGTGATGCTCGGCAAGCCAAAAGCGATTGTAGCCAAGCCGCTCAGCGTGCTGCGCCAAGTCACGGCTGTTCGCCAAAGCCTGGGCGACATCTCCGCCTTCGATGATGGGTGCGAGGTCGAGGACGGAAAGCGGAATCATCGTCCGCATATGGCGTGACACGAGCGCCGACCAACCCCCTCAGCCGCTCCCGGTACCGCCGCCGCGCGACCAAGCGCCCGCCCAGCACGACAAATCGTAATAGAGGTTACATTGGAGTGGAGTAACGTGCATTACACACCCCGGAAGGCCCCGCTTGTTCACTAACTCCCTAACCGCACCGAGCGCCGTCAGCGCGGGCAACGCTAATGGCTACGCCATCGACCCAACGTGGCTGCCCCACAGCTACGACGCGCCTAGCGACAGCTTCGTGTTCGCGCGCGTCCCGGTCGAGACCCGCAAACAAGTGGTGTTTCTAGACCGTCGTTTCCTAGCCCAGGCGCCGCAATCTCCGCCGGTGCCGGTGAACCTGTTGCGCGCTGCCGACATCGAGACTGGTCCGGTGCATTTTATCTTTCACACCGCGTTTTGCTGCTCGACGTTGATGACGCGCGCGCTCGATGTGCCTGGCGTCGCTGCGGGGCTGAAGGAGCCAGGCGTGCTCGTCAGCTTCGCTAAGCACTGGTCCAACGCGCGCCAAACGCCCGGCGCCCTCAACGCTTTGAAGATGACACTAGATCTGTTGTCGCGGCCGGGCGCGCGCGGCGAGACGCAAATCATCAAGGCGAGCAACGTCGCTACGCATTTGCTGCCTGAAATCCTGCATCTTCGGCCGGATGCCAAAGTGCTGGTTATGTATTCCAGCCTGGGCGGCTTCCTCGAGGCCGTGACACGACGCGACATCGGCGGCCGCTCGTTCGCACGCCAAGTCTATCAGGGTTTCTCGAACTCAATTCCGCTCGACATCGCGCTCAGCAGCGAAGAGCAAATGCTGCAAACCGACATGCAGATCGCTGCGTTGGTTTGGCTGATGCAGGCATCGTTTTTCAACCAGATGCAGCGCTATTACGGCCCCGACCGCATTCGCACCTTGAGCAGCAATCGCTTTCTGGCCAGTCCTGCAGAGGCGCTTGCAAATACCAGTGCATTTTTCGGCCTGAATGCCTCGCGCGCGCAATGGGACGCCGTCGCGGAGGGCGACGTGTTTCAAGAGCACGCGAAAGAACGCGGCCTTCCATTCGACACGGCTAAGCACAAGGCGCAGCTGGCGCAGGCGCGCGCTGCGCACGCACGCGAACTGGAAGTGGCTGAAGACTGGGCCAAACAAATAGCGGCGCGTTGTGGCGCGCCGCTATCGCTTGACGATACGTTGATGTCGCCTGTGGCCTAAGCCTTAGAACGGAATCTCGTCGTCGAGATCCTGATTGAAGCTTTCGCGCGGGCCGTCGCTGACGCGCTTCTTGCCGCTCGATGAGCCGAAGCTCTCGCCGCCGCCATCGTCGTACGACCGGCCGCCGCCATCACCCTTGCCGCCGAGCATGGTGAGTTCGCCGCGGAAGCGCTGCAGCACGACTTCAGTCGTGTACTTCTCAACGCCGTTCTGTTCGTACTTACGCGTCTGCAACTGGCCCTCGATGTAAACCGTCGAGCCCTTCTTCAAATACTGTTCGGCGACCTTCGCGATGTTCTCGTTGAAGATGACGACGCGGTGCCACTCGGTCTTTTCCTTGCGCTCACCGCTCTGTTTGTCGCGCCAGTTCTCAGACGTCGCGACCGACAGATTCACAACTGAATCGCCGTTGTTCAGCTTCCGGATTTCCGGGTCCTTGCCCAGATTGCCGATCAAAATCACTTTGTTGACGCTGCCAGCCATCGCCGACCTCCTGTTTCCTTCGCACTACTCGATGGTGAGGCATCCGCCGGGCATATCCGGACAAATGTTCTCTCTATGTTCTATAATACGACTCGCCCAGTAGGTAAAGGCTCATTAACGGATCGATCCGGCGAGGCGAGTTCGCCGAGCCCGAACCAACCCGTCCTTTTCCACATCCGCTTCGACTGCACCCAAAATGTTGTTCGCTAATTGTTCTTGATGTCCGAACGACTCTGACTACTAAATATGGTGTCCGCCGGGCTGCTGGCGGTCCCCGAGAAAGAGAAATGACCACCAGAGCGCCCGCCCTGTTCGTCGGCCATGGTTCGCCGATGAACGCGATCGAAGACACGCCCTCCTCACGCGGCTGGGCCGAGATCGCGCGCGCGTTCCCAAAGCCCAACGCCATCGTCATGGTCTCCGCCCACTGGGTGACCGAAGGCGTGAAGGTCACCTCCAACGCGCACCCACGCACGATCCACGATTTCGGCCGCGGCTTTCCGCAAGCCCTGTTCGACGTCCAATACCCCGCGCCCGGCGATCCCGATCTCGCCCGCGCGATCGTCGAAAAGCTGACAGCTTATGGCGCAGAGCTCGATGATACCTGGGGCCTCGATCACGGCACGTGGAGCGTCGTGAAGCACATGTACCCGGATGCCGACGTGCCGATCGTTCAAGTCAGCCTCGACATCCGCCGTCCGGCAATTGAACACTACGAAATCGGGCGCGCGCTTGCTGAGTTCCGTGAGGACAACGTCGTCCTCATTGGTTCGGGAAATATCGTGCACAATCTCCGTGCGTTCTTTTCAAACGAAGAAACCCCTTGGGCGGAAGTGTTCGATGAGTTCATCGTGGAGCACATAGCCGCGCACAATCACTCAGCGATCGTGAACTACCAACAACATCCCGACGCCGCACGAGCAGCTCCGGATTGGGAACACTTCACACCTTTGATTACGATCCTGGCCACCAGAGCGCGCGGTGAACCTCCCGCATTCTTCAACCGTTACCTTGAACGCGGGATCTCAATGACTTCATTGGCCTACGGAATTCGAAAGCCATTCGGAATAGCGGTATGAAAGACGGCCTGACACATATCCGCATCCGCGGCGCCCGCGAGCACAATCTCAAAGGCGTAAACGTCGATATTCCGCGCAACGAACTTGTGGTCATCACCGGCCTCAGCGGCAGCGGCAAATCCTCGCTCGCGTTCGATACGATCTACGCCGAAGGCCAACGCCGCTACGTGGAATCGCTCTCGGCTTACGCGCGTCAGTTCTTGGAACTGATGCAAAAGCCCGACGTCGACTCCATCGAAGGCCTCTCGCCCGCAATTTCGATCGAGCAGAAAACCACCTCGCGCAATCCGCGCTCGACAGTCGGCACCGTCACCGAAATCTACGACTACATGCGCCTTCTCTGGGCGCGCGTCGGCATTCCGTATTCGCCCGCGACCGGCCAACCGATCGCGGCGATGCAAGTCAGCGAAATGGTCGATCGGATCATGGCGCTGAAGGAAGGCACACGCCTCTATTTGCTCGCGCCGGTCGTGCGCGACCGCAAAGGCGAATACAAAAAGGAAATGGCTGAGTACCTGAAGAAGGGCTACCAGCGCGCCAAGATCGACGGCGAGTTCTACGAACTCTCTGAGCCGCCAACGCTCGACAAGAAGTTCAAGCACGACATCGACATCGTCGTTGATCGCATCGCCGTCAAAGCCGGCATCGAAACGCGTCTCGCTGACTCACTTGAGCAAGCGCTGAAGCTCGCGGAAGGTATCGCCTTCGCTGAGATCGCCACGAGCACAACCGAAGACGCCACCGGCAAAGCGACCCTTAAGAACAAAGCCGCCAAACCAGAGCGCCTGATCTTCAGCCAAAAATTCGCGTGCCCGGTCTCCGGCTTCACCATCCCCGAAATCGAGCCGCGCCTGTTCTCGTTCAACAATCCAGCCGGCGCGTGCCCCGCGTGCGACGGCCTCGGCGTGCAACTCAAGTTCGACGCGGACATGGTCGTGCCCGATCACGATAAAACGCTGAAGGAAGGCGCCGTCGCGCCGTGGGCCAAAGGCCCGTCACCGCTTTACGCGCAAACCCTGGAAGCGCTCGCAAAGCACTTCAAAGCCAAGATCACCGCGCCGTGGAAGGAGTTGCCGAAGGAGCTGCGCACCGCCATCCTTCACGGCACCAAGGACCCGATCAAGTTCGTCTATGACGATGGCGTTCGCCGCTATGAGACGACAAAGAACTTCGAAGGCGTGCTGCCGAACCTTGAGCGCCGCTGGAAGGAAACCGACTCCGCCTGGGTGCGCGAAGATCTCGAAAAATATCAAAGCGAAGCGCCGTGCCCGACGTGCGAAGGCAAGCGCCTGAAGCCTGAAGCGCTCGCCGTGAAAGTCGCGATGACCGACATCGCGACCGCCTCGACCATGTCGATCCGCAACGCCCGCGACTGGTTCGGCGCGCTCAACGACCAGCTCACGCCGAAGCAAAAAGAAATCGCCGTCCGCATCCTCAAAGAGATCAACGACCGCCTGCGTTTCCTCGTCGACGTCGGCCTCGATTATCTATCGCTCGGGCGCAATTCCGGCACGCTCTCCGGCGGCGAAAGCCAACGCATTCGTCTTGCGTCGCAAATCGGCTCCGGCCTCACCGGCGTGCTCTACGTGCTCGACGAACCCAGCATCGGCCTCCACCAGCGCGACAACACGCGCCTGCTCGAAACGCTGATCCGCCTTCGCGATCTCGGCAATTCAGTGCTCGTGGTCGAACACGACGAAGAAGCCATCCTCACCGCTGACCACGTCATCGACATGGGCCCAGCCGCCGGCATTCACGGCGGCCACATCATCGCCGAAGGCACGCCCGATCAGATTCAGAAGAACAAGAACTCGATCACCGGCGATTATCTCACTGGCCGCCGCGAAATCCCGATCCCGGAAAAACGCCGCCGCATCACCAAGCGCGTCATCGGCGTGCGCGGGGCGCGCGGCAACAATCTGCAGAACATCGACGCCGACATTCCCATCGGCGTGTTCACCTGCGTCACCGGCGT
>JBEBHI010000018.1:0-30206 GCA_040080935.1 Terricaulis sp.
GCTGGCGCTAGGCGAGATTTTGGCGGGCCTGTGTAGCGACTGCCATCTGTCAGCGGCGTTTCTGACGCCGTTGCCTGATGAGCCCTTGGCATATGAGCCGACTGTGGTCGCCGGTGTTTGGGCCGAATTGCTTGGGCGCGCGCGCCAAGATGCTGAAGTTGAGCGCAAGAAAGTTGAAGCGCGGCTTCAACGTTCGGCGAAGACCACTGAACTCAGAACGGCGGAGGCGCTTTCGCGCGACCTTGGCCGGGTGGCCGCCGTGCATGCGCGTTACGCCGACGTTGCGGTGATGACGCGACCGACCGATGGCGTGGGCGTTGAGCTCCGCGAAGAGATTATCGAAGGCGTGTTGTTTCACTCGGGGCGCCCGGCGCTGATCGCGCCGCCTGGATGGCCGGGAAAGACCGTTGGCAAGCGTGTGCTCGTGGCGTGGGATGCGAGTCGCGAAGCGACGCGGGCGCTCTCGGAAGCTGACGATCTGCTTGAGAATGCCGAGGCGGTGACGGTGCTTACGGTGGACGCCAAGCCGAAAATGTTCGGCCATGGCGATCAGCCGGGCTCCAACATTGCCGGTCACCTCAATCGCCGTGGCCTGCCGGCTGAAGTGCGCAACGTCGATAGCGCGGGGCGCTCGGCGTCATCCGCCATCTTGGAAGAGGCGCACAAGTCCAATGCCGACTTGATCGTGATGGGCGGGTACGCACATTCGCGGCTGCGGGAACTGGTGTTTGGAGGCGCGACACGCGAGCTTTTGAGAACGACGACTGTGCCGCTTCTGATGGCGCACTAAACCAGGAGGCGGGGCATGGATTTCAATTTTTCGCTGATCGACGGCGGGCTCGCGGTCTTGCTCGCGATCGTCGTGATCTGGGCCGCGCTCAAATTGATGACGCGGCTGGTCGTCGGCATTATTTTGGTGGTGGTGATCGCCGTGATGTTCTTCGGCGTGCACCTCAGCGATTTCGGGATCAATCTCGGCTAGAGGCTGCCGTTGAATGCGAAGTTCCTGAACACTTCTGTCTCCGGATCGTACTCTGCGCCGAACGTGATTGTGCCGCCGTCACAGATTTGGATTGCGTACGCTCGCCAGTTTGACGGGTGAAAGGCGGGGCCTGGATCGGCATCGATGCCGGCGGCGTTGACGCCATTCACATAGATCACCCGCTTTCCGCCGATCACGAACCCGGCGTATTGGCGGTAGTAGTCGCCGAGCGAAGGGCTCTCGCCGCGGGCCTCCAGTTCTCGCGCGACCAGAAGAATGAGTTCGGCTTCAAGTGCAGCAATGTCCGCGTCGCTTGGGGTCCAAAGGTCTTCAACAGGACCGGGAGACACGCGGCTGCATTGGTGGATCAGGTCGCGCGCTGCTTCTCCGGTGAGGACGGTTCGCGTGTCGACCGTCCACAACGAGGCAGCTTCATGCTGCGCCGTGCCGGGTGGCGTTTCGGAAGCCGGCGCGCAGCCGGCCGCGGCCAAGGTCAGCGTCGCGACAAAGACGTGTTTCAGCGAAACCATGTTCGCGAGCCTAACCCCTTGTGTGCTCCCGCCGCCACACCTAGTTCAAGGGCACAACATCAATCATGCCACGTTGACCAGCCGCAATGGGGGTCGGCGTGGGACGCCGTAAGGGTCGCTCATGGATATGGAAAAGCTCACCGAGCGTGCGCGCGGATTCGTGCAAGCCGCGCAGACGATCGCTATTCGCGAACAAAACCAACAACTCGAAACTCAGCATTTGCTGAAGGCGCTGCTCGATGACCGTGAAGGTCTCGCGGCGAGCTTGCTGACGGCTGCCGGCGCCAACGCGCGCTTGGCGGCTGACGAGGCCGACAAGGCGGTTCAGTCTCTTCCCAAAGTGCAGGGCGGCGGCGACCGCATGTATGCGGCGATGTCGTTCAACCGCGCGCTCGACGCGGCGGATCAGGCTGCGTCGAAGGCAGGAGATAGCTACGTCACGGCCGAGCGTTTGTTGTTTGGCTTGGCGATCGCGGACGGAAAAGCTTCCGAGATTTTGAAGAAGGCCGGGCTCACGCCGCAGAAGCTTGAGGCGGCGATCACCGAGCTGCGCAAGGGCCGCACGGCGCAATCGTCGTCCGCCGAAGATCAGTACGACGCGCTGAAGAAGTACGCGCGCGATCTCACGGAAGACGCGCGCAAGGGCAAGCTTGATCCGGTGATCGGTCGCGACGAGGAGATTCGGCGTACGATCCAGGTGCTTTCGCGGCGAACGAAGAACAATCCGGTGCTGATCGGTGAACCGGGCGTTGGCAAGACGGCCATAGCTGAGGGCTTGGCGCTGCGCATCATAAATGGCGACGTGCCGGAGAGCTTGAAGCACAAGAAATTGCTCGCGCTCGATATGGGTTCGCTGATCGCCGGCGCGAAGTTTCGCGGCGAGTTTGAAGAGCGTCTGAAGGCGGTGCTGAACGAAGTGATGTCTGCCGAGGGCGGCATCATTCTTTTCATCGATGAAATGCACACGCTCGTCGGGGCCGGTAAAGCGGACGGCGCGATGGATGCGTCGAACCTGCTGAAGCCTGCGCTGGCGCGCGGCGAACTGCACTGCGTTGGCGCGACCACGCTCGATGAATATCGCAAGCACGTTGAAAAAGACGCGGCCTTGGCGCGGCGCTTTCAGCCTGTGTTCGTAGATGAGCCGAGCGTGGAAGACTCCATCTCGATTCTGCGTGGATTGAAGGATCGCTACGAGCAGCACCATGGCGTGCGCATTTCCGATGCGGCGATTGTCGCGGCGGCTCAGCTTTCGCACCGCTACATCACCGATCGCTTTTTGCCGGATAAGGCCATCGACCTGATGGACGAGGCGGCTTCGCGTCTGCGGATGCAGGTCGATTCCAAGCCGGAAGAGCTGGACGAATTGGATCGTCGTGCGCTGCAGCTGAAGATCGAATTGGAAGCGCTTAAGAAAGAAAAGGACTCAGGCTCGCAGGATCGCGTCGGCAAGCTCGAAGCGGAGATCGCTCAGCTTGAGACGCGTTCGGCTGAACTCACGGCGCGGTGGTCGGCCGAAAAGCAAAAGCTGCAAGTCACGTCGAAATCGAAAGAAGAGCTGGAGAAGCTGCAGACCGAATATGAGCAGGCTGTGCGTCAGGGCAATTTGGCGCGTGCGTCGGAGCTCAAGTACGGCCGCATCCCGCAGCTTGAGAAGCAGATCGCGGATGCCGAGAAGGCCGGCGGCGATGGCGGCGGGCTCGTGAAAGAAGTTGTCGACGCTGAGGCGATTGCGGGCGTGGTTTCGCGCTGGACCGGCGTGCCCGTCGAGAAGATGCTTGAAGGCGAGAAGGCCAAGCTTCTGGCGATGGAAGAGTCGCTGCGCGGCCGTGTGATTGGCCAAGAGCCGGCGCTGCGCGCGGTGGCGGATGCCGTGCGCCGTGCACGCGCTGGCCTGCAGGATCCGAACCGGCCGATTGGCTCGTTTATGTTCTTAGGCCCCACGGGCGTTGGCAAAACTGAACTCACCAAGGCAGTTGCCGAATTCCTATTCGACGACGAGCACGCGCTGACGCGTATCGACATGTCTGAGTACATGGAGAAGCATTCTGTCGCGCGCTTGATCGGCGCGCCTCCGGGATATGTCGGTTACGAAGAGGGCGGCGCGCTTACGGAAGCTGTTCGCCGCCGGCCGTACCAGGTGATCTTGTTCGATGAGATCGAGAAGGCGCATCCGGACGTGTTCAACGTCCTGCTGCAAGTGCTGGACGATGGCCGCCTCACGGACGGGCAAGGCCGCACGGTTGATTTCAAGAACACGCTTCTGATCATGACCTCGAACGCAGGTTCGCAATTCTTGGCTGAGCAGCCGGACGGCGCGGATGTTGAGGATGTGCGCGGGCCTGTGATGAACGAACTCCGCGCGCGCTTCCGTCCAGAGTTCCTCAATCGCGTTGATGAGATCATTCTGTTCCGGCGGCTTGAGCGCGCGCAGATGGGCGCGATCGTTGATATTCAGCTGAAGCGGCTCGACAAGCTGCTGGGCGCGCGCAGCATCACGATGGAGCTGGAAGCACGTGCCAAGAGTGAATTGGCAAAGCGCGGCTACGATCCGGCTTGGGGCGCGCGTCCATTGAAGCGCGTGATCCAGAAGGACATCCAGGATCCGTTCGCGCGGCTTATTCTTGAAGGGCGCGTGAAGGACGGAGATCGTGTTGTCGTCACCTTTGACGGCAACGACTTCCTGTTCAACGGCGCGAGCGATAAAGCAGCGGCGTAACAAAAAGGGCGGAGCCATAAGCTCCGCCCTTCGTCGTTCGACGTCCCGCACCCGTTACGGATGCGTGCTTTCGTTGTCGTCCGTAGCATTGGCGACTGAGTTGGCGGCGTCGTTGGTCGCGCCTTCAATCGCTTCACCGGTTGCGTCAGCAGCAGCGCCGACTTCTTGGCCGGCGGTCTCAAGCGCTTGGCCGGTTTGGTCGGCGGCTTGGTTGACGTCTTGCTCAGCGGCGTTCTGGTCGGCGGGTGTGCACGCGGCTGTGCCGAGTGCGGCTGCCGCAACGAGTGCGATCAAAAATCTCATAAGGTCTCTCTCCAGCGCATTGCCCCGCGCAGCGCTGCTGACGCTAGCCTGACCTAGCGTGCGCGAGTACCCGCAAAACTGCGCCGATCCGCGAACCGAATGCATGGAACCATTCGCGCAGTCATGCATTTCTTGGGGTTGATGCGGGCGCTCAATCCAAAAACCTGGCTGTCGTTGGCGCGGCGCGACATCGTGCCGATTGCGGTGTTGCTTGGCGTCGCTGTGCCCGTGTGGGTGTTCAGCGAGATTGCGGAAGAAGTGGGCGAAGGAGAGACACGCTGGTTCGATGAGAGCCTGCTGCTGGCGCTGCGCACCGCCGATCCTGCTGACCCGATCGGACCGCGCTGGGTCGAAAACTCGGTGATGGATATTTCGGCGCTTGGCGGCTTTGCCGTGCTTGCGCTCGTGACGCTGTTTGCGGTGGGTTATTTGCTGACAGTGAAACGCTGGACGGACGCCGTTTTGTTGTTGGTCGCGACGATGGGCGGCACGGCGATCAGCGAGGGGTTGAAGATGGGCTTCAACCGCCCGCGGCCTGATCTTGTCGCGCACGTGGTTGAGACGACGAGCATGAGCTTTCCGAGTGGGCACGCTATGCTGTCTGCCGTCACGTATCTCACGTTGGGCGCGCTGATCGCGCATGCTCAAGAGCGCAATGCGCTGCGCGGCTACGTGCTCGGCGCGGCTATTTTGTTGACGATCCTGATCGGCGCGAGCCGCATCTACCTTGGTGTTCACTGGCCGACGGATGTTTTGGCTGGATGGTGTCTCGGCGCGGCGTGGGCGCTTGTGTGTTGGGCGGTCGCTACTTGGCTGACCCGTGGTCGTGCGCCTACAAAGGAGATATGAGCGAAAATCCAGCCGACGCCGTCATGTTCACGATCGAGCCAAAGCCGCGCGATCTTGGCGACAATTTCTCCGTCCGCCGCGCGTTGCCGGCAATCGAGAAGCGGATGGTTGGACCGTTCATTTTCTGGGACGAATTCGGACCAGCGCACTTTCCCGTTGGCAAGGGACTCGACGTGCGGCCGCACCCGCATATCAATCTGGCGACCGTCACGTATCTGTTCGACGGCGAAATCTTTCACCGCGACACGCTGGGTTCAGCGCAGGCGATCAAGCCGGGTGATGTGAATTGGATGAATGCGGGGCGCGGAATCGCACACTCAGAGCGCACGCGCGAAGAGTTGCGCGCTACGGGATCACCGATTGCTGGGATTCAGTCGTGGGTGGCGTTGCCGGAAGCGCACGAAGAGAGTGAGCCATTCTTCAAGCATCATGGCGTCGATGAGCTGCCGGTGATCGAAGAGGACGGCAAGGTCGTTCGGGTGATCGCCGGATCGCTGTACGGCAAATCATCGCCGGTGAAGACGTACTCGGAAATGTTCTACGCGGACTCGCAACTAAGCGCTGGCGCAGCGTTGCCGCTGGGCGCCGAGCACGAGGAGCGCGCGCTCTATTTGACGAGTGGTGAGATCGAGATTGCTGGTGATCGCTTCGAGAACGGACGGTTGCTGATCTTCCGCCCTGGCGACGCGATCACGATCAACGCACTCACGCCTGCGCGCTTTCTGCTGCTCGGCGGGGCCAATCTTGGGCCACGTCATCTGTGGTGGAATTTCGTCTCGTCACGCAAAGAGCGGATCGAGCAGGCGAAAGAAGATTGGAAAGCCGGGCGCTTCGGCACGGTGCCGGGAGACGACAAGGAATTCATCCCGCTGCCGGATCGTTGAGCGTCGGCTTGTCGCCGTTTGCAGTCATTTGGCGATTACGGCAGAAGGCTTCGAATGCTCGCGCAGGGACTGATGAGCTATCGCGTATTGTTGATCGGCGGCGCCGCCGTGCCGTTCCTCTATTTCGGTAGTCAGATTGCCGCCGTGCTCCTCAATCCCGGTTACGACATCGCGGGTCAGCAGCCGAGCGACTTGGGCTGCTGCCAGGCCAACATGCCTATCGTCGCAAACCTAGGGTTCATCGCAACCGGCATCGCAGCGCTGATGAGCGGATTGGGCTTGTTCGCCGGTCTACGCCATCTGCAAGCCAACATCGTTCTCGCCGCTTTGGCGGGCTTGGGTCTTTCCTTGTTTGGTGTCGCCATGACGATGAGCGGTGTCTTTCCCCTTCCGAACCCGTTGCACTACGGCTTTGGATTGACGCTCGCTGGCATTCTTACTCCCTTGTTTGGTGGGCTGGCGTTCAAGGACGGAGGCGCGGCTCGCTGGATCGTTCTGTTTGGCTTTGTCGTCAGTATCGTGCTCGTAGTGCTTTCGCTGGGCATTGGCGGATTTGCGAGTGACGCCAACATTGGAATATTTGTGCGCGCAATTTCCATCGTCGCCTTCCCGACTATCGCATACTTGTGCTGGAGCGTGATGCAGCGGACGTCTCCAGGTAATTGACGACCGCCTTAGTCGCTCAATTCGTGCCGCTCGCGTCAGCGAGCGGCGACCGGCCTAAGTCGCCGAAACACGACACTGCCCGAGTTTCACGCTGGCCGATATCGATGGTCAAGAAATCTATTCCAACCCTTTTTCGCTTTGCTCTCGACCGCAAAGCGGAAGCCTTGCGCGCCATCGTCGTCCGGCCAGTAGACTGATCGCGCCGTGCCCGCCGGCATTTCTGCGACAAATGCGATGGCGTCGGGATGTACGTCACTCGCATCAGTGAGAATTCCCATCGATCGCTTTCCGTCTATCGTGAACGACCAAAAACCGAGAGCGCCATCATCGCTCTTGCCGAAAAAAGCAACCTCTCGATAAACACCGCGGGCGCCCATATCCCAGGAAGCGTCGAGGCGCACAAAGCCAGCGCCGAAAGCGGTGAACTCACGAGAACAATCGCCGACACTTCCATTGGGCATCTTGGCTGCGACCGCGACCCAGTGGCCGACGAGGGGCCCAAGAGGACCAAGTGATCCGCGCCCCTTTTTCCAACCACCCATCTTGCCCTCTACTACGGACGCACCTTTCCTCAGCGGGTGAATGTCGGCAATGGGTCACGACCCGCCTACCGATCAAATTACTTGAACGGCCGGCGCACTCAATTCCTGCCGCAAATCGCATCCGACACGCTACGGCGCGTTGTCGCCGAAAAGCGACATTCCGTTAGACCGACGGCAACGTGCTCAATGCGTGGCTATAGGCTGCGCTGCGGACACTCTCGGCGAGCTTCGAATTAGGCAGTGTGCGCGCGAGCACCATCCCGCCGACACTGAGGGCCGCGAGCACAAGCGCTTTCTTGTGCGCTGCGCGTCTTGGCCCTGGAAGGCTGTTTTCGAACAAACCCACCATTGCGGCAAGCAGCTGCTGATAGGCGGTTTGCACCTCGGGACTGCTGCGCGCGATGTCGGATGGGAGCGCAATCATCGGGCACTGGCCATCGAGATCACCCAGGTGTTCTTTCGAAAGATAGCCCGCCAACATTTGGCGGGCAGCTTGCCGCGTCGGACGCGTCGGATCGATGCCTTGGTCGGCGCGCCATTGCGCCCCCCGTCCCATCAAGAAGCTCGAAACCGCGGCAGCGAAAAGCTCCTCCTTGTTCTTGAAGTGGTTATAGAAGCCCCCTCGTGTGAGCTTTGCGTCCGCCATCACCATTTCGATGGTGACATTGTCGTAGCCGTGGCGGTTGAACAGGATACGTGCGCATTCAACGATGCGGGCGCGCGTGTTTTGCTTGTGCGCGGCGCTGTAGGGCATCAGATCCTCCGTCCGCCGGAATAGCAGCGGGCATAATATGTTCTTGAACATATTTAGCGGATCGGCACAGGAAGCGCGAGGAGACTTAAGTCATGACAGAGTTTACCGGCGGATGTTTGTGCGGCGCGGTGCGCTATTCGTGCTCGGGCGAGCCCGCGATGGCGGGCCATTGCCATTGCGAAGATTGCCGGCGATCGAGCGGCAGCGGGCACAGCTCGCACCTAGCTGTGCCTGAAGCGAGCGTGAGGCTCGACGGTGAACTCAAAGGCTATGCGCGTGCGGCCGATAGCGGCCACATGGTGACGCGGCACTTTTGCCCGACCTGTGGGGCCGCGCTCTATTCAATGAATGAAGCCATGCCGGGGATGATGTTCCTGCGCGCGTCGAGCTTGGACGATCTCGAAGTGTTCAAGCCTCAGATGCACGTCTACGCCTCGCGTGCCGCAAGCTGGGATCATCGCACGGAAGGTTTGCCCGTTTTCGACGTCATGCCGCCAGGAATGTGAGGGAAGATGAAAAAGTTCATGTTGCTACATGTCGGCTTCGAAAAGCCGACGCCGGAAATCATGGCGGCATGGGGCGCGTGGTTTAAAGCGGTAGGAGAACACGCCGTTGAGAATGCGGGCTTGCGCGGTGGCCGCGAGATTTCGCGCGAAGGTTCGCGGGAGTTGCCAATGGGGCTCGATGCGTTGACCGGCTACACCATCGTAAATGCGGAAAGCCTTTCGGACGCCGAGCGCTTGGCACAGGGCAATCCGTATATTTCCAGCATCCGCATCTACGAGATCGCCTCGCACTGACGCCGTTGAGCGGATGGACTGGCCTATGTCCGTTTTGGGCCAATAATAGCCGTCTGCATTTAGTTGAAAATACCGCTTGAGCCGTCCCTTGGGTCCGGGCTGCATAGTCTGGCCGTTCGAGGAAGGTGATGAAACCTAACGTGTTCCAGGAGACCGCAGCAGCGGTGGCGAAGCGCTTCGGTGTCTCCGTCAAAGCGCTGCGCGTTTACGAGGATGCGGGGTTGCTGAAGCCGGCGCGGACGGTGGCTGGCTGGCGGATTTATCGCCAGCCGGAGATCGAGCAGCTTTCCGCCATTCTGGCGCTGAAGCAAATCGGTCTGCCGCTGAAGCGTATCGGTGATTTGCTGCGCGGCAGCGGCGATCTTGCGGCGGCGCTCGCTCTGCAAGAGGCGGCGTTGGAAGATGCGCGCAGCGAAGCGGAGCAAGCGTTGGCGCTGGTGCGTCAAGCGCGCGCGAAGCTGAAGGGCAAACGATCACTCTCCCCGGACGAGTTAGGAAAGCTCGTCAGGAGTACGGCAATGTCTGAGATGAAGTGGTCGCCCAAAATGGAGGCGTTGGCGCAGAAGCACTACACGCCGGAGCAACTTGCGGAAATTCGTTCGCGCGGATTCACGGAAGAAGATCAAAAACGCGTTGGCGCGGCGTGGGCGCAGATTTTCAACGATATCGATGCGCTTGGGCCCGATCCCGACCCGGCGCGTGCGCTCGATATTGGACAGCGCGCGCAGGCGTTGATCCAGGAATTCACGCAAGGTGATCCGGCTTTGTATCAAGCTGCCGGCAAGATGAATCGTGATGCGATGGCCGATCCGGAACTGTCGCAGCAAATGCCGACGCAGCAGAGCCATTGGCAGTTCATGACGCGTGTGTTCGCGGAACTTAAGAAGCAGGGCTAGCCATGCCGGACCTCTCGCACTGCGGGAGGTCCGCGCATGACGCGCACTTCATTTACGCTCCCCGTTGCGCGTTTGTTGTTTCGGTGAAACAGTACCCGTCTTGGCCTCGACAGGCCGACATAAGCGAGAAGCGGCGCAGCCGCTGGCGCCGCCCCAACCCCACAGCGGGAAACAAGGGAGTGCGCGCCATGCCTGAAAGCAAATCGGCTAACGTAGTGAGGGCTATTGCCGTCGTCGGTCCGACCGGAGCGGGCAAGACGGCGTTGATCCAAGCTCTGGCTTCAGCTGCTTCGGGTGGCGCGGGAATTTCCCCGGCCGCGGCGGGCCAATCGACCGAAACCAATTTCACCGCAATCGATTTCATGGGCGACCATTATGCCCTCATAGACGCGCCAGGCGCCGTCGATTTTCTAGCGGACGCTGACTTTGCATTTCCGGCGGTCGATCTCGCGATCGTGGTCGCCGATCCTGATCCGGAAAAAGCTGTTCTGGTTCAGCCGTTCCTCAAAGCGCTCGAAGAATTGCAGATCCCGCGCGCGATTTTCATCAACAAGATCGACACCGCGCGCGGACGCATTCGCGATTTGCTGGAAGCGCTGCAACCGGTTTCGACGACGCCTTTGGTTGCGCGGCAGATTCCGATTTGGGAAGGCGAGAAGGTCACCGGGTTCGTCGATCTCGCGCTTGAGCGCGCCTATCGATACCAGCCCGGCAAGCCGTCAGAAATTATCGACATTCCGAAAGATTTGGCTGACCGCGAAACGGAAGCGCGCTTTCATCTACTCGAGCAGCTCGCAGACTATGACGATGAGCTGATGGAGAAACTGCTATCCGATGTGACGCCAGATCGCGACACGGTGTTCCGGGATTTGGTGGCTGAGCTTCGCGATGGCTTGATCGCGCCGGTGTTCTTCGGTTCAACCGCGAATGGCAACGGCGTGCGGCGGCTGCTGAAGGCGCTCAGGCACGACACGCCAGAGCCAAAGTATGCTGCTGCGCGGCTCGGGCTCACCGGCAACGGCGCTTACGTGATGAAGATCTCGCACGCGGGGCAGGCCGGCAAGCTTGCCTACACGCGCGTGTTCGGATCGGCGCTGAACGATAGTGATCAGATCACGCTGAGCGATGGTTCGCAGCAACGACCGGGTGCGCTCTTCTCTGTCAACGGTTCGCAGACGAAGAAGGTATCGCGCGTGCCAGAAGGTGATGTGGCGGCGATCGGCAAGCTCGATCCGGTGGCGGCGGGCGATCTTCTCGGCGCGAACGGGCCGCAGAAGATCAGGATCAATTTCAAGAAGCGCTTCCCGGTCTATCAAGTCGCGATCGCGACCAAGGACCGGAAAGACGATGTTCGGCTTTCCGGCGCTTTGCAGAAATTGGTCGACGAAGACGCGGGTCTCAACGTCGTTCACGATCAAACGACGCACGAAATCTTGCTGCAAGGCCAGGGCGAGCCGCATTTGCGGTCGGTGCTCGATCGGCTGAAGGGGCGCTTCAATGTTGAAGTGTCCACGGCGCCACCGTCGACGCCTTACAAGGAAAGTCTGCGCAAGAATGCGGAGGTGCGTGGCCGGCACAAGAAGCAGACCGGTGGTCACGGCCAGTTTGGCGATTGCGTCATCCAGGTGAAGCCGCTGCCGCGCGGCGAAGGCTTCCAGTTCGTCGACAAGATCACTGGCGGCGCGATTCCGCGCCAGTGGATCCCAGCGGTTGAGGCCGGTGTGAAGGACGCACTGACAAAGGGGGCTATCGGCTTTCCGGTGGTCGATGTGTCCGTAACTTTGATCGATGGCTCTTTCCATTCCGTCGATTCAAGCGAGCACTCGTTTCAGCAGGCTGGCCGTCTCGGCATGGTGGAAGCCATGCAGCAGTGCGGATCAATCTTGTTGGAGCCGATCGAGAAGCTGTCAATCTTCACCCCAAGCACCGGAACGCCGAAAATCAATTCAGCGGTCTCGGCGCATAACGGCCAAATTCTCGGATTTGAACCGCGTGAGGGCTGGCCAGGTTGGGATCGGGTCGATGTGTATCTGCCGCATAGCGAACGGCAGAACTTTATCATCGAACTGCGCTCGCTGACACAGGGCTTGGCGACCTTCGAGGCCGAGTTCGACCATATGGTTGAAGTCAGTGGTCGCCGGGCCGATGACGTCGCAAAGAAGGCTCAGGCGCAGGCTCAAGCAGGAGCGTAACGATCGCTTCGGTTTCTCGCGGCGCCGCATCTGGCGTCGCGGGATACCCAGGCTTACACTTAGGTCCCATGCGAAGCGGCGGCAGAGAGGAGATGCATCTCCATGATCTGCGCATTGGCGCGCGTGTGCGCCAGCGCCGGATGGAGCTTGGCCTATCGCAGGCGGCGCTCGCGAAACAGTTGCGCCTGACGTTCCAACAAATTCAGAAATACGAGAACGGCATCAATCGCGTCGCTGCGTCAACTTTGATTGAAATCGCGCGCGCTTTAAACGCGCCTGCAGCTTGGTTTTTCGAAGAGGAGTCCGCGCCGACGCCGCAGGAGCGACTGCTCTCGACCGTCGATAGTCTGGCGGGGCTGGTGCGCGAGCTTGTCAGCGAGAGCAAGACGGGCCGGCAGCTAGATTTCGCCAACGCGGCGTTGGGCGATCTGCCGTTGGCGATCTATCTTATCGATCGCACCGGACATTTGACTTACTGCAACGCGGCAGCGGCCAGCTTTGCGGGACGCAGTCCGCGCATTGGGCACGATAAATGGTGCGTAACTTGGCGCTTATGGCAACGCGACGGGCAGCGTTTGCCGCATGATCGTTGCCCGATGGCGGTCGCGATGAACGAAAGTCGCGCTATCCGCGGTGCGAGCGCCATCGCTGAGCGTCCAGACGGATCGCGGACATTGTTCACGCCGTTTCCGACGCCGCTCCACGATCAAAGCGGTGCGCTCATCGGCGGCTTCAACGCGCTGTCGCCGCTTCTGGCCTAGTTAGCTCAGAACCATCTGCGTCTGGATCACGAGGGCGACGGCTTTGCCGTCTTCGCTGGTGATTTTGGTTTGCCAGACGCCAGTGCGTTTGCCGGAGTGAACGGGCGTCGCCTCGCCGGTTACGGTTGTGCCGGCTTTGGCGGCCCTCAAGAAGTTGGTTTTGCTTTCGAGCGTCGTCGTTGTCTTCGCGCCTTCGGGCAGCGACAGGAACGCGCCGATGGCGCCGAGTGAATCGGCGAAGGACATCACGGCGCCGCCATGAAGCGTGCCGCCCGTGGTGCAAAGCTCAGGGCGAACCAGCAGCTTGCCGATGACGCGCTCCGCGGAAGCTTCGACAATTTCGATGCCGAGGTTTTGGGCGAATGGAATGAGTTCGATAGGGAAGGTGGTCATGCGGACGTCTCCTTCGGCCTGGGCGCTAAGCGCCGCTCATCGTAGGCGGCCCAAAGGCACGCCGCGATAATCAAAGTGGCGCCCATGTAGATCTCTGGGCGCGGCACTTCGTGGAAGAGGAAAAAGCCGATTAAACTCGCGTAAATGAGCTCGGTGTAGTGGATGGGGGCCAGCTGCTGCGCTTCGGCGCGGGCGTATGCCTGTGCCATCAGATACATGAAGACTGCGGCTAAGGCGCCCAATTGCAGGAAGAACCACCAGTCGTTGAAGTTTGGCGGAGTCGCGAAGGCGATGGTGGGCGTGAGCAAGATTGCGCCCGGTACCACGCTGGTCATCAAGCTCACAATGACAGGGCCGTCCTTCTGCGCGCGCTCGCGCAAGAGCACCATCGCGACTGAGAAAAAGGTGGCGGCGAGCAGCGCAGCAATGACGCCGATATCGTGCATCGGCGATTCCGCTTCGCTCGGCGCGCCCTGCATCGCGACGATCACACCGACGAAGCCGACAAGCGCACAGATGACGCTCGAGACGCGAATGCGTTCTTTCAAAAGCACAAACGCCACGAATGGCGCGAGCAGCGGATAGATAAACGAAAGCGTTACCGCTTCGGCTAGCGGCAGGACTTTCAGCGACCAGAAAAACGTGACGGCGCAGATGGCGATGACGAACCCACGCAGGCCGTGCGCACGCCACATTTCCTTGGTGATGAGGGGGTGTCCGGCGCGCCACCAGATCAAAAATGAGAAGAACGCGCCAAAGAGGTAGCGCCCGAAGCTCACCAGCAGAACATGATTGCTCTGCAACAG
This sequence comes from Terricaulis sp., assembly GCA_040080935.1. Classification (GTDB taxonomy): domain Bacteria; phylum Pseudomonadota; class Alphaproteobacteria; order Caulobacterales; family Aquidulcibacteraceae; genus Vitreimonas. The sequence goes on from JBEBHI010000018.1 coordinate 14,075, forward strand.
GTGCTTGATCGTGGCGTCCATGCACGCGCCGGCAATAATCGCCAGCGTGAGCACGAGCGCCGGCGGAAGACGGGCAAACATGAAAACTCCCCGCGCGCCTTTTGGCCCGCGGGGAGTTCAATCGCAATCGCGATTTGTCGCGTGTTACGGCGTGGTGGTCGCCGGCGGCGGCGTCGTGGTTTCGCCAGCCGGTGCGCCGTTCGTGGTTTCGTCGAGCGCTTCGCCGGCTTCTTCCGCCGGGCCTTGGCCCAGATTGGTCGTGCCGGTCGTGGATTGTTCGTAGTTGGTGTCAGCAGCTTCGCCCGCTTCTTCGTTCGGGCCTTGGCTGCAAGCAACGACGCCCAGCATGCTCAGGGCGGCGGCTGCGCCCAGCAAAGATTTCAACATCATGTTTCTCCTGAAGTGTCCCAGTTATTGGACGGCATTGCCGCCGAGGGTCTCAACGTTCCCGCAACAGCACGGTTCCGAAAAAGGTGCGGCGCCGGTGACGAGGTCACACGGCGCCGCTGTCCGTTGCGCGCTCAGTCCAGCGGGCGCGCGCCGGTTGTTTTATTACGGGCGAGTATTCGGATTGCCGTCGGTCGCGTCGTTGACGGCGTCGGCGGCGTCATTGTTGTTCGTATTGCCGGTGGCTTGATCAATGCCTTCGCCAGCTTGTTCGAGCGCGCCGTCACCAAGGTTTTCGTGACCCTGGGTCGCTTCCTCGATCGCGGAATCTGCATTTTCACCGGCTTTCTCGGCGCTGCCTTGACTGCAGGCGGCCAAGCTCAGCATGGCGGCCGCGGCGGCCGCGGTGGCGATGGTCTTGAGCATGAAATGGTCTCCCTAAGCGCGCCCGATCAGCGGGTCGGCACAGCGGAAACACTTAAGTGCATGACAGGTTCCTGATCCGGAACGCTGGCGCCTCCACAGCGCGACGCTATAAGCGGGCCAACGAGGGAACAATGTCGGCGCAACTCACGGAAGACCAAGAACTTATCGTCGAAACCGCGCGCAGCTTCGCGCAGGAAAAACTTCGTCCCAACGCTGCGCGCTGGGAAGAGGAGGGCTTGAGCCGCGAGACTTTGCAGGAACTAGCAAGCTTGGGCTTCGGCGGCATTTATGTGCGCGAAGAGTTCGGCGGCTCTGGGCTCTCGCGCCTCGATGCGGCTTTGATCTTTGAAGAACTCTCGCGCGGCTGCATTTCCACAGCGGCGTTTCTTTCGATCCACAACATGTGTTCGTGGATGATCGACTCCTTCGGCAATGAAGAGCAACGCGCTGAATGGCTGCCGAGGCTCGTGACCATGGACAAGATCGCTTCGTATTGTTTGACGGAGCCGGGTTCAGGTTCAGACGCCGGCGCCTTGCGCACGACTGCCAAGCCCGATGGCAATTCGCAGTATGTGATTAACGGCTCGAAGGCTTTCATCTCCGGCGCGGGTTTTTCCGATCTCTACGTCTTAATGTGCCGCACCGGTGAGGATGGACCGAAGGGCGTTTCCACAGTGCTGGTGCCGGACGGAACGAAAGGACTCTCGTTCGGCAAGAACGAAGAGAAGATGGGATGGCGGGCGCAGCCGACGGCGATCGTGAACTTCGAAGATTGTCGCGTGCCCGTGGAGAGTCGCATTGGCCCCGAGGGCGAGGGCTTCAAGTACGCGATGAAGGGGCTCGATGGCGGCCGCCTGAACATCGCTGCGTGTGCGCTTGGCGGCGCGCAGGACGCGCTGGAGCGTGCGCTTGGCTACGTCAAAGAACGCAAGCAGTTCGGCAAGCGCCTGGCAGATTTTCAGAACACGCAGTTCATGCTGGCCGACATGGAAACGGAGCTCGCCGCTTGTCGCGCGTTGCTTCATACCGCAGCACGCAAACTCGATGCGAAAGCGCCGGACGCGACGAAGTATTGCGCCATGGCAAAGCGCTTCGTAACGGATGCGGCCTTCAAGGTCGCTGACCAAGCACTGCAGCTGCACGGTGGCTACGGTTATCTGGCGGACTACGAGGTCGAGCGCATCGTTCGCGATTTGCGCGTGCACCGAATTCTCGAAGGCACCAATGAGATCATGCGCGTCATCGTCTCGCGCGAAATGCTGAAGGAATGAGCCGAGACACCAAGGCCGACGCGCGGGCGATAAACACAATCCTTTGGAAGGATTGGGACCCGATCGGGTGCAGCGTGCCTGAGGATGAGTACTGGTCTTACGTCTGGCCGGTGTACAAGCTTCTGGTCGACGGCGCGCCGCGCGAAGCTATCATGGATCATTTGCGCTGGGTGGCCGAGACGTACTTCACGGTTTCGGCGCCCGAAAATCGCCTACAGATGGTCGTTGATAAATTGATCGCGTTGGGCGTGAAGCCCCGAGTGGAGAGCCAAGCATGATTATTCGCGCAATGTTTGTGGGCTTCCTGCTCTGGATGGCGGTCGCGGCGGCGTTCCGGTTCGGCGGGCAGTATTTCTTTCTGCCGGACGAGTCGCTGCGCATGATCACGTTTCTCTCCGCGCCAGTGATCGGCCTCGCGCTCGGCTACATCTGCCTCAAGCTTCTTGGTGAGGCGTCGGGCGATGAGGGCGAAGCGGCGATCGGCGTTGCGCTGCCGGTGATCTTGCTCAATGGCTTCCTCACGCACGAATTTCCAAACGCGTTTCCGAACCTGGACGTGACGCTCGATGCTACGTTCGGCGCGTGGTCGCTGCTGTTTGGCGGCTCGATCTTGTTCATGGGGCTGTGGACCACAAAGCTCGCGCCGCAAGACGAACGCCTGTGAATCGCCGCGATGTTGTGCTTGGCGCAGCGGCGCTGGCTGGGTGTGCAAGCATGAACGAAGTCGAACGAACGCGCCGGCCAATCGTGATCGCGCACAGGGGCGCGAGCGCCTATCGGCCGGAGCACACGCTGGCAGGCTATCAGCTCGCGATCGAGCAGGGCGCGGATTTCATCGAGCCTGATTTGGTGATGACGAAGGACCATGTCCTCGTCTGCCGTCACGAGAACGAGATTTCGGGGACGACGAACGTCGCGGAGCACCCGGAGTTTGCCGATCGTCGAAAGGCGAAGACGGTCGATGGGACAGAAGCGCTTGGCTGGTGGGTGGAGGACTTCACGCTTGCCGAGCTAAAGACGCTGCGTGCGCGCGAGCGCATCCCGCAGCTGCGTCCGGACAACACGCACTATAACGACCAGTTTGAGATTCCGACGTTCGCGGAAGCGCTCGCGCTGGCGCAGCACCACCGCAAGGGCATCTATCCCGAACTGAAGCACCCGAGCTTCTTGGCCGAGCAAGGCGTTGATCCCGTGCCAGTCTTTATCAGCGCGGTGCGCGAAGCGGGTGGTCAGAGCGCGGCCGACATTATGTACGTCCAGTGCTTCGAGATTGGCGCGATCCGTACGTTGGCGCAGATGTCATCGATCCGATGGCAGTGCGTGCAGTTGGTTTCTGCTGACGGCGGACCATGGGATCAACGCGAGACAACTTACGCTTCGATGCTTGCGGGGGAGGGGCTCCGCCATATCGCGGAATACGCGCGCGGGATTGGCGTCGAGAAAACGCTGATCATTCCGCGCGACGCCAGCAACAATCTCGGCGCGCCAACCGATCTCGTCGCGCGCGCGCATGCGGCAAATCTTTTGGTGCATCCGTGGACGTTCAGGCCGGAGAACTTCTTTCTCCCTGCGTCGCTGCGCGTTGGCGCAACGAGCGCGCAGGAAACACTGCGGCTGCACGGCAATCTCGATGCGGAGCTGCGTGCGTTCTATGCGGTCGGCGTCGACGGCGTGTTCAGCGACGATCCCGCCGCGGCCGTCGCAGCGCGCAACTAAAAAGCCCTCCGCTTGCGCGAAGGGCTTTCGAGACGCGTCGTAGTGAAGTGAATTAGGCGACGCGCCGCAACATGTTGCGGTTCAGGATTGGCGCTTGCGCCTCGAGGATATCCTTCAACACGCGCTCGCGCGTTTGATCTTCCTTGATCGTCAGCAAGTGAATTTCACGCGCGCCGAGGTTTTCCGCCGCTTGCCACATGTCGTGGCGGTTCAGCGTGGCGGAGAAATCTGCTGTCTGCGCAGCGAACAAGCAGATCGGGCCACCCCAATCTTGCGACGGCTGATCATGCGGCTTCACGAACATGTAGACGCCGCCGATCGGCTCCCAATCGCGCTGCGCGCGCGCAATCTCAAATTCGAACCAGCGGCCGCTGCCGCCCTGCCAATTGAAGGTATTCAAGTGCCCCTCCGGAAAAACCGTTCGAGGCAGAATCTAGAGTGAGTCGGCGCGCTCGCGCATCATGGCGCGGGATCCATGCTTACAGTTTGGACATCCGCCGCGTCGAAGAACGCCGGCCAGAATTGCTCCATCGCGTACGCCTGCCGCTCCGCGTGATCGGGCCGATCTATTGGAACTACACGCAAATCTACGCGTGCGAGATCCGGAGGACCGCTCGGCGCCGCTGCGCGCCAGCCTGCATAATTCGCATCCGGAACGTAAAGTGAGAAACCTTGTGGATTGTGCTCAAGCAGATCGGAGACGAGCACGAGGCGCCGCTGCGGAATCTCCGAACCGAACTCTGGGTCAGCGGCGACAGCACGGAGCGCCGCGATGATCGGGGAAGCGCGCTGTGGCCCGCCGGAACTGGCGCTGCGCAATGCGCTGTCTAGAGCTTGTGCGAACTCTTCGTCCCACGTCGCTTGCACCATGCGCGCATTCTCGAAGAGCGGATTGGTTTGCTCGGGCGGACGGGGCAGGCATTGCGAGAAGAGGATCGCTGGCTCCTGCGGGCGGCGCACGTTGATGCGCATGATCGTCAAGCGATCGTACTGAGAGAGCCGCGCCCGCTCCTGCGCCAACACGGCGCGCAGCTTGCGGCGGTGTCTGGCTTCAAGGCGATCGGTGGAATCGACTAATACAATTGTGTGCGCGGCTAGTGGCGCGTCAGTGCGACACAACGATGTTGCGTCCGTCGGTGGTGGTCGTAGCCAGAGAGCTGCGCCAGAAGTCCGCCAAGTACCGCGAGTGCTAACACGATCAGGACAATGCCTAGTGCATTGCGTCCGCTCGCGCCGCGCCGCCGGCTCACGCCTGCCCGCTATTGTGACGATTGGTGGCGTCTTCAAGTTCGGCCAGCAACTCTTCCAGTGACCGTGCTGACTGCACTTGAGCTTCCGCCAACCGCGCTCTGGCCTCATCAATCATCGATGCTGCGCTGCCGAGCGCGTCGAGGGCGGGCCCTGCAGCAGGCGGGGCGGAACTGAAATAAGCAGGCGCCGGCGATGTCCGCGCAGCCGCATTTTCCTGCCGATAGAGATGCACTGCGCTTGCGGCTGCGTCGTCCAAGGCACGGGCCTTGGCGTCGAGCGTCTCCATCTTGAGCGCAGCAGCGTCGAACGCCTTACTCATTGCTTCGAACTCGGCGCGCATTTTCTCCGTCCGCGCCGAGAGCGCTGCTTTTGCGACGTTGATAGGTGTCTCGAGCTCGAGACGTGCGTCGGCGCGGAAATCGGAGAGCGTCTCGCTGGCCGCTTGCGCTGCGCGATCCATCTTGCCGAAGTCCGGGTAGGGATCGTCGAAACCGGAATACCCCTTGAGCGCCGAGAATACCCAAACACCCGCGCCGAGCATCAGCAGAATGATCGCTTGCGGAGAGTCCAGCGCGAGCAGCGACCACAAATGGAATCCTGCATCCGAGCCCATATCCACGGTGCGGCCACTCAGCGCCGCGAGCTGATCGCGCCAGTCGGCAGCGAAGAGATTCAGCATCAACGCCAGCAATCCGACGAACCCAAACGCCAGCGCGCCCATGAGCCTCATTGGCAATTGACGGTGCTGCAAATAGCGCAGCCCAAGGAAGCCCGCGATGAACCCAAGCGTCACGTTGGCGCCGGATAGCCCGATCGCTGTGATCGCGCCGCCGAGAAGCCCGCGCGCATCGTCCTCGGCAAACAGCGCCGCGCTGAACAAGGCTTCGAACACCGCCGCACAGAAGAGCAGCCCTGACTGCAGCAAAGTCGATCGCGGATAGATGGCCGCGCGCCGCAGCTCGTGCCGGTGCTTGAAGGCGTCTAGTTCCCGGCGCGCCTCCGTGGCGCGGGCAGACGCCTCACTCCAATCATGCGCGAGCCGGCCGGACGTCTGGCGCAGGGCCAAGCGTGCATCGAGTGCTGGGCCGTTAAAATCCTGAGGCGCCGGCGCCAGCGCCCGAAGGCGTCGCTCGGCATCTGCCTTGGCGTCCGCGCGCGACTGGTCAACCCGCGCCCGTTCACTTGCGACCGCTTCGATCACTGCTTTTTCGGCATCCGAGAGATCGTCCGCGTCATGCCGGGGGAGGTTGCGGGCGGCGTCTTCTCGTGCGCGCTTGCGAAGGCCGAGCTTTTTGTCGAGGGCGGACGCACTGAGGCCCTGCGGCGGCTTGGCCGCAGCGCGTTCGGCGTTGGGCTTTGTCTGCCCTCCATCCATCTTGGCCCGCTCCCTGGCGCTACTAAAGCGCGTATGCGGCGCTTCTCCAAGAGGCACGCGCGGGCTATCAGGGTGCCGTGAACGATCTCAAAGACTTATTGAAGCTCGCCGACACCGCCGCGGCCGCCGCTGGCGAGGCATTGCTGGCCAACCGCGTTCAATGGGGTGTCATCGAGGACGTGCAGGGCCGCGAAGTGAAGATCGGCGGCGACAAGCACGCCGAAGAGATAGTGCTCGCCGCCATCCAGCGCGAAAGCGACTATCCGATCATCTCAGAAGAGGCCGGTTGGACGCGCTCACTGCAGCGCGGCGATCGTTTTGTCTGGGCCATCGATCCACTCGACGGCAGCGTGAACTATCTTCGCGGCTATCCGCACTGCGCCGTTTCCATCGCGCTTCTAGATCAAGGCAAGCCGATCCTTGGCGTCGTCGATTGCTTTGTGACACGCGAGCGCTTCGTCGGCGCCATTGGACATGGCGCATGGCTCAATGGCGCGCCGATGAAGGTGTCGGCGATCGAGGACCCCGCTAAAGGCATCCTCCAAACCGGTGTGCCGTCGCGGGCGAGTGACGATTCTATGAAGGCGTTCGAGGAGCGCCTCCGCACCTGGCAGAAGGTGCGGATGATCGGCTCAGCCGCCACGGCGCTTGCCTACGTCGCTGCGGGCCGCGCCGAAGCCTACCGCGAATCCGGCTCGATGATTTGGGATGTCGCTGCTGGTTGCGCGTTGGTTGAAGCCGCCGGCGGCCAAGTTCGCATCGAAGGCGAGGCCCTAGATCAACCGCTGGAAGTCGCCGCTAGCAATGGCGCAGCGCCGATCCCGGCCTGACCTCTCACTTTCGTAATTGAACTGATTGCGACGGATTGGTGTCCCGCGTCCGTTGTCATCAGCACGATGCTATGGAGGAACATGGTAGAGATCATGGACAGCGCTCTGTGATCTCTGCAAAAGGTGCCTCGACAGAGTTAGTGGGTGTGAGGGGATGATCCGAGACGCGATCCTTTTGGGATCGGCTCAGGCCGTGAACGAAGCTTGGAGCGCGCGCGCCACATGGGCGCCTGCGAACATGTGCGTGCATGGCGCGGTCCTCGTCGGTCCTGGCGATGCGCCGGCGCCGTTGCTCGCGCGCGCGCCCGTTTGGGATGCGCTCGAACTCCCAAACGTCGACGCCGCCAGCCTCATTCTCATCGATCCGCCAGCCGACGGCGCAGCCAAACGCGCGGTGCTGACGCGCGCCGCTGAAGTTGGCCTTCGGTGCTTGTTGTTGATCAACGGCAAACTGCGTCGCCTGCGCCTGGATGACCTCATTGGCCGCCCGCTCGGCGATGTCGACTTTGCGCGTATTCGCGAGGTTGTCGCCGGCAAGCGCGTGCTTATCACTGGCGGCGGCGGCTCAATCGGTGGCGAACTCGCGCGCCGCATAGCAACCTTGTCGCCCGCGCGCCTCACTCTGCTCGATAGCTCCGAGCACAATCTCTATCGCATCGGCCTGGAACTGCGCGATGCAGTGCAAGTCCTAGCCGACATCCGCGACGAGCGCTCTGTCGGGCGTTGGTTTGCAAAAGAGCGGCCAGAGATCGTTTTTCACGCCGCGGCGCTGAAGCAAGTGCCGATGGTCGAGGCGTTCGCGAGCGAAGGTGTGCTGACCAACGTGCTTGGGCTGCAGAATGTCGCCGAAGCGGCACGCAGCGTCGGCGCGGATATGATTTTCGTGTCGACCGATAAGGCAGTTGATCCGTCGGGATTGATGGGCGCCTCGAAGCGGCTCGGTGAGATCTACTGCCAAGCGCTCGATCGCCAGGGCGCTGAGCGCGCGATTCCTGTGCGCCTCGGAAACGTCTTGGGCTCCGCCGGTTCGGTGACGCCGATCTTCGAGGGTCAGCTTGCCGCTGGCGTCCCGCTCACGGTCACCGATCCTGATGTCACGCGCTTCTTTCTCTCGATCCCGCAGGCCGCCGATGCGTTGCTGCAAGCGGCCGCTGTTGGATTGCATGCCGAGCCGCGTGGCTGTTCGCTGGTGATCGAGATGGGAGAAGCGCTGCCTGTCGTCGAACTGGCGCGCGAAGTGATCCGCCTGGAAGGTCTGCGGCCGGACATTGACGTGCCGATCACCTATACCGGCCTCCGTCCAGGCGAGAAGTTGCACGAGGTCTTGGTCGCGTCCGACGAATGGCAAGAAGCTGATCCGGCGCCGGGTGTTATCGCAGTGGCTTCGCCAGCACGCGATTTCGACGATGTGATCAGCGCGATGGACACCCTGACGGCGCTGGCCCGTGAGGGCGCGAACGACAAGATCGTCGCGGCGCTATTCGCGGCGATTGGCGTCGAAGCTTCCGCTGAGCGCGCGCGCGCCGGTTAGCGGTGGACAATACGGCTCTGCCTGCCGCGCAAAAGCGCCAAGCGCTCCAGTCTCACCTACGGGACTCCATGCGTGCGCGCGACGCTGGTCGCGTCAGCGTCCTGCGCAGTTTGATCGCGGCGATCGACAATGCCGAAGCTGTGCCGCTGCGATGACAAGCCGCTGGACGGCCCACGGACGCGCGCAATCTCCGAACACGTCGCGGTGACAGGCGACGGCCCAGCCGAAGTTGCGCGGCGCACGCTTACAAGCGTCGAAGTAACCAGCTTGCTTGAACGCGAAATTGCCTCGATGCAAAGCGCTGCCGCGGAACTGCGCGCGCGCGGAGCAGGGTTGCGGGCTGATGAATTGGAAGCCCAGGCGGAGATCGCTCGAACTTACGTTTAGTCGAGCGTGCGTCTGAAGCGCAGCAGAGCAAGGCTTGCCAGCGCCAGCAAGATGAGTGTGAGCGGCCACAAATCGCCCACCACATCGCCGAAGCCAGCGCCCTTCAGCACGATTTCGCGCACGATGCGCAGGAAGTGCGTGATCGGCAGCGCCTCGCCAATGACCTGCGCCCATCCTGGCATGGCGCGGAAAGGAAACATGAACCCCGAGAGCAGGATCGAAGGGAGGAAGATGAAGAATGTCATCTGCATCGCCTGCATCTGCGTGCGCGCGACGGTTGAGATGAGATAGCCCAGCATCAAGTTGGCGAGGATGAAGAGAGTCACCGCCGCTAGAAACGCCAGGAACGATCCGGTGAACGGAATGTGGAAGAGCAACGTGGCGACGGTGAGTACAATGGCGACCTGGATAGCGCCGACGAACACGTAGGGCGTCGTCTTGCCGATCATCACTTCGAGCGGTCGCACAGGCGTCGCCAGCAGATTTTCCATTGTGCCGCGCTCTGTTTCGCGCGTCAGTGCGATGGACGTGATCATCACCATGGTCATGGTCAGGATAACGCCGAGCAGCGCGGGCACGATGTTGAAAGACGTAACGCCGGCCGGATTGTAACGCCGGTGAACGACGATTTCGTACGGCGCGGGTGAGGGCGCAAGAAAGGCAAGCGAGCCCTGAAACTCCGGCGCAAATGCCTGCGCGGCTATTTGCTGAATCGCCCCGATTGCACCGCCTGCGGCCACCGGATCGCTGGCATCTGCTGCGATCAAGATCTGTGGCCGCTCGCCGCGCACGAGGCGTCGCTCGAAGCCTTCGGGGATGGAGATCAGGAATGTCGCTTGTCCCGACCGGATCATCGCTTCGCCATCCTCGTCACGTTGTGTGACGGCGACGATGTCGATGAATGTGGATTGTGCGAGCGAGGCCAGGAACGCGCGCGTCAGCGGCCCATCTTCGCGCATTTCAACAACGGCCGGCATGTGGCGCGGATCGGTGTTGATTGCGTACCCGAACAACACCAGCTGCATCACCGGCATCATGATCATGATGGCGAACGTCGGCCGGTCGCGGCGCATCTGCACGAGTTCTTTCAGGAACACAGCGAAGACGCGCGCCCACGAGAGATCGAAGAACGAAGCGATGCGGGAGGGACGCGGCGCAGTCGTCATTGGAAATTGTCCATCGCGCCGGACATCAGATAGATAAAAATCTCTTCGAACCCCGCCTCGATCGGCGCGATCTCAACGTGAGGCTCTGCCGCCTTCACTGCGCGCACTGCGCGTTCCAGCGCCGCAGGATCCTTGCCGCACGCATGGATCTCCGCGCCGAACCGCGCGACGAGATCGACTCCTGGCGACGCTTCGAGCAATTCTTGCGAGCGCATGAGCGGGCGCCCGGCGATGCGCCAGCCATAAAGGCCGATCTGTTTCGGGATTTCCGCGGTAGGGGAGTCGATCAGTTTCTTGCCGTACGCGATGTAAGCGATGGAATCGCATTGCACGGCTTCGTCCATGTAGTGCGTGCTGACGAGCGTGGTTACGCCTTGCGCCGAGTAACGCCGGATTGCATCCCAGAAATCGCGTCGTGCTTTGGGATCGACGCCAGCTGTCGGCTCGTCGAGCAGCAGCAATTCCGGTTCGTGGATCATGCACGCTGCCAGCGCCAGGCGCTGCTTCCAGCCGCCGGAAAGTTTGCCGGCGAGCTGGGTCTGCCGTTCGACAAGGCCAAGATCGGCAAGCGCTGCATCCACGCGATCCGCGCGCCGATCCAAGCCGTAAAGACGCGAGATGAATTCGAGGTTCTCGCGGATCGACAGATCCTCGTAGAGCGAGAAGTTCTGCGTCATGTAGCCGACGCGTTCTTTGATCTTGAGGCTTTCCTTCAGAACATCGAAGCCAAGTACTTCGCCTTCGCCGCTTTCAGGCTTCAACAACCCGCACACCATGCGGATTGTCGTCGTCTTTCCCGAGCCGTTTGGACCCAAGAAGCCGTAGATCGCGCCGCGTGGCACTTTGAGATCGAAGTGATCGACGACGGTGCGATCACCAAAGCGCTTGGTCAGTCCGCGCACGTCGACGACTGTATCGGTCATTCCGCGATCCGCAGGTCCACGGGCATGCCTGGGCGGATCGGTGTCGCACCGGCGAAGCGTGCTTCGACCAAGAACACCAGCTTCTCGCGCTGATCGAGCGAGTAGATAACTGGCGGTGTGAACTGCGGCTCGGTCGCGACGAAACTCACGCGCGCTTCAATTGGCTGCGCGCAGCCATCGCAACTCACCATAACGCGCGCGCCAACCGGTAATTGCGCCAACATGGCTTCAGGTGCGAAGAAGCGGACTTTCATGTTCTCCGGCGTCAGCAGCGATGCGATCGGCTGGCCCGCGGCGACAACTTCTCCTTGGCGATGAAAGATCTGTTGGATCGTGCCTGCCAGTGGCGCTGTACCGGCAAGATCCTCAAGCCGCTCCTGCGCCAAACCGGTTTCGGCGCCGGCTGCTGCTGCTTGCCTGCGCGCCTGCGCCAATTGTGCATTCGCGACATCAAGTGAAGCGCGATCTGCATCGAGCCGCGCGCGCGAATAGAAGCCGCGATCAGCAAGCTGCGCGCTGCGTGCGTAATTGCGTTGCGCCAACGTCGCTTGCGCCTGCGCTGTGCGAACGGCTGCAGTGGCTGCGGCGCGCTGCGCTTGCGCGCTCTCGGCGCCGTAGTTCAGCCGATTTGGATCGAGCCGGAAGACACGCGCGCCGGCGTCAACCGCGTCGCCCTCGCGCACGAATAGCTCGCCGACAACGCCGGCGTCCTGGCTCGAGAGATAGATATAATCTCCCTCGCCGTAGCCCTGCAGAACGTTCGAGGTTTCGCGTCCGCACGCGGCGGCGAGCAAAGCTAGTGAGAGGATGAGAATGCGCTTCATGCGCGTGGCTCCAGCCCAGAGAGCAGAACATCGAACTGCTGTTCGATCAGTTTTTGCGGTTCATTGAGAGCGGTTTCACCGCCCAGGACATGCGTCCACATCGCCTCAAAGAAGAGTGGCCCGATGAACGCACGCACCACGGCGCCCTTATCGACGCGACGGATCTGGCCCTTGGCCATCGCGCCTTCGATCAGAGCCTCAAGCGCGCCGCGCGCCTTTTCGACGACGTTCTCGCGGTAGTATTTCGCGATTTCGGGGAAGCGGCCTGAAATGCCGATCACCAAGCGCGGGACGGCAAAGAGGTTCGGGTCGTTCAACCTGAAGGCGGCTGCGGTCGCCATCATGCGAAGCGCCGTCTTCGGATCGGCCGCTCCCGTCACCGCGATTTGCTGCACGCTCTGCGCTAGCGGGCCGACCTTCGCTTCGATCAGCGCTTCCAGCACCGCAACCTTGCTGGGGAAGTAGAGATAGATCGCCGCCTTCGAGAGACCGGCGCGCTTGGCGATGTCCTCCATCCGCGCGGCCTCGAAGCCGCGGGCGACGAACTCCTCCAACGCTGCTTCCTGGATCTCCTCTGGGCGCGCGTCCGCCCGCCTGCGCCAGCGCGGCGCGGGATCGGTGGATTGGAGGCTGGGCGGTCGGCTCATTCCGTCAATATAACTGACTAGTCAGTTAGTTGCAAGCGTAGAATGATGCCGCTCACATTTAGATCGAGGTCAAACCCTCCGCGGTGGCACGAAAAAGGGCGGCGCTCTGAGGAGCGCCGCCCTTAGTCGAAGAGGAGGAGGAGAGCGGCGGCACCTCGGAGGGAACGCCGCCGCCGAACCGCGCTTAGTAGCGCGCGGTGAACACCACGCTCGTGGTCTGCGGTGCGCCGTAATAGACGGTGCGAATGCCGCCGACCGACGAGAAGTCCTGACCGTCCGTCTTGTACACTTCATCACCCAAGTTGCGGCCTTGGACCGCGATGCTGAAGACGTCGTTGACGTTCCACGTCAGGCTCGCGTCGTAGAGCCAATAGTCGTCTTGATAGAGGTTGCGCACCGGCACGTTCGAGTTGACCGGTGTGTTGTCGACGGCCAACGCCATTTCCGAACGGAAGCGCGCCGAACCAGCAAGCGTGAGCGAGCCGAGGTTGGCGAGATCCCACTCGTAAGCGGCGCCGAAGCGCGCGGTCCATTCCGGCGAGAATGCCGGATCTTGGAACGCACGGCTGCCGCCGAACGAGGTGAAGCGCACGTCGTCGAACTCGCCGTAAGACGCATCGAGGTAGCCGATCTGCGCGTCGAGACGCAGAGCGTCGGTCGGGCGATAAACGAGCTCGAGCTCGGCGCCGGAGATTTCAAGCTGACCGGCGTTGAGCACGGTGAGCGATAGAACCGGCGGCACATCGTTGGTTGTGCCCGAAACGCGTGCCTGGAAGTCGCGATAGTCGTTGTAGAAGATCGCGGCGTTGGCAACGAGTGTGCCGCCCAGCCAATCGGACTTCACGCCGAGTTCGTAGGACGTCACTGTTTCCGGATCGTACGGCGCTTCTTCGCCAGGGTTGTTGGCGCGACCGTTGAAGCCGCCCGACTTGAAGCCGCTGGCAGCGCGCCCATAGAGCAGGACGTTGTCGGTCAGCTGGTAGTCGAGAGAGAGCATTGGAGAGAGGTCGTCCCACGAGTCCGTGCGGTTCATGGCGACCGTCGTGTTGAAGCCTGGGCTCGTCCAGAACGTGGAGGTCGAGCGAATGTAGTGCTTCTCTTCTTCGGTGTAGCGCAGGCCAACGCCAACGTTGAAGCGGTCGGTGACCGCATAGGACGCGTTCGCATAGACGGCGGTGCTGGTCGTTTCCAGCGTGTCATCGACGGTCCGCAGGAAGCTCGACTGGCCGAAATAGCCAAGCACGAGATCGTCGCCGTAGGCTTCTTGGTGAGATTCGATGTTCTCACGCAGATAGAAGACGCCGCTGACGAGTGTCAGGCGCGGGCCTTCATAGATCGCCTGGAATTCCTGGCTGGTTTGATCCTGACGAACGCCGACGAACACGTCGCCGAACTCGAACTGCGTCGCGTCGATGTCGACATAGTCATCGTAGTTGAGTGCGCGGAACGCGGTGGTCGACTTGATCGTCCAGTCGCCGCCGACGTCCCAGCTCGCGCGGAGCGATGCACCGCTGTGATCCATGATCGAAGAATTCGGCAGACCTGGCGTTGCGCGGCCCGTGAAATCGTACTCCGGCGCTGGCGTCGGCACGATGCCGATCGGTGTCGCGCCGGCGAAGCTCACGAGCGTCGAAACCGCTTGGCCCATGGTCAGCGCGTTGTCTTCGGCCGCGTAGTCGGCGGCGAAATCCAGGCTGAAGCTCGGCGTCACGTCCCATGCAGCTTGGAAGCGTCCACCCCAGGCGTTGCGGTCGTTGTAGTCTTCGCCGGTCACCGGGTTGGTGACATAGCCGTCGCGTGACGCGCCGAAGAGAGCGCCGCCGATGGCGAAGTTATCGGTGATCGGGCCGGACGCGGCGATGCGCGACTCGAGTTGGCCATAGTCGCCGACGGTGACTTGGAAGAGGCCGTGCGGGTCTTGGCCCGGGCGGCGCGTGATGATCGAATAGGCGCCACCGATCGTGTTCTTGCCGTAGAGCGTGCCTTGCGGGCCGCGCAGAACTTCGACGCGTTCGATGTCCAGGAGGTCCATCTGCGTGCCGCGGATACGCGAGTAGTAAACGCCGTCCACGTAGAAGCCGACGGCGGGGTCGAACGTTTGGAGCGCGTCCGGTTGGCCGACGCCGCGAATGTAGATGTTGGTGGCGTTGGATGAGCCTCGGCCTTGAACGATGTTCAAGTTCGGCACCGCGCCTTGCAGGCCGGTCGCATCGGTCGCGCCGATGCGTTCCAGCTGCTCAGCCGAAAATGCTGACACCGAGGCCGGCACTTCTTGAAGCGACTCTTCAGTCCGGCGGGCCGTGACGACCAGCTCTTCTTCTTCGGCCACTGTGTCTTGCGCGAACGCTGGCATGGTCAGCGCGAACGGCGATGCCGCTACACTCGCCAGCAAAAGCGCTACGCGCGCCTTATCTCCAAATTTTCTCATGGGGTTGCTCCTCCGCTCCTCAATTCGGGCCGCCGCGTTTCACGGACGAAAGCCTCGATATGATTCAAAAAATCGTCTGGCGCTTCGAGATGCGGCACGTGGCCGGCGCCTTTGATGACGACGCCTTTTGCATTCGGCGCTGTGCGCGCGATGAACTGGGTCGCGCCGTCGTCGTAAACTTGGCTGTCGCCGCCGTGGATCACGAGCATCGGCGTTGCGATGCGCGCGAGTGCGGCGCGAAAATCTTGTGAAGCCATCGAGCGCCAGTACGAGGCCATCGCTTGGGCGTCGGCCTGCGCCATTTGACCCGCGGCCCATGCTTCGAGTTCAGGGCAGGCTTCACGTATTGAGGCGGCAAACATGCGCGGTGCGAAACGCGTCACGTAAGATGGCCAATCGGCTTCGATTTCACTGACGGTGTTCGCGATATCGTTCGCGCTGTAGCCGCTCGAGATTCCGTGCACCCAACTTTGGTCGTTGGTGAGACGTGGACTCATGTCTTCGATGATGAGGCCGTTCAAGCGCGCGCTAATACGCGGAGACGCAGCCCAGAGCGCCATCGCGCCCATCGACCAACCAAGCGCATAGGCGCCTTTAAGGTCGAGCGTTTCGAAGAAGTGCGCGATATCGTCGGCGAGCGTTTCGATCGTTAGCGCAGATGCGCCGTTCTCGGAGCCTGCGTGGCCGCGCAATGTGAGGGTGTAGACGCGATGACCCTTGGCCAGTTCAGCAGCGAGGTCGCGAAAGAAGGCGCCGTTGGCGGCCCAGCCGTGCACCAGAACGATAGGGGAGCCTGCGCCAGCTTCGGCGTAGGACATGGCCGCCCCGTCTGGCAAAAGGTGTTGAGGCATGTGCCCCGTATTCCCCCCTCGGACCGTTTCTCGGGCCGAATTTTATTGTCTTGCGCCGGCTTATATCGGAGACTTGAAACATGAGTCAACATTCAGGTTCCGATCCCGAGGTCGCCGAG
>JBEBHI010000151.1:0-8574 GCA_040080935.1 Terricaulis sp.
GAGCGGTCGCCGACTTTGAGTACGAATTCGCGATGGTCGGGATGAACCAAAAGCTAAATCCCGCCATCGAAACGGTTTTTCTCATGGCCGATCCGACGCACCAAGCGATCGCGAGCCGGCTGGTGAAAGAGATCGCGCGACTGCAAGGAAGCGTCGCGCACTTCGTGCCCAAAGAAGTAGAAGGACGACTGAAGGCGAAGTTCGGGGTGTCGTAAATGCTGCGCTTTGGAAGTTTTGTAGCCGCGGCGGTTCTCGCCCTCGGTCTCGTGGGCATGTTCGATACGGCGTCCGCCCAGACGCCCGACGCGCGCAATTGGCGCCAGGTCGATCCGGAGAACACGCTCTACATCGATACCGTCCACGGGCGGATCGTGATCGAGCTCTATCCGGAGATCGCGCCGCGCCACGTTGAGCGGATCAAGACGCTGACGCGTCTGGGTTTCTATGATGGCTTGGCGTTTCACCGCGTTGTCGATGACTTCATGGCGCAAACCGGCGATCCGCTCGGCACCGGCGAAGGCGCGTCCTCGCTGCCGGATTTGCGCGAAGAGTTCATGTTCCGCCGTGGCCCGGAAATGCCGTTCATCCAGGCGGCCGAGCAGAGCCGCGCGCGTTTGGGTTTCTACAAAGCGCTGCCGATTGAATCGCAACCTGACGCGCAGATGGCTGTGACCAGCGACGGCCGTGTCTCGGCCAATGCGCTGCACTGCCAGGGCGTCGTCTCGATGGCGCGTTCGGACAATCCGAACTCCGCCAACAGCCAGTTCTTCATCATGCGCCAGCCGAACTCGGCGCTGAACAAGCGCTACACAATCTTCGGACGCGTTGTGTGGGGGCAAGAAGCGGTGATGCAGATCGCTGTCGGCAATCCTCCGCCAACGCCGGACCGCATGATTGCCGTGCGGGTCGCGGCAGACTTGCCGGAGACTGAACGCGCGCCAATTTACGTGCTGCGCACCGATGGTCCGCAATTTCGTGATCTGATCGAGGATACGCGCCGCCAACGCCGCGCTGACTTCTCGGTTTGTGACGTTGAAATCCCTGCGCGCGTGCCGCGCAATCCGAACAGAGAGAGAAGCTGGTGGTCGATAATTCCTTTCATTCCCTGACGCTCGAACTCGACACCGGCACGGTGAAGATCAAGTTCCGCCCGGACCTCGCGCCGAACCATGTCGCGCGCATTGGCGAACTTGCGAACGAGGGCTTCTACAATGACGTCCCGTTTCACCGTGTGATCGACGGCTTCATGGCCCAGGGTGGCGACGGCGGAAACAAGAACGGCACGGGCGGCTCGAAGAAGCCGAACCTGAAGCAAGAGTTCAACGCCGAGCCGCACGCGCGCGGCGTGTGCTCGATGGCGCGTACGAACGATCCGAACTCCGCCAACAGCCAGTTCTTCATCTGCCTCGACGACGCGCGCTTCCTGGACAAGCAATACACGGTCTGGGGTGAGGTCGTTGAAGGCATGGAGAACGTCGACGCGTTGCCGAAGGGCGAGCCGCCGCGCAATCCAGGCAAGATCGTTTCCGCGAAAGCGGAGTGAGCGAGGGCCTTCTCCAACGCTGGCGTTCGCTGGCTGGAGAAGGCGCCGATGCGCTGGGCGAAGCGCTCATCCGTGCTTGGGATGAGCCGCAGCGTGTCTATCACGGACAAAGTCATCTTATTTGGTTGCTCGATGAAGCGGATCGGCGCGCGGCGCTGATCCGCGATCGCGCTTTTGTCGGCTATGCGATCTGGTTTCATGATGCGGTGTATGAGCCAGGCCGGCCGGATAACGAGGCGCTGAGCGCTGATTGGGCGCGGACGTCGTTGGCGCGTGAGCCTGATTTAGTGTCGCGCGTGGCACGCGTGATCGAGATGACCAAGAACCATGCCGAAGGCGAAGCTGACGGCGATGCCGCGCTCTTTCTCGATATGGATATCGCGATATTGGGCGCGCCCTGGGAAACGTATTGCGCCTATGCCGCGGGCATTCGCCGTGAGTATCCGCACATTGCTGACCCGGCGTTTGCGGCGGGGCGCGGAGCGTTCCTGGCGAAACAACTCGAACATCCGCGAATGTTCCGCACCGAGGTTTACGACCGTGAACTGGATGAGGCGGCGCGTGCGAATATGAGCTGGGAGCTGGAAGAAATGCGGAAAGGCCGGATAGTCAAGGGTTAGGCGCGGGTGATTGCTGCGCCGGCAGCGGACACTCATTGACCGGCCGAGGTGGAAACGTGCCGGTTTCTGCAATCCAGCAATCGTCGAAGAGTGAGCAATAGCAAGCGCGCATGCCGATGCGACCTTCCTGGCGCGCCTGATCGACGGCATTCCAGAGCGTTGCGTTGATGGCGGTGCGCCGCCAAGACCAGGCAGTGACTTTGTCGCCTGCCGCAAAGAAAGTGTTTGCGACCGGGCTCGTGAGATCTGCATCGATGACCGCAAGCACATCGCCATTGGCGGCGGCAAGCGCGGCGTCCAACTCCGTTGCGCAGCACGCGCGCAATATATTGACGGTGACATAGCCGTGACGCTGCACCGCCTGGCCATCGACGATGTATCGGAACGAGTGCACGCGCGCCGGCCCCGTGCCGGCGTTGCGCGCGGCAAAGCCCAACACGCCTGGCTCACCCTCATCAGTTGCGTTGCCGCTCTCAAGTTGGATGAACGGCATCGAATTGGCTTGGACCAGCCGCTCCATCGAATTGCTGGAATTGTAGGCTAACCAAAGCGAGCACATCGAGACGAAGATCGCCGAAAGCGCGAGCATCAGATCGAGCCACTTTCCGCCTGTGCGCTTGATCTCTGGCGGTTCAGGCGAAGTGTCCATTATTGGCCCCCGTGCGGAGATGCGCTTGAACAAGCGCCTGGATGCATGCGACAGCCACCGAAAAGCGACCACCAACCACAATGCGCGTCGACCTGTTTGATTTCGAACTGCCCGAAGGGCTGATCGCGTTGCGGCCAGCGCGGCCGCGCGATAGCGCGGGGCTGCTGCATGCGCCGGCCGCGGGCGGGTTCGAAGATTTGATCGTGCGCGACGCTCCAAAGCTGTTTCGCGCCGGCGATTTGTTGGTGTTCAACGACACGCGCGTTATCCCAGCGGCGCTGAAAGCGGTGCGCCCCGCGCGTGATCCGCAAGGGCCGATTATTCATGTGTCGCTGAATTTGATTGAGCGCCTGGACGCCGCTCGCTGGCGTGCGCTCGGTAGGCCCGGCAAGCGTCTGAAAGAGGGCGATGGCCTGTTCTTCGACGACGGCTTGTTCGCATCGATCGAAGGCAAAGGCGAAGACGGCGAACTGACATTGCGCTTCGATCGCGCAGGCGCCGCGCTCGATGAAGCGATCGCGAAAATCGGCGCACCGCCGCTGCCGCCCTACATCGCCGGTAAACGCGCGCCGGATGATGCCGATCGCGCGGACTACCAGACACTCTACGCGACCAAGGACGGTGCTGTCGCAGCGCCAACGGCCGGGTTGCATTTCACAGACGAGCTGATGGCGGGCTTCGATGCGATGGGTGTCGAACGGACGCACGTCACCTTGCATGTTGGCGCTGGTACATTTCTGCCGATGAAGGTGGACGATACGTCCGCGCACGTCATGCATTCGGAGTGGCGCGAAATTCCCGCGCAGGCTGCCACGGCGATCAACTGCGCCAAGGCTGAAGGGCGGCGCGTTATTGCCGTGGGCACGACGGCGCTGCGCTCGTTGGAGTCGGCGGCCAATGAAGATGGGAGCGTCCGCGCAGAGGCGGGCGACACCGATATCTTCATCACGCCGGGCTATCGCTTCCGTGTCGTCGATGGGCTGTGGACCAACTTCCATTTGCCGCGTTCGACGCTGTTCATGCTGGTCGCGGCGTTTGCGGGGCTTGAGCGCATGCAGGCGGTGTATGCGCACGCGATCGCGAACGGGTACCGCTTCTATTCCTATGGCGACGCCAGCCTGTTATGGCGGGCTGAATGAGCTTTCCGTTCGAGATCAAAGCGCGCGATGGCGCGGCGCGCACTGGCGTTTTGCGCACGACACGCGGTGATATTCGTACGCCGGCGTTTATGCCGGTTGGGACTGCGGGCACCGTGAAGGGGCTCACCGTTGATCAAGTCGCCTCGACGGGCGCTGATATCCTTCTCGGCAATACGTATCACTTGATGCTGCGACCAGGCGGCGAGCGCATGGCGCGGCTCGGCGGGCTGCATTCGTTTATGCGGTGGGACAGGCCGATCTTGACGGATAGCGGTGGCTACCAGGTGATGTCGCTGTCGCAGCTGCGGAAGCTTGATGCGGATGGGGTTACGTTTCGCAGTCACGTCGATGGTGGTCAGCATCGGCTGACGCCGGAGATCGCGATGGAAATCCAGGCCGATCAGATCGGTGCGGATATCGTGATGCAACTCGACGAATGCCCGGCGTTGCCGGCGCCGCGTGAGGATGTCGAAAAGGCGATGCGGTTGTCGCTCGCTTGGGCGACGCGTTGCAAGACGGCGTTCGGCAAGCGCGATGCGCAGAATTTATTCGCGATCGTGCAAGGCGGTGTTGATCCGGAGTTGCGTCGCATTTCGGCCGAAGCGCTCGTTGCTGAAGGCTTTGATGGCTACGCGATTGGCGGGCTTGCCGTCGGCGAAGGCCATGAGGCGATGCTGGCGACCCTCGATGTCACCACGCCGCTGCTGCCGCAGGATCGGCCGCGTTATCTGATGGGTGTTGGCAAGCCGATTGATATTGTTGAGAGCGTTGCGCGCGGCGTCGATATGTTCGATTGCGTGCTGCCGACGCGGTCTGGCCGTCATGGTCAGGCTTGGCTGGACACTGGGCCGCTCAACATCACCAATGCGCGTTTTGCCGAGGATTTAACGCCGCTTGATGCGCGCATCGATTGCCCGGCGAGCCGCGATTATTCGAAGGCGTATCTGCATCATCTCTTCAAGACGGGTGAGCTGCTCGGCCAAGTGCTGCTGTCTTGGCACAACATCGCCTACTACCAATTCCTGATGTCGCGTTTGCGCGAAGCGATCAGCGAAGACCGCCTCGCGCAATTTGTCACGCAGTTTAAGGCGCTCAGTTCGTCCGCTGACGCGCAGCCGGAGGCGGCGGCGGAATGATGCTGGGGCAGCCGAGCGAGGCGCCGTAGCCACGCAAGAATGTGCGCCGCTGCTGGCCGTTGGCGACCGCTCGCAATGCGTCGCGCTCAGCACGGCTGGCGCCGCTGATGCGACGAATCCACGAACGGAATGGGATGAGGTCCGAGGCCGCATCTTCTGCCGCTTGAATTGTTTGGTCTTCAACGAAGTCGCCGCTGCGGTCCCAAATGTTGCGGTTGGGGCCGGGCTGGTAGCTCTCTGGGCCGAGCACCGCATCGAGCTGGCTGATCTCGTGCGCGACGGCCGCGCAATTGGTCAGCGTCGCGGTGGCGTAAGGATATTGGAGATTACGCAGCAACAGCGGGATCTCGGGGCGCATCAAGCCGACATCGCGCAGCGGGATTGAGGCGGCGCCGGAAACGCCGCGCCGTGTATCGGCGGTGCGGCCGGTCGAGCAACTCACAATGCTCACGCAAGCGGCCAGAACCACCGCGAATTTCCCCACAGTCTGCATGCGCATTGTCCAGCTCTCCCGGCTCGAAGGCCGCCAGCCTATACCGCCGCCTACCTGCCGCGCCAATGCGGCGAGACATGGACATAGGGCTGGGTTAAGCCCCGCTCATGCTCCCGGTTGAGGACGTTCTGCCCCAGCTCGTCGCGGCGCTCGAGGCGCGCGGCGAGGCCGTGTTGGTCGCGCCGCCGGGCGCGGGCAAGACCACGCGCGTGGCGCCCGCGCTGTTGGACGCTGCGTGGATCAAGGGCGGCAAGATCATCTTGCTGTCGCCGCGCCGGATCGCGGCACGCGCGTCGGCGGCGCGGATGGCGTTTGAGCGCGGTGAGCCGGTGGGCGCGACCATTGGCTATCGGGTGCGGCTGGATTCAAAGGTTGGTCGCGACACGCGGATTGAGGTCGTCACTGACGGCGTGTTCACGCGCATGATCCTCGACGACCCGGAGCTGCGCGGCGTTGCGGCTGTCGTGTTCGATGAATTTCACGAGCGCAGTCTTGAGGGCGATCTTGGGTTGGCGCTGGCGCGTGATGCGCAGAGTGCGTTGCGACCGGATCTGCGGATCGTCGTGATGTCGGCGACGTTGGATGCGGCGCGGGTTGCTTCTCTGTTGGGTGATGCGCCTGTTGTTGTGAGCGAAGGCCGGATGTTTCCGGTGCGGCATGTGTATCGGCCGCGTGATGCGCGGGCGCGGATCGAGGACGAAGTTGCGGCGGCGACGCGCGCTGCGTTAGCGGCAGATGCGGGTTCGGCGCTCGTATTTTTGCCGGGGGTGCGTGAGATCGAGCGCACGGCGGAGCAATTGCGCGCGACGGTGCGCGATCCGAACGTTGATATTCGTCCGCTCTATGGCGCGATGAGTCCGGGTGATCAGGACGCGGCGATTTCGCCGGCGCCGGCGGGGCGTCGCAAGGTTGTGCTGGCGACATCGATTGCTGAGACGAGTCTGACGATTGAGGGCGTGCGGATTGTTGTCGATAGCGGGCTGGCGCGGCGGCCGCGATTTGAGCCGGCGCTGGGGCTGACGCGGCTTGAAACGGTGCGCGCGAGCCAGGCTTCGATCACGCAACGCGCTGGTCGTGCGGGGCGTTTGGAGCCGGGTGTGGCTTGGCGCTTGTGGAGTGAGGGCGAAACGCGAGCGCTGCCGCAGTTTGATCGGCCAGAGATTATGGACGCGGACTTAAGCGGCTTGGCGCTTGATCTTGCGGCTTGGGGCGTTGCCGATCCGATGACGTTGGCTTGGCTTGATCCACCGCCGGCGCCGGCGTGGAATGAAGCTATTGGTCTGTTGAAGCGCATTCGCGCGCTGGATGGCGGTGGGCGGATCACGGCGCATGGGCAGGCGGTAGCGAAGCTGCCGCTGCCGGCGCGCTTGGCGCACATGGTGATCAGTGCGGCGCGCGATGGTGAGGCGTTGCTGGCGGCGCGGATTACGATGGTGCTGACTGAGCAAGGGCTTGGTGGTCGTAGCGCTGATCTGCGGGATCGCTTGCACAAGTTTGCTTCGGAGCGTGGGCAGCGTGCGGATAGTGCGCGTGGCTTGGCGGATCGGATTGCGCGGTTGGCAGGCGGCGCACGTGGTGAGGCGAATGAAGATCACGCCGGGCGTGTGCTTGCGATCGCGTATCCGGATCGCGTTGCCAAGGCGCGCCAAGGCGGATTCAGTTTGGCGAACGGACGTGCGGCGGTGCTTGATGAAGCATCATCGTTGCTGAAGTCGCAGTATGCGGTGATTGCGGAGATGGCGGGCGCTGCGGGTCGCGCGCAGGTGCTTCTTGGTGCGCCGATTGAGTTTGCGGACATCGAGGCGATGTTTGGTGCGCAGATTGAGACGCGCGCTTCGGCGACGATTGATCCGGCGAGTGGGGCCTTGCGTGGTCGCAAAGTGCGGCGGTTGGGCAAGTTGGTGCTTTCGGAGGCGCCGCTTGAAAGGTTGACGGGGGCTGAACTTTCGCAGGCGTTGCTCGATGTTGTCGCTGAGACGGGTCTCGGCTTGCTCGATTGGGATGACGCGGCGCGACAGACGCGTGGGCGGGTTCAGTTCATGCGCTTGCTCGATGGCGAGGGTTGGCCGGATTGGAGCGATGAAGCTCTGTTAGAGAACTTGAACGATTGGTTGGCGCCTGCTCTGGATAGTGTGTCCTCGCTGAGGAGCGTCGATGTCTCGCGGGCGTTGCTGATGTCACTCGACTATGAGCAGCGGCGCAAAC
Organism: Terricaulis sp.; assembly: GCA_040080935.1. Taxonomy (GTDB): domain Bacteria; phylum Pseudomonadota; class Alphaproteobacteria; order Caulobacterales; family Aquidulcibacteraceae; genus Vitreimonas. The sequence continues at coordinate 7,786 of JBEBHI010000151.1, forward strand.
TCGATGCTGAGGCCCCGGCGAAATTTGAGACGCCGGCGGGGTCGTCGCTATCGATTGATTACGAGAGCGATGGCGGTCCGGCGCTGGACGTGCGGCTGCAGGAGATGTTTGGCGAGGCTAAGCATCCGGTGATCGCCAGTGGCCGCGTGCCGCTGAGCTTGCGGCTGCTTTCACCGGCGCATCGGCCGGTGCAGACCACGAAAGACTTGCCAGGGTTCTGGCGCGGCTCGTATGCGGCGGTGCGCAGCGAGATGCGCGGCCGTTATCCGAAGCACCCCTGGCCCGACGATCCGCTGAGTGCGCCGCCGACACGGCGCGCCAAACCAAGAGGCTCCTGATGATCCCGACGATTGAAGACGTAAGAGCCGCAGCGAAGCGGATCGAAGGCATCGCCGTGAAGACGCCGCTTATTCGGAATGATGTGTTGAATGAGATCACTGGCGCGAAGGTCTGGGTGAAGGCTGAGAACCTGCAGCGCGGCGGCGCTTTCAAGATGCGCGGCGCGACGAATGCGATTTCGGCTTTGGCGCCGGAGGTGCGCGTCAAAGGCGTGATCGCGTTCTCGTCGGGCAATCACGCAATCGCGGTGGCGACGGCGTCGAAGATATTTGGGATCAAGGCGACCATCGTGATGCCGGCGGATGCGCCAAAGATCAAACTCGATACGACGCGCAGTTTGGGCGCGACCGTTGTGACGTACGATCGCGTTGGTGAGAGCCGTGAAGAGATTGGCGCGCGGCTCGCGGCAGAGGGAGGTCTCTCGTTAATCAAACCTTTCGACGATCCGTT
>JBEBHI010000286.1:0-2226 GCA_040080935.1 Terricaulis sp.
TTCGCCGGCATAGGCGATTGTGTAGTCGACGTTCTCATTGGTCGCATCGCCAAGAGAGAATTGCGGTTCCTGGGCGACAAGTTCGTTGAAGCGGCGGATTGATGGCGTCTGCGGGCCGTCAATGCGCGGGAAGCGAATGTCGCGCTCCACGGCCACGGGTGCAGAGCTGCCCATATCAGAAGCGATCTCGGCGGCGACAGGCGTAGCGTCCACCAACTCCATCCGCTGGAAGGTGTAGCCACCAACTTCCTGAACTGAGTTCTGCGCATCCTGAGCACGCGAGCGGAACGCGGCTTCGAGGCAGCGCTGCTGTGAGGCGTCGGGTTGAGCTGCCTCATCGATGATGCCGCAGCTGACACGCGCTGCGTTGCGCCAGCGATTTTGGTTTTGCACTAGGAGCTGAGCGCCAGCGTCTGAAATGTTCGCGGACTCAGCGACGAGCGTTGCGCGCACCTGACCGTCGAGTTCGGCCAATGGGCGATTGGCGCACACGCGCTGCGCGAATTCGCCGCTGCCTTCTCCGCACACATCAAGCTGCGCAGCGACGCTCTCAGCGGAGCTACGCTCCGTCTTCGCGCCGTTGGCGTTATCCGTGCACGCCACGAGCGTGGCGAAGGCAAACGCCGCGCCGACAATGCTCAAAGTGTGCGCCGACATAAGTCCCACGACCCTTCCGTCGCCCCCGCATTTTTGTGCCACAAACCACCGCGCGCGTCACGAGCCATCGCGTGAAACGACACATGACTTCCGACCTAGCTGCGCCTAGATGAGCGTTATGCCCGTCTCGGCGCGTTACCAGCCTGACCCTCTCTTCGCGACACTCGGGCCGGAATTTGCCGATCCCGTGGCAGCGGCGCGATTTCCACAGCACGTATTGCGCTGGCGGAACCAAAGATGGGCCGAGCGCGTGGGCCTCGGCGATTTGAGTGCGACAGAATGGGAAGCGCATTTTGCAAGCTTCCAGCCGTTGCCAGGCAACATGAGCGCGCCATTGGCGATGCGCTATCACGGGCATCAGTTCAGAACTTACAATCCAGACATTGGCGATGGGCGCGGCTTCCTCTTTGCACAATTGCGTGACGGTGATGACCGGTTGCTCGATCTGGCGACAAAAGGCTCGGGACAAACGCCCTATTCTCGGTTTGGCGATGGGCGCCTGACACTGAAGGGCGGCGTACGCGAGGTGCTGGCAGCCGAGATGCTCGACGCCCTCGGCGTCTACACCTCGAAGCCGTTCTCGCTGTTCGAGACCGGCGAGGAATTGGTACGCGGCGACGAACCTTCGCCGACACGCTCTTCGGTACTGGTGCGGCTTGGCCATAGCCACATTCGCTTTGGGACTTTTCAGCGTTTGTCATTTTTCGAGCGCCCGGAGCTCATCCGCACGCTCGTCGAGCATTGCTGCGCCGCCTATTATCCGCGCCACGCCAATCTCAGCGGCGAAGCGCAGGTCGCGGCGCTTTTTGGCGAGGCGGTCGAAGCCAATGCGCGGCTAGCCGGGAGCTGGATGGCCGCCGGGTTTGTCCACGGCGTGCTCAACACCGACAATCTGAACATTTGCGGCGAGAGTTTCGACTACGGGCCGTGGCGCTTTGTGCCCGTCAGTGATCCCACATTCACGGCCGCGTACTTCGATGAGACCGGCCTCTACGCATTCGGTCGGCAACCCGAAGCTGTGTCATGGGCGCTGGCGCAACTTGGCGGCGCTTTGAGCCTCGTATGTCCGCTCCCTCTGCTCGAGGCCGAGCTGCAACGTTTTGGGAATGCGTATCAAGTTGGACTGCGCGCTGGCGTCTTCGACCGTTTGAATCTGCTTCCAGGCGATCTCGCCGATGATGTTCAATTTCTCTCCGGCCTGTTTGAATGGCTCACCGAGACGCGCGCGGGTTGGGATCAGTTTTTCCACGATTGGTATTGTGGCGCGGCAAGCGCGCAACGCGCGGCTGCGAGCCCGCAGGCGGCGCTCTACGCCGACGCGGCATTCTCGCCGATCCGCACGGCGATCGAAGCGCGAACCGGCGGCAACGGCGTCGAATTCCTCCGCCATCCCTATTTCCAGCGCGCCACGCCGGTGACGATGCTCATCGACGAAGTCGAGGCCCTGTGGGCGCCTATTGCCGAACGAGATGATTGGACGCTGTTTGAAGCCAAGATCCGCGACGTTGCGGCGCTGCGCGAGGCGCGCGGGCCTTCATAGCACTGTCGCAAGTGTCGCTTAGGCGTGCC
>JBEBHI010000287.1:0-2222 GCA_040080935.1 Terricaulis sp.
ATCAGCGCGCCAATGAAGATGGCGAGGCGCGCGACGCGCATAGTCCAGCGGCCGATATTGAGATGCTGTTTGGGGGCGGTTGCGTCGTCCTTCGGGGCGATGCGTTCCGTGATCGATTTGAGGATGACGTGCAGTCCCCAAATGATGATGACAGCGGCGAACAGAACGAGCAGTGAGAGGCCGCCGCGAAGCAGTGCTTGCTCAGGATCGAGCCTCAACACGCCGGAGAAAAAATCTTCGACGTGCTGCGCAAACGTGTTGAAAGTGTAGTCCGCGGGTGGCGCGGCCGGTGTTGTCGTGGTCGTCATGCAAACGCGATATTAGAGCGAACCGCGACGATTTCGAGCCCGATCAGGCGCCGGGCTTCGCAAACACAAGCACAACCCATCCCAAAATGAGTGTTATTCCCCCGACAGGCGCGAGCATGATCAATGCGCGGCTGTGCGTAATCGCGAGTGTGTAAAGGGTTCCGCCGAAAATCGCGGCGCCGGCGAGGATCATGAGTCCGGCGACAAGATTCAAAACGCCAGTGCGGTTAGCGAGCGCTAGTCCTGCCGCCGCCGCGCCGAGCTGAATGAAGGCGGCGAGCTGGATGCGTTCGAGATATTCAGGCGCGGGCTGCAGTGCGTGTGCGGCGAGCACAAGCATGACGAGCGCGATGAGACCTGAAACTGCGGCAAAGATGTTGAGCAGGCGCATGGACGCTCCTAGATAGAGGCATTCTCAACAATCCGTGCGCGGCGTCCAGACTGCGCGTCGAGGAGCGGCAACATGCAGCAGAAACGCGAAATCGGACGCAGCGGCATCAAGATCGCGCCGCTGGTGTTGGGCGGCAATGTTTTCGGCTGGAATGCGGATCAGGCAACGTCGTCCGCTGTGCTCGACGCGTTTGTTGATGGCGGCGGAGATGCCATTGACACGGCTGACGTCTATTCGGCTTGGGTGCCTGGCCATAAGGGCGGCGAGAGCGAGAACGTGATCGGCGCGTGGCTGAAGCAAAGCGGCAAGCGCAACAAGGTGGTGATCTGCACCAAGGTCGGGATGTTGCCGACACGATCGGGTATCAAACGGCAGAATATTGTCGATGCGTGCGAGGATTCGCTGAAGCGCTTGGGGATCGAGACGATCGATCTTTATTGGTTGCATCGCGACGATGAGGCGACGGACGCGGACGAATATACGGGCGCGCTCAATGATCTGCTGAAGGCGGGCAAGATCCGTGCGTTCGGCGCTTCGAACTTCAAACCAGGGCGCTTCGCGGACGGCGTCGCTGCGGCGAAGAAGGCGGGCGCGCATTTCGATGCGCAGCAGCCGGAGTACAATTTGTTGAACCGCGAGATTGAAGCGGAACTCGTGCCGCTATGTGCACGCGAGGGCGTTTCGATATTGCCGTACTATAGCTTGGCGAACGGCTATCTCACCGGCAAGTATCGCAGTGAGGCCGACAAGGCCAAGAGCCTGCGTGGTGGGCGCATGGACAAGTACATGCAGGGCAAAGGGCCTGCCGTGCTCGCTGTGTTGGATGACATCTCCGCGCGCACGCGGGCGACGCAGGCGCAGATTGCGCTGGCTTGGGTGATGGCGAAGTTGCCGACGGGCGCGCCGATCGCCAGCGCGACGAGTGCGGCCCAGCTCAACGAATTGCTGGGCGCACTCAATGTCACGCTGAGCGCCGAAGACGTGGCGGCTCTGGATCGCGCCAGCGCTTAGCCGCGGCGGGCGTAGATCAGCGAGTCGGCTTCAGCCATCGCGTCGCGCGTTGCTTCGCGGACGCATTCGCGACGCGTGGTGAGCGGTGCGCCTTGGCTGGCGCGGGCGACTTCGTCGCATGCTTCGCGCGCCGTGTATTCGATGCGGCGATAGAGTTCGTCGACATCGGCGTTGCGGCGCAGATCGAGATCTCGCGTTTCGACGACGCGCTGAGCGGTCAATTCGTTGATCGGAATGCCGCTGCTGCTGCGGCCGGTGCGCTCGCGATAGACTTCGGGTGCGATGACGGTGATCTCATCATCGTAATAATATTGGTCGTCGTATTTTTGCGCGAAGGCGGGGGCGGCGAGAGTGGTGAGAGCGATCGCTGAGGTCGCGATCAAGAGTGCGGGCGTTTTCACGGGGGAGGTCTCCAGAGTTCCTGCGCGCGGAAAGCGCGGCGCGGATCAACTGGCGAACCCGAGATCAGTAGCGATGGTTCCGAACGGAACTTACCAGCCGCCGCCGCCACC
>JBEBHI010000288.1:0-2220 GCA_040080935.1 Terricaulis sp.
GCCGTCGCGATACGCGCTTCCGCGCGCGCATCGCGGCGCTTAGTGTGCGCGCAACAAAGTTGAGGAGGACCCGATGGGCCGTGCAGTGATCGTTTCTTATGCCCGTACGGGTCTGGCGAAGTCTGGCCGCGGCGGGTTCAACGACACGCACGGCGCGACGATGACGGGTCATGCGATCAAGCATGCGGTCGAGCGGGCCAAGATTGATCCGGCTTTGGTTGAAGATGTGGTCATTGGCTGCGGCGCGCCGGAAGGCGCGACGGGATCGAACATCGCCCGGCTTTCTCTGATCCGCGCTGGGTTGCCGGTGACGACCTCGGGCACGACGGTGAACCGGTTCTGCTCGTCGGGCCTGCAGGCGATCGCGCAGGCTTCGCACTACATCATGAACGAAGGCGCGAAGGCGGCTGTCGGCGGCGGTGTGGAGTCGATCTCGCTGGTGCAGCTGAGCGGCAAGGCCAATCGCTATCACATCACCGAAGAAGAGCTAATGAAGACCAAGCCCGAGCTTTGGATGGCGATGATCGAAACCGCGGACATCGTAGCCAAGCGCTACAACGTCGCGCGCGACTATCAGGATGAATATTCGCTGCGCTCGCAACAGCGCATCGCGGCGGCGCAAGCGGCAGGCTTGTTCAATGACGAAATCGTGCCGCTGAAGACGCGGATGAAGGTCGTCAACAAGGAGACGAAGGAAGAGAGCTTCGTCGACTATGTTGTGACGAAGGATGAGTGCAACCGCGCTGACACCACGATCGAAGGCTTGGCCAAGCTTGAGCCGGTGCGTGGGCCGGGCAATTTCGTGACGGCCGGCAATGCCAGCCAACTCTCCGATGGCGCGGCGGCCGTCGTGCTGATGGATGAGAAGGAAGCTGAGAAGCGCGGGCTTGAGCCGCTTGGTTTGTTCAAGGGCTTTGCCGTTGCTGGTTGCGAGCCGGACGAGATGGGCATTGGCCCGGTGTTCGCGGTGCCGCGTTTGCTGGAGCGCCAAGGCTTGAAGGTCGATGACATCGATCTTTGGGAGCTCAACGAAGCGTTCGCGTCGCAGTGCCTCTATTCGCGCGACAAGCTCGGCATCGATCCGGAGAAGTACAACGTCAATGGCGGCTCGATCGCGATTGGTCACCCGTTCGGCATGACCGGCGCGCGCTTGGTTGGTCACGTGCTGCTGGAAGGCCGTCGTCGCAAAGCAAAGCACGCGGTGGTGACCATGTGCATCGGCGGCGGCATGGGCGCGGCTGGATTGTTCGAGGTCTTCTCGTGAAGCGGATCGTTTTCGTTGCGGCGCTTCTGCTTGCTGCGTGCGGGCAGGATGCGCGGCACGAGAACACCGAGGCGTATCCGGTCGCCAACGCGCCGAACTATGACGCTACGATTGGGCCGGATGGCGCCGCGGGGATCACGGCGCCGGTTGAGATGAATGTCGCGTCGGTGCGGGCGGCGGCGCCGAACTACATCGTCGCTGAAGTGGATGATCAAGTTGAAGGTCAGCCGTTCAAGGCGATCACGCTTTCGGCGGGCGATGAGGAAGTCTTCCGCGTCTATCCGACAGCTGATGGCCGCTACGTGCATTCGGTGGTGACGCGCTCGACCCAGGCGCACAGCCCGGTGGACGAGATTGTCGGCCGCGCGAAGTTTGCGGTGGCGCCGCCGGAGCAGGTGACGTTCTGCAACGCCGAATTCGTCGATGGCGCGCCAGGCTTTGCGTGCTCGACGGCTGAGGATGGGCGCTTCTGGCGGGTGTATCGTTTGCCGGAAGGCGCGGGCGCTGCGGAGACGTTCGACGAGATCGAGCCGGACTTGCTTCACGACGCGACGCTCGTGGAGATGCGCTGGGTCGCGCCGCGGGTTTAGAGCTGTGCGTGGCGTCGTGCTTCGACAAGCTCAGCATGACGCCAATTTGGGCGCCGGTTTCAAAATGGCGTCAGCCTGAGCTTGTCGAAGGCTGCTGCGCGGGCTTAGGCGCCCAGGACTTTGTGCACGCTGCTCGCGGTGACGATGCGCTGGCCTTCGTCGGTGCGGAATTCGGCGCTCATGAAAACCAGTGTGCGGGTTTTGCGGACGAGTTTGGCTTCGACGGCGCCGGAGTCGGTGCGGGCGAGCATGTCGAGCGTGACGGAGACGAGCGCGGTTTGTGCGCCGGCTTCGCGATCGGCGGCGGCTTCGAGGGCGTTGACGATGCGGGCGGCGATGGCGCTGTCGGTCATTTCTTGCGCTTGA
>JBEBHI010000152.1:0-8489 GCA_040080935.1 Terricaulis sp.
CAGATGGGCGATCGTTCGCCCGACAAACTGGTGGTGGCTGAAGCGAACCGCGACGCGGCGAAGCTCCTGACCGACTGGCGGGCCTGGCCGCACGGCGCGTTGGCGATTTCCGGCCCGCCGGGCTCTGGGAAAACCCACTTGGCGCTGGCTTGGGCGCTGGAAGTCGGCGCCAGGCAAATCTCCCCGACGGCTACGCCCGAAGACGCCGCGACCAACTTCCGCGAAGCCGCCGGGTGCATCTTGATCGATGACGCGGATGGCGCGCGGGACGAGCCCATGCTCTGGCGCCTGCTCGATCTCGCCCGCGCCGAGGGCGGCGCGGTTCTCCTGGTTGGGGGCGAGCCGCCTTCAGCTTGGCCTGTCCAGACCCCAGATCTCCGCTCCAGGCTGGCATCTTTACCGGTCGCTAAGCTTGGCGAGCCCGATGAAGCGCTAATGGACGTGGTTTTGCGCCGTATCTGTCGTGAGAAATTCATTCAATTGAGCGATGATGCTGCCAAGTACCTCGTGCGGCGGCTCCCTCGAACCTTTGCTGCGGCCCAAGCCTGGGCGGCGGCTTTGGACGAAGAACTGGTGCGCGGGGCAAAGCCTGTGACGACAGTGATCGCGAAGCGAGCGCTGGAAAAGATGCAGGCGCGCTGGGTTGGTGGAGACAGTTAACAGATGGCGAAATCGCGCAAGAAGGCGCGCGTCACGGCGCAGAACTCGCCGTCGCTGAATGATCCCAAGCGGTTCATCAACCGCGAGCTGGCCTGGCTCGCGTTCAACACGCGTGTTCTGGAAGAGGCCGAGAACAACAAGCATCCGTTGCTGGAGCAGCTACGCTTCCTCTCGATCTCCGCCTCCAACCTCGATGAATTCTACATGGTCCGCGTCGCCGGCTTGCATGAGCAAGTGAAGGCGGGCGTGACTCTCGTCAGCAATGACGGCTTGACGCCGAGCGAGCAGCTCGCACGCGTGCACGCGGCCGCGACGAAGCTGATCGATCGCCAGCAGGAACGTTGGCGCGCGTTGCGTGTCGACCTCCGTGGCGCCGGCATCTCTGTGCTGGATCGCGAAGAGCTGACTGAGGAAGAGCTGCGCTATCTCAAGCCGCTTTTCATGGCTGAAGTCTTCCCGCTGCTGACACCGCTCGCAGTCGATCCGGCGCACCCCTTTCCGTTCATTCCGAACCTCGGCTTCGCGATTGCGCTCAAGCTGAAGCGCAAAGGCGATGGCCGCGCACTCAACGCGCTCATCCCAGTGCCGAGCCAAGTCGCGCGCTTTATCGATGTGACACTGGCGCATTCGCACATTGAATTGGATGCTGGCGAGCGAGTGCAACGCCGCTTCCTCACGCTTGAAAATACGATCACGCTTTTCCTGGATGAGCTTTTCCCGGGCTACACCGTCGAAGCGCAGGGCGCGTTCCGGGTCGTCCGCGACAGCGATATCGAAATCCAAGAAGAGGCCGAAGATCTCGTGCGCGAGTTCGAGGCGCGTCTGAAAGAGCGCCGCTTGGGCGATGTGGTACGTCTCAAAGTCGAAGCCTCGATGCCGGAAGATCTCCGCGCGTTCATCAGCCGCGAACTCGAAGCGGACTCCCGCGATGTGATCATCGTTGACGGCATGCTGGGCCTCGTGTCGCTTTCGGCGCTGGTCAACGAAGATCGCCCGGAACTGAAATTTCCGCGCTTCGAGCCGCGTTTTCCGGACCGCATCAAGGACTTTGGCGGCGATACGTTCGCGGCCATCCGAGCCAAGGACATCCTAGTCCACCACCCGTTTGAATCGTTCGACTCCGTCGTCCAGTTCGTGCGCCAAGCAGCGTCCGATCCGGCCGTGGTCGCGATCAAGCAGACACTGTATCGCACCTCTCGCGATTCACCGATCGTTGCCGCGCTCGTTGCTGCGGCCGAAGCCGGTAAGAACGTCACGGCGCTGATCGAACTCAAGGCGCGCTTTGACGAAGAGACAAACCTCCATGTCGCGCGCAAGCTCGAAGCAGCCGGCGCTTCGGTTGTGTATGGCTTCGTCGACTTCAAAACCCATGCGAAGGTTAGCCTGGTCGTGCGACGCGAGGCCGAAGGTTTGCGCAGCTACACGCACTTCGGGACCGGCAACTATCACCCGATCACCGCGAAGATTTACACTGACCTGTCGTTGTTCACGTGCGATCCCGCGTTCGGCCGCGATGCGAACCGCTTGTTCAATTTTGTCACCGGCTACGCGCGCCCGGCGGAGCTCGAAAAGATCGCGATGTCGCCGATCAATTCGAAGGCGACCATTCTTGCGCTCATCGACGCCGAGATCGAACACGCACGTGCCGGTCGTGGCGGGTCGATCTGGGCCAAGCTCAACGCGCTCGTGCACCCTGAGATCATCGATGCGCTGTATCGCGCCTCGAACGCAGGCGTAAAAATCGACCTCGTCGTGCGCGGTATCTGCTGCTTGCGTCCTGGCGTTCCCGGGATGAGCGAGAACATCCGGGTCAAATCGATCGTCGGTCGGTTCCTGGAGCACGCCCGGATCGTCTGTTTCGGCAACGGAGCGAAACTTCCGAACGCCAAGGCGAAAGTCTATCTTTCGTCCGCGGATTGGATGCCACGGAACCTGGAACGGCGCGTTGAGGTCATGTGTCCGGTTGAAAATCCGACCGTACATCAGCAAGTTCTCGATCAAATCATGGTCGCGAACCTCAATGATGAGGCGCAATCCTGGTACATGGACCAGGATGGGGTATTCACTCGGGTTGATGTTTCTAAGCTGCCAGACGAACCGTTCAGCGCGCACAATTACTTCATGCGCAACCCGAGCCTTTCGGGTCGCGGTCGCGCGGGTAAAGGCGATGCGCCTGCCGCGTTCGATCACATCGGCGCGCGCCGCACGTCCTAAGTTGAGCGTAGAGCAATGATGTCGCGGTTTCTCCGCGACGGGCAGGAAGCGGCCGTCATCGACGTCGGCTCCAACTCCGTGCGTATGGTCGTCTATCGCATCGACGGACGCGCGATGACGCCGATACTCAACGAGAAGGTCATGGCCGGCCTCGGACGCGAAGGCGCGCGGACCGGCTCGCTGTCGAAGGATGGCGTCGAGCAAGCGATCCGCGCCGTGCGCCGCTTCGCAACTTTGATCGACGCGCTGCAGATCATGGACGTGTACGCCGTCGGCACGGCCGCCGTGCGCGAAGCAAAGGACGGCAAAGAGTTCGCCGCGCGCATGGAAGCCGAAAGCGGCATCAAGCTTCGTATTCTGAGCGGCGAAGACGAAGCCCGGTTGTCGGCGCTTGGCGTGATGGCCGGTGCGCCTGATGCAAAGGGGCTTGTCGGCGATCTTGGCGGCGCGAGCCTTGAGTTGATTGAGATCAGCCCCAAGGGCGTCGGCCGCGGCGAGACGTTTCCGCTCGGTCCTTTGACGCTGATGGATGGCGCGGATTTTGACTACGTCAAAGTCGGCAAGCAAGTCAGCCAGGCATTGGATCGCACCAAACTGCTCGGCAAGCGCGGTGGTGATTTCTATGCCGTCGGCGGCGCTTGGCGTGCGTTGGGCCGCATCGACATCGCGCTCACCAACCATCCGCTTGGCGTGCTGCACCACCACGAAATGAGCCGCGCCGAAGTGCTCAAGGTCGCCGACGTTGTGCGCAAGCAAAGCAAGCGCTCGCTGGAGAAGCTCGAAGAGGCCGCTGCAAAACGCGCGGAGACGTTGCCGTACGCCGCAGTCGTGCTTGAGCACGTGATGCAGGTCGGCCAATTCGATCGCGTCATTCTCTCAGCATTCGGTCTGCGCGAAGGCGTACTGATCGAGCGCATGAGTGACGAGACGCTTGCCACACATCCGCTCATTGCTGCCGCCGAGGCATTGGCAGGTCGGTGGTCACGCACTCGCGCATTCGGACAAGCGCTCGAAGAATGGATCGCGCCGATGTTCGAGGGGCAGCCGAACGTTTTTCCGAAGAAACGCGAGGAGGTCATTCGCGGCGCTGCGGCGCGTCTGGCGGACGTTGGCGGGCCGCTCCACCCCGATCAGCGTGTTGAGATCATGTTCGACCTCATCCTCCGCGCGCCACTGGCGGCCATCAATCACGAGGAGCGTGCCTTCCTCGCCGCGGCTATACATCACCGCTACACCAAAGCGCCGCCCCGCCACGCCGAGGCTTATATGCGACTCCTCAGCGATGAGCGCCAAGCGGCGGCTGCCGCCCTGGGCGCTGCGCTCCGGCTCGGCGCCGACCTTTCGGGCCGCTCTGAGCCGCTTTTGGCCGCAGTCGAGATCGAGGCGGTTGACGGCAGGCTGGTGCTTCGGGTCAAGAAGAAGATGGCTCACCTCATTACCGAGACGGTGCAGCGGCGATTGGATTTCGCCGCTGCCGCCTTGGCCCTTACGCCGGAGACTAAAGTTCTATGAGCGATACCCCGCCAGACCGCCTCTCGGTCGACCCTGACAGCCCATTTTACGATGAGGCTCTGCTCGCGCGGGGCATCGGCATGCGCTTCAACGGCAACGAGAAAACCAATTGCGAAGAGTATTGCGTGAGCGAAGGCTGGGTGCGCCTGGCCGTGGGCAAGACGCTGGATCGCAAGGGCAAACAGCTCACCATCAAGTACACTGGCAAGGTTGAGCCTTACTTCCAGGACATCCCCAAAGAGGGCTAATCCCGAGCGCCGCTTCCGTGCTATGAGCCGCGCGCCATGGCAGGAACCAAGTGACCGAGGAACTCGGGCCCCGGAAGCTCGCGGCGATCATGTCGATCGACGTCGCCGGCTATTCGGCCATGTCCGAGGTGGACGAGAGCGAAGCGCTGGCCCTTGTGGCGCGTGTTCGCGCCGCTATCGACGCTATTGTGCAAAGCCACGGCGGGCGCGTGTTCAACACCGCTGGCGATGGCTTCATGTTGGAGTTTGCTTCCGCTTCCGGCGCGCTTTCTGCCGCTGAAATCCTCTGGGAAGGCGTCGAGCGGCAACGCGTGCGCGTCGGCGTGCACGTCGGCGACGTGATGATGACGAAAACCGGCGACTTGCTCGGTCACAGCGTCAATGTCGCCGCGCGCTTGCAGCAGCTTGCCCGGCCTGGCGCTGTTGTTGTGTCACTCGATGTTCGCCGCGCCGTGCGTGGGAAGCTTGCGCAACGGCTTCACCCAGCCGGCGCCGTGCACTTGGACAAGATGGCCGAGACCATCGACATCTTTACGCTTGAAGCGATCGCTGCCGCTCGCACGCGCGCGCGCAAGGCCGAACCGGTGCTCGCCGTATTGCCGTTCGACAATGAGAGTTATGCGGCGGAGATGAATTACTTCTCCGATGGCGTGGCCGACGAGATTATTTCGACGCTATTGCGTCAATCGAAGATCAAAGTGATTGGCCGCCTCTCGGCCTTTCAATTCCGCGGCGAGCTCAAGCGCGAGGCCGCCGTGGCCCTGAAAGCGACGCACGTCCTCGATGGCTCAGTGCGGCTCAGCGGCGATCGCATGCGCGTCAGTGTGCAACTGATCGATGCAGGTACAAGCGTGGCGCTTTGGAGCGAGCGCTATGAGGGAGACCGCAACGACGCCTTCGCGCTTGAAGACGAAATCGCCGCGAAGGTTGCGGGCTCACTGCGGCGCTCGTTGTCGCAATCAGAGCGCGCCGGCAATCCGGTCGATCCGGCCGCCTATGAGCTCTATCTCCGCGCGCGCCAGATTTGGCTGATGATGAGCGATATCGAAGAGGATCAGGCCGCGGTGCTGCTTGAGCGCTGCGTCGCCATCGCGCCCGATTTTGCTGACGCGTGGGCGGTCCTTGCCAGTGTGCGTGCCTTGCTGTTGCCTCGTGATCGAGACCTCATCGGCTCGCCCGCCCACGAGGAAGCGCTCGAAGCGGCGAAGCGATCGCTTGAGCTTGATCCAGATTGTGCGCAAGGTTTTGCGGCGCTGTCGCTGCTGAAGCCCGCGTTCGGAGCCCACGCTGACAAGCTGGCGCTGGTCAACGAAGCGCTGAAGCGGACACCGAACGATCCATCCCTTCATGTCGCGCGCGCTGCGTGGCTCTACAGCGTGGGACGTCTCAAGGACGCGGCACGCGCACTCGAGATTGCGAGCTTGCTGGAGCCCCTTGGACCCGCCGTCGAAGGTCTGCGGGCGAGCCTGCTGACCGCGCGCGGCGATCTTGAAACTGCGCGCGAGATCATCAGCGCCGCTTGGGCGCGCTGGCCGGATTCGCCGTTCATCTGGTATTTGATGTGGGGCACCCACTGTGTCGCCGGCCGAGCCGACGAGGCGGCAGCGCTCGCTGTGCCCGGCGCGCCGCCGCGCCGCGCCGTGAACGAGCGCGATGTCGATGTTCTACGCAATTACGTGCGGCTGTTACGGCTGACGCCCGATGAGCGGCGCAAGGCGTGTGACCAATTGCTTGATGCCGTCGCGCAAGACGATGGCCCGTTGCCGCTCTCGACGTGCATGTTCGCGGCGAGCCAAGGCTGCGTCGATCGGGCCTTCGATGTGATCAACGACGCACTTGATCGAGGACGTGCACTAAAGCCCGACAATCACGACGCTTTCGGCATGGCGCGCGCGCAGTCATCGCTGCAATTCTTCGTCAGCACAGGCGGCACGCCAGCTTGGATGAGCCCGCGCTTTCCCGCACTCTGCGCGCGCGTAGGCTTGGCCCAATATTGGCTCGAAACCAAGAAATGGCCGGATTGCGCGACTGAAACGCCTTACGATTTCCGAGCCGCGTGCGCCGAGGCGGTCAACACTTAGGCGTTGTCGACGCTGACTTTGCCGTCTTTCAGTTTCAGCGCGAGTTTGCCGTGCTTTAGCGCCAGTGCGCGTTCACCGAACACTTCGCGCCGCCAGCCTTTGAGAGCGGGCACATCTGCATTGTCGTCGGCGGCGATGGATTCCACTTCCGGCGCAGATGCGATCAAGCGCGGCGCAACGTTGTGGCGCTCGGCTTCATAGCGCAGCAGAACTTTCAGCAGCTCAACGGTCGGCCCAAGGCCTGAGGGCAAGGGCGGTGGCCGGTCGTACTTGAACACAGGCCGGTTCGGATCGTTGAACGCGCGCTCTAGCGCCTGGATAAGTTCAGTGGCTGCACGTGAATTGCCGAAGCCGCGCGGCACGGCGCGCATGCGATCGAAGTCGGCGGCGTTCTTCGGGCGCTGCTCGGCGATTTCGTAGAGCGCTTCGTCCTTCACGATGCGCCCGCGCGGCACGTCGCGTTGCTGCGCTTGGCGTTCGCGCCACGCAGCTGCGACTTGCAGGCCGAGGACGTAATCGGCTGTCGTCTTGCGCAGCTTCAACCGGTTCCACGAATTCTCCGGCGTCGTGTCGTAGATGGCCGGATCGAGCAGATAGTCGTGCTCCTCGTCCAACCACGAAAGCCGACCTTCGCTTTCCAGCTTGGCGTACATCTTCGGATAAATGTCGCGCAGGTGCGTGACGTCGGCGAGCGCGTACGAGAGCTGCGCTTCCGAAAGCGGGCGCCGGCTCCAATCGGTAAAGCGCGAGGATTTGTCCAAGCGCCGCTTCAAGATCTGCTGCACGAGCGCGTCGTAGGCGACGGTGTCACCGTAGCCGCACGCCATCGCCGCGATCTGGGTGTCGAAGACGGGGTGCGGGAGCTTGCCTGCAATCTTGAGGAAGATTTCGAGATCTTGCCGCGAGGCGTGGAAGACCTTCAGCACCTTCTCGTTGGCCATCAGTTCCATGAACGGCGCGAGCGCGAGGCCTTCCGCGAGCGGGTCGATTACGGCCTCAACGCCCGGCGCGGCAGCTTGGATCAAGCACAGCTTCGGCCAGTAGGTGGTCTCGCGCATGAACTCGGTGTCGACCGCGACGAAGGGCTGCTGCGCCATCTCCTGGCACAGCGCCTCTAGGTCCGAGGTCGTGGTAATCACGCGCATCAGGGCTGGTTGATCCGCGCCGCGCCCCGGGTCAAGCGCGGACGGGTTCCAGGCGGTATTATTCCGGGGTTGGTGCGGTAGGGGCAGCCGGTTGCGTGAAGCCTTCGCTGAGAACGCCGCTGGATACGAGGCCGCGCAGATAGGCATCGTCATGCGCCGGCAGCAGAACGAGCTCGGGGTTCGCTTCGGCTACGTCGTGCAACGCCCGCAATTGGCGCAGCACATTGGGGCGTCCCGGATCGACACCCGGCATCAGCCACGTGATGAAACGTGGGCGGCCCCGCAGATGTTCGACGCTGCCGATCACCCAGGCGATGTCGCCGATGAACAGGTACTCGCGCGTCGCAGTCTTGGCATAGATCAACACCGTTCCTGGCGAGTGACCCGGCATCGCGACTGCGACGATGCCAGGCGCAATACGTTGTGGCTGCGAAAGATCGACAGTCGCTGCATTCGCAATTTCCGGCGCGAGTTGACCATTCGGCGCATGCACGGGAAGGCCATTGAGCTGTTCACGTGTCAGCTCAAGGTGCGGCGCGAGCGCTGCTGGCTCTGGGTGACGCGCGATCGCCATGACGTGATCCAAGTGCTCATGCGTGATCATCACGCGTTGCGCACGCGTCATCGCG
>JBEBHI010000289.1:0-2217 GCA_040080935.1 Terricaulis sp.
CCGGCCCAGCCGCCGCCTTCGAAGGTGCGCTGATAGCCGAGCGGTTCGAATGCGGCGTCGAAGAAGGCGCATGAGCGCGCAATGTCGTTCGAGCCGATGGTGACGTAGCCGATCATGTGAATCCTCCCGGTTCGAAAGGTGCCGCAGGGCGATCTGGATTGTCAAGAACAAAAGAAGAACGACGCGCGGAGGCGCCCGCGGCGGAGAAGTCCGTCGCGGCGCGCATGATTGGCGAGAAGATGCCGGCTGGAAGCCGGCGGTCCGAATTTAGGAGCTATCGTTTGTTGCGGTGCGCGCGGCGGCCAGCACGACGAGCGGAGTTGCAGCGCACGGCATTGCGAAGATCGGCGCGAGGCGCGTCAGGCGGCGGCGCATGCGTTTGGCGAGATGCGCGGCGTAGGCGTCGAGATTTTGGAGTGCGAAGATCAGCGCGCGGAGTTGTTCGCAGACGTCTTTGCGATTCAACGCGTGGCGCAGACGTGAGCCAATCAGTGCGCGGACGAGTCCGGGCGTTGCAATCGAGCGACCTCGATAGGAGGTTCCGAAGCGCTTTGGCGCGCGCTGGCGCGCGAGTTCTGAGGCGCGCGTGATGATGAGGCCTCTAACGAGATAGTCGAGACGCGCGAGTGCTTCGAGGTCTGCGCGTTGGCTTGCGTGGCGCGGCTTCATCGCGATGGCGCCGGTGATCGCCGCGAACAGCCACATCGACATCGCCAACGCCCAGGCAAAGAGCCGGGCGCGGGCGTGTTTCGGAAGGTGGCGTTCTGCAAGATGCATTTGTGCGGGCAGTATCGCACAGGGTTGAGGGGTGTCGGATAGATTGGGGCGCGATGCTTTGTTCGTGCGGGTTTTTGCGGAGAAGGTGGGGGATAGATGGGTGGCTCGTCCGCAGGTTATGGGCAGCGCGTCGATCTGTGGAATTCGCGCACGCTGCGCGCCGCGGAACGAGGGATTTCTGCTACTGGCCCCGAAAAAGCGGACATTCCACAATTCATGTGCATCTGGCTGGAATTCGCCGAGAACAGACATTAGTCGTCTGCTGGCCACGGTGCTGCATTCTCGAACTCTGCCTGAGTAAGCTCGTGCCAATTCGCCTGTCGAAGTTGTCGTGCAATGTCGGGAGGTGCCTCGGCTGCTAGGTGTTCAAAAGCAGCATCTGCGCTACGCAACGCGACATCGCAGCCCGCAGCATACCGGAAGCCTGCTCTGCCCTCGCCGGAGGTGTACCATAGGGCGCTAACCGGCAGAGCGCTTTCCATGAAGTATCGTTGCTTCTGAACCAGATACTCGGAGACCCTGTGTGATAGCGATGTGTCGCGCTCGAAAGTAGCCCCAAGCAGACATTGGCCGTTCCCCAAAGTCGGTTCCGGTGCTGTGCAACCGACTCAAAGCGCCATCGCTAGCGAGAGTGGGACATTTCTAAGAGAACGCTCAACGGCCATGCGTGCATTCTTATCAGAGTTTAGGGATGTCCGCTCCGGGCCAGAAGCGGTCGTTGGGCGGTTTGCGCAATCTTCGCTCGTCCAGCGTCCACTTGTCGCCGAAATCGGACGCAGCCTCATCTCCGGTCGCAGGCTGGCAGCAAGAACAGTTGAACGATCTTAGCTCGGTCGCTTTCCCGTACGAAGGCGACGCGAACGCACTGATCGGACAAATCGGGACCACCAGCACCGACCGTGGAATTGAATGAGGACGTGATCTCAGCGCTCCGCATTATAAACTGCACGCCGGATACTGAAAAAGTCTCTTGGCCGTTGCCGATGTTGGAATCTGGTCGGAAATCGACCACGCGTCCCTGAACGACTTCCGCATGGCCAGCGGTCAAAGCACCCTTTAGCCGCTCAAATTCGCTGTGGTGTGAGACCACCATGAGACCGACCATCAAGAAAAGTACGAGGCCCGCCCCGAACGCCGTCAAACGTGATTGAGCCGATCTCGGTCGCATCGTTTGAACAAGCGTGATCGCAGCAATGAAGCAACCCAGCATTAATGGAAACGCCGGTGGCTCATAACCCGAGGCACCGAGATCAAACACCGTCTGCATAGTCGCCACTCACCTTGAAGGAAACTTGTAGCGGTCAGCGAATCGGAAGGGCGCGTACTTCGCGAACGTCAGCATTGGGCCAATTATAGCCGCCTGGGCAAATTCTTACCAATGTCCGCTTTCGAGCCCGCCGGACAAGCGGCGAGGTTCGCCTTGGTGCGTGGCGGAACTAG
>JBEBHI010000290.1:0-2215 GCA_040080935.1 Terricaulis sp.
CCCCTAAGTCTTGCAATTGGGGCTTGGGGTTCGCGTGGCTTCTGCTAATTTCGCACCCCCTGCGGTCGGCGACTCAGCCGCTGCAGGGGGTGTTTTTATGTGCCCCCGGCTAGAGCGGCTCGCGGGGCGAGGGGTCTTGGAATGAAGTTGTCGATCGAGCGCTCGGCGCTCTTGAAAGCACTTAATCACGTGCAGAGCGTCGTTGAACGCCGCAACACGATTCCAATTCTCTCCAACGTTTTGCTGTCGGCTCAAGGCGATAGCCTGAAGCTCACCGCGACCGACCTCGACATCGAGATCGCCGAAAGCGCGTCGGCTGAAGTGGAGCGTGGCGGCCAAACGACCGCGCCCGCGAATTACCTCTACGACTTCGTGCGCAAGTTGCCGGATGGCTCGGCCGTGAAGCTTGAGGTGAACGGCGACGATCCGCGGCTCTTTATCTCCGCCGGCAAATCGCGCTTGCATCTGCCGATCCTTCCGGCCGGCGATTTTCCGTCGATGCCGTCCGATGGGTTTGAAACCAAATTTGAAATCGAGCCGACTGAACTTGGCCGCCTTATCGACAAGACGCGCTTTGCGATCTCGACCGAAGAGACGCGGTACTATCTGAACGGCATTTTCCTTCACACCATCGACTCCGATGGCCAGAAGCTCCGCGCCGTCGCCACAGACGGTCACCGTCTCGCGCTCGCGGACTATCCGGCGCCGAAAGGTTCTGTCGGCATGCCCGGCGTGATCGTGCCGCGCAAAACCATCAACGAGCTGAAGCGTTTGCTCGATGACGCAGCTGATCTCGTCGAGATTTCCGTGTCGCCGCAGAAAATTCGCTTCGCGCTTGGCGATGCGGTGCTGACGTCGAAGCTCATCGACGGCTCGTTCCCGGAATACGCGCGCGTCATTCCGAAGAACAATTCCAAGAAGCTGAAAATTCCGAACAAGGCATTCGCCGAAGCTGTCGATCGCGTTGCGACGGTGTCCGCTGAACGCTCGCGCTCGGTGCGCTTGGCGCTCGATAAGGACAAGATCACGCTCACCGTGAACAACCCGGACGCCGGCGTCGCTACCGAAGATCTCGTTGCCGAATATGGCGACGACGCGCTCGAAATCGGCTTCAACGCGCGGTATTTGCTCGATGTCGCGCAGCAGGTCGAAGGCGAGAACGCGGTGTTTGAGCTGGCTGACTCCGGTTCGCCAACCCTGGTGCGTGACGAGGCGGATGACGCAGCCATCTACGTGCTGATGCCGCTCAGAGTGTAATGCACTCACTTCACGTCTCGCGGCTCACGCTCACGGACTTCCGTAATCACGCTGCGCTCGACCTCGTGCTCGACGCGCGGCCTGTGTGCTTGTTCGGTCCCAACGGCGCCGGCAAAACCAACATTCTTGAAGCGCTGACGATGCTGGCGCCGGGCCGTGGCCTGCGCAGCGCTTCGCTGACCGATGTCGCGCGTGCCGGTGAGAGTGATGAATTCCGCGCGCAGCCCTGGGCCGTCTCGGCAAAGATCGTCGACGACGGTGAAGAGACGATCATCGGCGCCGGCGCCGAGCGCACGCCTGAGGGCGGTGTAAAGCGCGTCACCCGCCGCGATGGTCAGCCTGCAACGGCGTCAGATCTCGCAGAGACCGCGCGCATGACGTGGCTGACGCCGGCGATGGATCGCTTGTGGTCGGGTGCTGCCGGTGATCGCCGCCGTTTCTTCGATCGCTTGACGCTTGCGCGCGCTTCGCAGCATGGCGCCGCCGCTGCTGCGTACGAACGCGCCATGCGAGAGCGCCAGCGTCTGCTCGGTGATCGCGTGTTCGACGACGCGTGGCTCGGTGGCCTGGAGCGCGAGATGTCGGCGCATGGCGCCGCCATCGCCGCCGCGCGCGTGGAAACGCTACATCGTTTGCAAGAGGCTATCGACACGCGCCCTGATGGCGCGTTTCCCAAAGCACTTCTCGCGCTTGAGGGCTTGCTTGAAGCGCGTTTTGAAAACGGCTCGAAGAGCGCCGATGTCGAAGAAGACTTCGCTGAACTCCTGCGCGACGTGCGCGGCCGCGACGCCGGAGCAGGGCGCGCGCTCGATGGGCCGCACCGTAGCGATCTCAAAGCCCGTCACGCCGCCAAGAATATGGATGCTGATCAGTGCTCCACCGGCGAACAAAAGGCGCTGCTCGTCGGCCTCACGCTGGCGCAAGCGCGCGCACTGGCCGGCGATCCAGGCGCCGGTCC
>JBEBHI010000291.1:0-2207 GCA_040080935.1 Terricaulis sp.
ACGTCGCCAAACATTTGCGATGCGCCGTCTTGAATATTGTCCAGCCGCCATCTCCACGTGTCGTCAGCGCCATCGTATGTGAAGGTGTTGGTGAGAATGAGAGCGCCCTCAGCGTCACGAAACTCGAATGGGATCGAATCTGAGCTTTCCGCCGCTCTGCAGGTCACGTCGCCGGAAGCCACTTCGGTGTTGTCGAACCAGAAGCACACATAGTGATCGTCCAGCCACCCGATCAGAATTGTCGCTTCATACGCCGGCTGCCCGTTATCGCCTCTCTCTCGAGATACTTCGTTGATGCGTACATAATTGCGTTGGAGGGTCCACTCAGCCTCGACATCGTGCACCGCGCTTTGGCCGGCAATCGTGCCAGTGAGCCGCCAGCTGCCAACCAGCCTGCTGAGCATCGCTTCAGATCGAGACGCGTTGGCCGCAGCTTCATCCAGCGGAGTCGTCCTCATCGCCTGCGTCTGCGCGCAACCGACCAGGAGCAGCGTCCCCATCGCAATTAGAAATCGTTGAAACATGCGCCATCCTCGCGGAAATGTTGTGGGGATTTGTATAGTCGGAAGAGAACGTACGAACAGAAGCTCTTCAGCCACAACGTCCTTCTCTCGAATTGCTCGCGACATGACATGAATGTCCACCTAGCGCCACGCCCCGCCTCCACGTCAAACAATCACAACCGACGAAGTCGCTGAATTCCGGAGGTCAGTAATGCTGCGTGCGTTAAGGCGTGTTGTCGCCGCTTCTTGCCATTCCGTAGACCCGACCGCTTTGACGCCGACGCAAGCCTATCCAGGTTGCCGCCAACGCAAAAACAACTGCGAGGTCATACGGACAAAAGTTTCCAACGCGGTAGAGAGGTAGAAAGCGATCGTAACCATGTCGGTCAATGACGAGTTCTGCGAACAGCACCCACCCGATGAACAAGGTTGCCATGGATGATAACTGGACCAATCCTGGTAATGCCGCGAACGCGATTTTCTGCACGGGAGCCTCCAATTCAGTGACGACCGCAAGGTGCCAGTTAAAGTGCGCTTGAAGACAAGCGAACTTTCCGTGGGTGATTTGGCGCGACTGACCGGCGCCCGTCCTTCGGCGATCCGGTACTATGAGGCGTGCGGGCTCTTGCCAGCGCCGGCGAGGCGATCAGGCAGGCGTCGCTACGACCATGCCTTCATCGAGCGCGTGCGCCACATCATGGAGGCGCGCCGTCTTGGCTTCACGATTGCTGAAATCAGGAAACTCGCCACCACGGGAATCCATGGTTGGCGAAGTGAGGCGCAGGCCAAGGCGAGATCGCTCAGGGCATTAATCGCCAAACTGAGCGCAGACGCCGAGCAGCTTGACGAACTATCCGGCTGCGAATGCGCCTCTGATAGTGCTTGTCGTCTATGAACGCGACCTTTCACGGGCGGCGTGGTCGCTCAGCGGTCTCGAGGGCTAGCGTCGTTTCAGACTTTGCTCACGTCATCCCTTATGTACACAAACGGCTCGCATGCTCGCAGCCGGAGTGATTGGCCACAAAGATCGCTGGCTCTTTGAACAATCTCTCGCCAGCGCTCGCACTAGCCGTCTCGGCGCGCTTGAATCTCTACACTTCGGGCGAGGGTCTTAAACCTGACGCCGTTAGCCTGTTGGACGGTGATCGTGACATGACCGGTCTTGCTCACCTTGCGATCTTGCACGACGCCTGATTTGCCAGAATGTGTGCCGGCAATCACTACGCAATAGTCGCCATTGCGAGCCAGTGAATCGAGCTCGTCAGACATTTCAGCCTCCCCAATACACCGCCACGTGGCGCCTTCGCCTCGCGACCGGAAATGTAGCGCGAGAGTAGCCGTTCGTCAGGCGCCATCAACAACGATCAAAATCACCGTCTCCAGTCATTCGTCCGCAAGGCCAATCTCCGCGACGATGCGCGCGCATTCCGGCTCTGAGCCCGCGCGCGCAACCAAATTCGCGCACAATTGTCGCGCTGCGGCGCGCTCACCGCGGGCCGCCAAAAGCTCGGCTAGCCGGCTTGTGGCTCCCGGGTTCAGTGGTGCAGTCACCAACACGCGGCGATACCAAGCCTCCGCTTGATCCACGTTTGCCGTGCTGCGAAATCGGTCGCCGATTAGAATACCGAGCACGCTCTGCCAGGGGCGGATGCGTTGAGGCTCTTCGCGGTAAGCGCGCTCCATTGCTTCGTAGGCACGCTCATA
>JBEBHI010000292.1:0-2206 GCA_040080935.1 Terricaulis sp.
ATTGGTGGTGGCGGGTGGACTTGAACCACCTACCTTGGGGTTATGAATCCCACGCTCTAACCAGATGAGCTACGCCACCGAAGGGCGGTCACATACGCGCGGCGGGCGCGGTGGGCAAGCGCTCCGGCCGGATTTGGCGCCGTTGTACGCGCTATTGGCAATTTCCTTTCGCTCCCGGCCCGGTTCAGCCTTGCGACCCGGCCCAAGGCGGCGCAACCATGGGACAACCTGCCGCCATGTGGCCCCTGGGAGGCAATTTTGTCCGAACCGCTGGACGCGATCGACGCTCGTATTCTGGATCTGCTCCAGGAGAACGCCAGCCTGTCCATTGCCGACATTGCCGAGAAGGTCGGGCTTTCCTCTTCGCCAGCGTGGCGGCGGATCGAGCGCTTGAAGAAGGCCGGCATCATCAAGAAGCAAGTGACGCTGCTCGATCACGAGAAACTGGGGCTGACGTTTGAAGTGTTTGCTTCGGTGAAGCTGCAGCTGCCGTCGCGCGAAAATTTGGAGCGGTTCGAGGCGGCGGTCGAGAAGTGGCCTGAGGTTGTCGATTGCGCGACCGTGACCGGCGCCGTCGATTACATGCTGCGCATCATCACCAAAGACATGCATGCGTACGACGATTTCCTCCGCGACAAGATGCTTGGGCTTGGTTTGGTGAGCGACGTGCAGTCACGCATTGTGATGCGCGCGGCGAAGCGGACGACGGCGGCGCCGTTGGAACTGATCGCGACGACGACACTCGAAAGCTAATGCGCCTCACGCTCGGCGCGTTGCAGCATTGCGGCGGCGTTGGCGCCGATGGAGCTCTGCGGATTGGACGGCGTGAGGTGCTGTTCGGTTTCCCAGGTTGAGATTTGCGACTTTGCGCGCTCGAAGCCTTCCAGAATCGATGCGCCGCCGCGCAGTGCGCGGTTGAAATAGGCATCGCCAAAATACGTCCAATCACGTTGCGGCTCGCAGCCGAACGACGTGCGATCCGCTGCAGCGGCCGTCAGAACAATGGTGTTGGCATTCTGAAGCGGCGGGATGAATGCGCCTGAGAAGCAGGTCGAAATGATCACGACGCGATTTTGAACGTTGGCCTGCGAAAGCATCGCGCTCAGGCTGATGGGACGCAATGAGGCTTCAAGTCTGCGACGTTCCTGCAGCGAAGCAGCGCCATCGGACGTGCCGTGCGAGGTGATGAAGAGGACGAACAAATCCTCCGACGGATCCATGAGAGATGCGACATGACCGATGGTTGCGGAGATGTTGGTCGGCGTTGCCGCCGGATACTGGCGTTGGCCCTGCCCGCCGGCGCTCAAAATGATCGAACGGCCTTCAGCGCCGAGATGCTCACGCAAAATCGCTTCGGCTTGCGCAGCCTCGCGCTCGAACACGGGATCGTCCCAGAGCGACGCGACAACGAGATACACATCCTGGTGGCGGCGGCGCTGCGGCTGGAGCGCCGCAAGCGAGGCGCCGAACAAGTTTGCGAGGCGCGCGGCCTCAGGCGGTGGTGGTGCAACTTCCACAATGGCGCCGAACTGCCCCAATAGAGGGTCAGACTGCTGCTGAGCCTGGACGGGCGCGGCCATCGTCAGCAACGCCGCCGTCAAAATGGCCGCAACGAACCTTGCCTGCATCTGCTTCCCCTTCGCGTGCAGTATTTCATCACGCCGGGGCCGCTTCGCAACCATCGTTCCGCATAGATTCCGAGGCGTGGCTGCGCTAGCACACCGCTATGCCTGAGGGGACGACAACGCCGGCGCGGCGGGACGGTTACATTGCTGTGCGCAAGGCCGAATTGGCCGAAGCTATCGCTGCGGCAGCACCGCCTGGCGAAGCGCAAGCTATGGCCGATGTGCTGAAGCTGTTGGGCGCGCTGCTGCATCACGAAGCGCACGCTGAGCTTGAGGGGTTGAAGGCGCTTTATGATCCGCTCGATCCGGATGCGCCGCTCTCGCGCCGCGATGTGAGCGTACGCGCGTTCGAGGCGTTCGAGAGTGAGCTTAGTGATGCGCTGACGCGCGCCAACTTTGTTGAGATCGATCCAGACACTGTGCAGTCGCGCGGCGAGACGCAGCGCCTCACTGGATTGAATATCAAACCCTCGGCAGCGGGAACGAGGCGCGTGCGGTATTTCGCGCGCGGCGCCCATAGCGAGTCGATTGATGTGCGGCGCTGGTTCGGGCTGAAGCGTGAAAAGCTCGCCGTGCAGACG
>JBEBHI010000153.1:0-8426 GCA_040080935.1 Terricaulis sp.
GATTTGTTCAACGCGATCTTAACGCTGTTCGGCCAATGGTTCGCCCACACAGCCAGAACGGTTGGACTATGACTGCTGCGACCAATCAACGCCCCATCATTATCAAGAAAATCAAGAAGGTCGTTGGTGGGGGCCACCATGGCGGCGCGTGGAAAGTCGCCTACGCCGACTTCGTGACGGCCATGATGGCGTTCTTCCTGCTGATGTGGCTGATCAACACGACCAGCCCCGAGCAGCGAAGGGGTATTGCCGAGTTCTTCGCACCAGCCAGCGTTAGCCGCGTCTCATCCGGCGCAGGTGGTTTACTTGAGGGCACCAGCTTTGCCGAAGAAGGCGTGCGCCACGGCCACTCAGCGCCCGTCGCGGCAGCTTCCGAGCCCCAATACACCTCGAACGCCGACGATCAGAGCGAGACCGAGCAAAGCACATCACCCGGCGGCGAAAACAATCCCAATCAAGACAGCCTGTCGCGCGCCCGCACACTGCGTGAAACTGCGGAGTTTTCCCGCGCCGAAATCGCCATCCGCCAGGCCATGCAGGACATGCCCGACGTCGCAGAGCTTTCGCGCAACGTCATCGTCGAACAGACTCCGGAAGGCCTGCGTATCCAGATCGTCGATCAAGAAGGCCGCTCAATGTTCAATTCTGGCGATGCTGCGCCTAACGACCGCGCGCGCCGTCTGCTGGTCGCCATCTCGACCGTGATCGCGCAATTGCCGAACCGCCTCACGATCTCAGGGCACACCGATGGCTCGCCATCCGGTAGCCGCTACGCCTCGAACTTCGAACTCTCTGCCGCGCGCGCCAACGAGGCGCGCCGCATTCTGCAAGGCCAAGGTATCCCGGCCGAGCGCATCTACGAAGTCGCCGGCCGCGCCGACAGCGAGCCTCTTTTCGCGGATGACCCAACGCTGCCCGGCAACCGCCGCATCGCCATCACGCTCCTGCGCGAAGCCCCGCCGCTGCCCGCCGATCACGATCTCTAAGCGCTAACATGGCGAAAAATTCGGCTGTCGCGCGGATACGTACGCGTTCCGCGCACGCACGCCCTTGATAAACTAACAGACCTGTTAGACTGCCAAACGCGGACTCACTGCTCCGCGGCGGACCCAGATGACCCACGACGGCGGCCCCGAAGCTTTCCGAATGTTCGCGATGCGAGCTGCCGTTTTGGCGTGCTCAGCCGTCGGCGTCTTCTGGCTGTTCTATTGCTTCGACTTTTTGGTTCATGCCGCCATTTCCGGGAAAGGCGACGCCGGCGCTAATCCGTTCATCGGCTTCTTCACCTTCGACCCATCGAGCGTGAACAACCCGGTCTCGGCGCTGACCGGTATCAACGCGGCCGTCTTCGGCATCGTCATCACAGTCTGCAGCATCATCGTGCAGTTGACCGCCGATCGTTACACCGGCGTTGCCGGCCTCTTCCTGCGCGACCGCACCAACATGATGGTCGGCGGCTACTACGTCATCACCTGCGTCTTGAGCGTCTGGCTCTCGGCTGCGATGCAGCCCGACTACATCCCGCTGATCACAGTGGTGTTGGCGCTCTCGCTCACCACTGGCGGGATCGTGCTGATGGTGCCGTACTTTGCTTACGTGTTCTGGTTTCTCGAACCCCAGAATCTCATCGATCGCATCCGCCGCGGCGCTCTCGATATTGCCGGCAAAGGCGCACTTGAAACTGACATCGTTCAATCCGGCGAAGCTCAGGCGCAGATTATTGACGCGCTCGAAGAGCTGACGGACATCACTAGCAACTCAATCTCCGGCAAAGACAAAATCATCGCCAGCGCCGCCGTCGACGCGCTGCGCGATATGGCCATCGAGTACATCCGCGTAAAACCGCAAGCGGCGCCCATCTGGTTCAACGTTGGCCCGAACATCCGTCTCAACCCGGATTTCGTGGCCATGGATCCAGAGTCGCTGCGCGATCTGGAACAGCGTCACACCTGGGTCGAGTGGAAAATCCTGCGCCAGTATCTCAGCATTTATAACGAAGCGCTCGGCCCGATGCGCGACATCAATTACCTGATCGCGATCGACACTCGCTATATCGCTGAGGCCGCTGCCAACGCCGGCGACGACCAACTCATTCAGCTGGTGCTGCGCTTCCTCAATTCCTTCGTCCGCTCAACGCTGAATGCCCGCGACGTCCGCACCACCTACAATGTGATGAACCAATACCGGAAGCTCGGCGAGTTCATGCTGCTCGATGGCCATCACGACGCCGCGCTTGAGTGCGTGCGCCACATGAAATATTACGGCCTCGTCGCCTTCGATATGGACCTACACTTCGTCACCGAGACGGTGGCGCACGACATGTCGATGCTGGCGCAACTGGCCAATCAAGTCGGATCGCCGGTCGAGAAAACCATCCTCGCTGAATTCCTCGAACTGGATCGCCCGCCTTTCGTCCGCGGCCAAGACAAAGCGTTGCTTGGCGTGCGAAAGGCGCAAGTGAAACTTGCCGCCTACTACATCCTTACCGAACAAGAAGATCGCGCCCGCGCCATCGCAACCGACATGCGCGACGAACCCATGGATCGCCTACGCACGATCCGCCGCCAACTCGAAAACGTCGCCAACAAAGACTTCTGGGAAATCACCGACCGCGGCCGCAACTTCGAATACATGCCGCCTAAGCAGCGCGCATGTTTGGCCGCGTATTTCGAATGGCTCCACGTCGAAGGCGCGCCGCCGGAGCTGAAACCCGACGCGGAGCCCGCGCCTGAGGAGCCCACGCTCTCGAAGCAAGACTAGTTACCTCTGCTGCTGCAGATACAATCTATCCGGCGCATTCACTCCGTACTTTGCAGTTTGGAGCGCGGGCCTCCGGCCCGTATTGTCCAATGCTTTCAGCATCGAACACTCATGCGCGGCGGGGCCGCGCGCTCCAGCCTGCAAGCGTAGAGCCAAATCAATCCTACAGCGCCAAAGCTGTGAGACACTTTCCCCGTTCCGCATCACGGAGGGGCTCACCGGAATTCCAGCCCGATCAGCGAAGCGGAATGCGATTGGAGCGAGAACTATGCTGGCGGGGATGAAACCGTCAGGTCCGTGAGGTCTGGAAACTCACGCTCGTCGTTGGCTGATGGGTCACGGATCGAACAGGTCCGCCGGGCCGGAGGCTAGCGCAAAAACAATTGCGGGAACGCGGACGCGCAAGCGTTTATCTTTCTCCCACGACCCTCACGCGAACGCCCCGCGTTCCCGCCCTCCACGTCAAAACCGCAGCGGATCGTCGCGTACGGTCTAGAAGCGTAGTTCCGCGCGTTGGCCGTTGCGTTCCACGCCAATCACCCAGGTTCTGGACTGTGCCATGGCGCGATCCAACTGCGCGGCATCGCGGATGTCCTGACCGTTGACCTGATCGATAATGTCGCCAGGCCGGAAACCGATCCGTGCAGCGACACCACGATTGTCGAGCGCTTGGATGAACACACCGTCGGCAAACGGATCGAGGCCGGAAGCTTCCGCCGTCGCTGGCGTCAATGT
Source organism: Terricaulis sp. (assembly GCA_040080935.1). Taxonomy (GTDB): domain Bacteria; phylum Pseudomonadota; class Alphaproteobacteria; order Caulobacterales; family Aquidulcibacteraceae; genus Vitreimonas. Next base: position 3,496 of record JBEBHI010000153.1, read on the forward strand.
CACAACACGCGCACCCGAGAGGGGATGGCGCCCCGAAAGCTCACGCGGGTCGGGCGTCCCGCCAGGAGGCGCTTCAGCGTTCGCAGTCAGCGTCACCTGCCGGCCATCACGCAGCACCACAAGAGGCACACGCGCGCCCGGCCGCTGCGTCGCGAACTGATACCGGACAGCGCCTTCGTCGCGGACATCCGCACCGGCTACGGAGAGGATCACGTCACCGCTCCGCAGGCCTGCGCGCTCACCAGAAGATCGCGGATAGAGCTGAGAAACAAGAACACCCTCGGGGCGCGGAAGCCCAAGCGCACGGGCCTGGTCCTGCGTCACTGCAGCGACGCGCGCACCCAACCATGGCCGCACAACCGTGCCGCCGCCCGACACCGCGGATTCCACCACACGCCGCACCATCTCGGACGGGATCGCGAAACCGATGCCGTTCGATGCGCCGCTCTCGGAAAAGATCGCGCTGTTAATGCCGACCAACGAGCCGTTCATATCGACAAGCGCGCCGCCTGAATTGCCGCGGTTGATCGCAGCATCGGTCTGAATGAAGAACGCGTAGTCGGAAATGCCGACATCCGTGCGCGCGAGCGCGGAAATAATGCCGCTCGTGACTGTCTGCTCGAGGCCGTACGGATTTCCGATCGCGAGCACCAAGTCGCCAACTTGCAAATCGTGCTGGGTGTCCGCAAACGCCAGCGTGGGCAGGCGCTCGCTGCCAGCGCGAATGCGTAGCACCGCGAGATCGACACGTTGGTCTGCGAGCACCAGCTCAGCGTCGAACTCGCGCCGGTCGGCGAGCACAACCTTCAGCGATTGCGCGCCTTCGATAACGTGATTGTTCGTCACGATGATCCCGTCCTCGCGGACGATCACGCCAGAGCCGAGAGAGTTCTCAACGCGCGGCGCGCTGAAACGCCCGAAGAATGGATCGCGCGCCATCGAACGCACGACCCGCTGCGCATACACGTTCACAACGGCCGGGCCCGCGCGCGCCGCAACCGGCGCAAAGGAGAGCTGAACTTCGCCGCGACTGTTCGGGGCCGCGCGCACCAGCGGGGTCGCCTGCGCAAGCTGCAAGTAGGGATCGCCGTCCTGATGGTGGGGCGCTTCCTCGCGTTGAGGCGCCAGCGGCGAGATTGGCGAGATCGCCAGTGCCCCGCCGGCGAAGCCAGCGATGAGCGCCGCGAACGGCGAAGCCTTCAACAGGGTCGTGCTCGTAATCTTCATGCCTGCCTCGCCCAAATCAGCGGCTCCGGCTTCGCTCCCGGAATGGGCAAAAACGTGGCATTCGCTGGATGGGAGAGTGACGCAGAGTGCTGCTGGCGCCGCTAAACCCGCAGCCCATCGATTCGAGCCCCAAGGGAAGCCAGGAGCATCCGCCAGTGCTCGGCCTGACGCATCTGGAAGACCGCAAGCGGAAAGCCGTGGCGGGCCACATGCTCCCGCGGAATTGCGTCCCAACCGCGATGCTCAACGGTAACCCGCGTCTCATCGCCCACGGCCTCGAAGCGAACCTCAACGTGTGTCGTCTGGTCCGACGCAAATGTCCCCTGGCGCCACGTAAACGCCAACCTCTCACCCGGCGCCCAAGTGATGATGCGACCGATTTCGAATGATTTGCCGTTGGGCAAATCGGTGAGAAGCCGCCCGCCTTCACCGGGCTCAAACCGCAACACGCCATCGCCGCGTGGTGTGATCTGGAAAAGCCCGTTCGGCTTCCACCAGGCGGCGATCTCCTGCGTGAAGACCTCGAACGCCTCTTGAGGCGTCGCCTTCACACGCAGCGAGACAATAACAGCGCTCACTTGCGCTTCTTCTCCACGTGCGCCTTGAACGACGCAAGCTGATCGGCCCACATCCGTTCCGTGTCGGCGAGCCACTTCTTCAGATCCGCCATCGCGCCATCCTTCAGCGTGTAGATACGCACCCGCGCATCAAACTCCGGATGCGTTTCTTCGACCAAGCCGCTCTGCTTCAACGCGCGCAAATGCCGGCTCATCGCCGGCGCCGGCAAACCCAGCGCCTCCGCGAGTTCGCCAGCGCGGCGCGGGCGTTGGCCAAGCAACTCCACCGCGCGCCGCCGATGCGGATCGGCCAGCGCGGCGAAGGTCTGATCGATGTTGCGCTTGGTGCTCACAGACGCGTCTGCGTCCGCACACCGCCGCCCATGGCTTTATCCCACTCGGCGGGCGTCATTTCCTGAACAGTAACGCCGAAGGTCCAAATGTGGCCCTCGGCGTCGCGCGCACGGTACGTGCGATCACCGTAAAATTGCGTGTCTGGCTCCTGCAGGATTTCAGCGCCAGCTTTGCGGGCGTGCTCGCAATGGGCGTCGATGTCGGCGCCGCGTTCGAGTTGCACGTGCACCGTTTGTGTATTCTTGCCGCCGATGGATTTGGGACTCTTGTGATCGGCGCTCCATTCGTTGCCGATCATCATGACGCTGTCGCCGTACTTCATCTCGGAATGCGCGATGTTGTCGTTCTCATCAAGGATGACCATGAGCGGCTCGAAGCCAAAGGCCTCTTCGAGCCAGCGGAAGGCCGCTTTCGGATCGACGTAGCAAACGGCGCTTGAGAGGCCCTTGGGCCGGTACAGATCAGACATGGCGATCTCCTGCTCGTATCGCCAATATTTCTCGTTTTTCGCAACTATCGAGTCAAGCCGAATCTCGGCCGCTTGCTGAGCCTTAATCTCAATGAGCGAGAGCGCCGCTGGTATCGGCCAGATTGCCCTGGTTCGCTTCGGGTGTGACGCCAATCAACAGAGCCAACATCGGATACACCGAAGTATTCTCGAATGTCGGCAAGGTCGCGCCATGGCGGAACGCGGGGCCGCTGGCGATGAAGACCGCCGCCATCTCCGGTGCCTGCGGATCCCAGCCGTGCCCGCCGAGCGCAGGCGTTGCGTATTGCTGGAGCTGCGTGCTTCGGTAGCGCCAGCCGATGTCGGCGAGGCAGACGATCTCAGGGATGCGGCGGTGTTCGCTGTAGTCAAAACGCGTCGGCAGCTCGGACTTACGCCAGCACTCGCCGTGGTCGCCGCGGCCAACTAGCGCCTGCTCTACGGCCGCCTCTTGGCCAGCGAGCGGTTGGATCGCTGCGAACTGGCCGTCCCACAGCACGTGCGCTTGTTGCAGCGTGATACGCGGATCGAGTTCGATGATCGCGTCCGCGGCTTGCGGCGCCATCCCGTGATCAGCGGCGATGACGAAGTTCACACGGCCAGCGTAGCCCCGTGCGTTGAGGCCGGCGACGAGACGGCCGATCGCGGCGTCGACTTCGGCGATTGCGGAGTTTGTCTCAAGCGCATCCGGACCGAAGCGGTGGCCTGCTGTGTCCACGAGATCAAAGTAGAGCGTGAAAAAACGCGGACGCTCCGCTTCCGGCAGGTCAAGCCACGAAAGCAGCACGTCGGTACGCGCAAAGCCCGGTAGCGTCTGATCGAAATTGCGGTAACGCGACGGGCGTCGGCCGTGAATTTCGTACTCACTGCCCGGCCAGAACATCGTGCCAGTGCGCACGCCTTGGCGCTCTGCCGTCACCCAGATCGGCGTGCCGTCGGCCCACCAGATTTCGTCGGACGCGACGTTGCGATCTTGCAGTGTGAACACGGCGCCGGGACGCTGCGGATCTTCCATGCGGTTGTTCACCAGGCCGTGGCGGCCTGGATGAAGCCCTGTCACCAGCGTGTAGTGGTTCGGGAAGGTCACTGACGGAAAGCTTGGCCGCATCGAAGCGCGCACACCATCCGCTGCAAGCTGCGAGAGTGCGGGAGTGATCCCGCGATCGAGATAGTCGGGGCGGAAGCCGTCGAGCGAGATCAGGATCGTAAGCGGTTCGCCGCTGGCGCTCGCGGGTGGCGGCGCGTCGCTCGTGGCGCAAGACGCCAGCAACAGAGCGGAAAGACCTGCAACGAAAAAGCGGCGCCAGTTCATGGCGCCGCTCTATTCGTCAGATGTGACACGCGTACGAAGCGATCAGCTATCGGTGTAGATAGCTTCCGGGCGCGGACCGCTGTCCTTGCCGAGCGCGTCTTCATCGCGATCCACAAATTCGATCACCGCGAGCGGGGCATTGTCGCCATAGCGGAAGCCCGCCTTCAGAACGCGCGTGTAGCCGCCGGCGCGGGTCTTGTAGCGCGGCGCGAGCGTTTCGAAGAGCTTCTTGGTTTGCGTCTCATCGCGCATGCGCGAGAGCACCAACCGGCGCGCACCGAGATCACCCTTCTTAGCTAGCGTGATCAGACGCTCAACGACCGGGCGGAGCGCCTTGGCCTTCGGCAGCGTGGTCACGATTTGCTCGTGCTTCACCAGGGCGGCCGCCATGTTGGCGAACATCGCCTGACGGTGGCTGGCCGTGCGGTTGAGCTTCTTGTGTCCTGAACCGTGACGCATCGTATTTCCCTACCGAGCTTAACCGCCCGGCTCTCCGTTAGATTTGATCTTCGTACTTCTTGGCGAGATCTTCGATGTTGTCCGGCGGCCAGTTCTCGACCGCCATACCCAGATGGAGACCCATCGAGGCCAGGACTTCTTTGATCTCGTTGAGCGACTTGCGGCCGAAGTTCGGGGTGCGAAGCATTTCGCCTTCCGACTTTTGGATCAGATCGCCGATGTAAACGATGTTGTCGTTCTTCAAGCAATTCGCCGAACGAACGCTGAGTTCGAGTTCGTCGACCTTCTTGAGCAGAGCCGGGTTGAACGGGAGGTCAGGCTTGTCGCCGCCTTCCTTCTTCTGCTTCGGCTCTTCAAAGGTGATGAACACTTGCAGCTGATCCTGCAGGATGCGGGCGGCGTACGCGATCGCATCTTCTGGACGGACAGCGCCGTTGGTTTCAACTTCGATGATCAGCTTGTCGTAATCGAGAACCTGACCTTCCCGGGTGTTCTCGACGCGATAGGCAACGCGGCGAACCGGCGAGTAGATCGA
>JBEBHI010000293.1:0-2197 GCA_040080935.1 Terricaulis sp.
CTCCATCGCCAAATGGATGGAATGGCTCGAAGACGGCGCCTTTGATGAAAAACGTCAAAAGCGCAAATTCCTGATCAAGCGCGTCTACTGGAATCCGCTCTACGATAGGTACCGCGACCCGTTCGAGGCCGCGGGCTTCGAAGCGTTCGCCTGCGGCGCTATCGCCAAAAGCAAAAAGAGTTCGGCCGACATGGTCATCACGCTCGATGCCGTGGATATCGCGGCAGGAACTAAGGGCCTGGAAGAAATTATTTTGCTGACCTCGGACACCGACTTCGTGCCGGTTGTGAACCGCCTGCAAGAGCGCGAACTCGAAGTCGTCGCCATGGGCCACGAGCAGAATCCAACGGCAGCCGTCTATCGCGAGTACGCCGACAATGTCGTGCTGCGGAACGCGTTCATGGATGCGTTCAAGTACGAACGCCCCAAGCGCAAATGGTTTGGGCTCGTGCGCGTGAAACCGCCCGCGCCAAAACCACTGCCGGCGCCAGCGCCCAAACCCGGCGGCGCAAAAGCGACCCCAATCGATCTCGCGGCCGAGCGCATTGTCCATGCTGCGCAAGGCGTCGGCGGCGCGATGCTGAGCCGCAAAGCTGCAATCCTCGCGATGCGTGATGTGCCCGGCTTCAATACCGGCGGCGCCAATGCGTGGCTCGGCCACGGCTCCTACAAAAAGATGCTGCTCGCGATTGCAAAGCTGCGTTCAGATCTGCGGCTTTATTCCTATCGCAACGGCGGCGTCGCGGTCGCGTATCGCTCGCCAGATAACGCCGCCGAGGCGCGACGCTGAGCGTCACCGCCGCCGGAATGGATCTGCCGGATAGACGCCAAGCACCGTGAGCGATGTCGAGAAGAACGCCAATTCTTCTAGCGCGAACTTCAAGCCGCGTTCTTCGGGATGGCCTTCGACTTCGCAGAAGAACATAGCCGCCGAGAACGCGCCGCCTTCGATGTAGCTCTCGATCTTCGTCATGTTGACGCCGTTGGTGGCGAAACCACCAAGCGCTTTATAAAGCGCCGCCGGCACGTTGCGCACGCGGAAGACGAAGCTCGTCATGCACGGGCCGTTGTTTGCTGGCGCGCGCTGTTCTTCACGCGAGAACACCACAAAGCGCGTCGTGTTGTGCGCGGCGTCGGCAATGTCGGCCTTCAGAATGTCGAGGCCATAAATCTCTGCGGCGAGTGAAGAGGCGAGTGCGCCGACAGTCGGATCGCCAAGCTCAGCAATTTCACGCGCGGCGCCTGCGGTGTCGGCGGTCTTCACCGCGACAACACCAAGGTCGCGCAATTGCTTGCGGCACTGGCCGAGCGCTTGGGGATGCGAGCGCACATGCGTGAGGCCGGCCAACTTCGCGCCCTTCAAACCAAGCAATTGGTGGCGGATCGGCACGAAGCGTTCGGCGATGATGTAGAGCCCGCTTTCCGGGATCAGCGTGTGAACGTCAGCGACACGACCCGCGACCGAATTCTCGACCGGGATCATTGCATAACGAGCCTGACCCTCGCTCACCGCCGCGAACGCGTCCTCAAAGCTTGCGCATGGCAGGGGCTCGAGTTCTGGATAGGCCTCATGCGCGGCGATGTGGGAGTTCGCCCCAGGTTCGCCTTGAAAGGAGATACGTTCGCTCATAGGTCGCGAGCGTTAGCGCAAGCCGCGCCAATAAGGAAAGAGCTCACCCGTCATGAGCATGACGCAAAACGCAGAGCGCGCCATTCTGGCGCAAACGCGCCGGGGCTTGCGCACGCTGCTCGCCGTGCCCGCCGCGCGGGCGGGTGGATTGGCGAAGGTCGAGGATTTCGAAATTCCCGGACCGGACGGTCAGCTGCGCGCGCGCTATTACGAAGCGGCTGACGCTGTCGAAGCGCCGCTGACGGTTTACATCCATGGCGGCGGCTTCGTGTGCTGCGATATCGACACGCACGATTCAATCTGCTCGTGGCTCGCAAAATCATCGCAAGGCCGCGTGCTCGCGATCAGTTATCGGCTCGCGCCGGAAACGCGCTTTCCTGGTCAACTTGAAGACGTGCGCGCTGCGTGCGCGTGGGCGTTTCAGAATGCGCCGCGTCTGGGCGCGACGCCTGAGAAGATCGTGCTCGCGGGCGATAGCGCTGGCGCTTATCTCGCGGCGACCGCGACGCTTGAACTCAATCGCGCAACGCCGGGCGCCGTGCCGTTACAAGTTCTGCTCTATCCGCT
>JBEBHI010000154.1:0-8314 GCA_040080935.1 Terricaulis sp.
CAGCTCTTGGGGAATAGCATGAGCAGAGACGACGATGACGCCGACCGCGGACGCGGCGAGCCGATCGACGTTGAATATGAGCCGGCGTACCGCGAGGACAGCGGGCGTGGGATTGGCACGGGCACGGCGCTCGTGCTGGCGCTCGTCGCGGCTGGCGTAGGCGCGGCTGGCGGCGCTGTCGCGCCGCGGATTCCGGCAGTGCAATCGGCTTTGAACAAGATCGCGCCATTGTCGGGCGAAGGCGGCGTAACCTCGCCGTCGAGCGATGCGGGTTCACTTGATCAGCGCTTGGACGCGATCGAAGCGATCATGAACGCGCCGCTGGCGACGGCCGCTGCGGGCGAAGCCGGCGACGGCGGCACCGGTGCGCGCGTATTTGCGCTGCAAGCTGGCCTGCGTGATGTCGAGCAACGGCTGACGACGATGCCATCGACGTCCGAAGTGCAGGCGCTGGTCGCGGAAGTCCGCCGCTTGCAGGAAGAATTGCCCGCCGTAGCGGCTGAGGCGCGTACGGCTGCCACCGCAGCGAGAGCTTCGTACGCTGTTGTGGCGGCGTCGGAAGCGGCGCGTTCCTCTGGTCCGTTCGAACAAGCGCATGCATCGCTCGCGGCGCTGCTGCCCAACGATCCGAATGTCGCGGCGCTCGAGCCTCTGGCGCGCGTTGGCGCACCGACGCGCATCGAGTTGCGCGATCAATTCAGCCACTTGGACAACGAGATCATTCGCGCAGCGCGGCAGAGCCAGGCTGGCGCAGGTTTCTGGGGCCGCATTCAAGCGGCTTTGGCGCAGTGGATCGTGATCCGCCAAGCCGGTTCGGGCGACACCCCAGAAGGCATCGTCGACCGCGCGCAGCAATTCCTCGCGGCCGATCGCTTGGCCGACGCCATTCAAGAACTCAACCGTTTGCCTGACGCGCCCAAGCGCGTTGCGCAGCCCTGGATCAGAGACGCGCAACGCCGACTAGAAATCGACACGCGCATCACCGCCATCCGACAAGAATTGTCGCGGAGCTAATTCGCCATGTTGCGTGTCGCCTTCCTGCTTATCATCGCGGTGGTCGCGGCCTTAGTGTCGTGGCAAGTCATCACGACCGACCAAGGCACGGTCGAGATCACGTGGTTCGGCACCGAGGTCACGACCAGCGCGCTGTTCGGCTTGCTGGTGCTCGTGCTGGCGATCGCGGTCGCGTTGCCGCTGCTGCGCTTGCTGATGTTCCTCATGGATGCGCCAGGCCGCGTCGGCAAAGCGAGCCAGCGGGCGAAGGTACGCCGCGGGCAAGAAGCTCTGGCGCTTGGCTTGATCGCGGCTGAGGCTGGCGAGTTTGAGGAAGCGCGCCGTCACGCGGACAAGGCGGAAGATCTGATCGATGAGCCGCGCCTAGCGCTGCTGTTGCAAGCGCGCGCGGCGGAAGTCAGTGGCGATACGGCGGCGGCTGAACGTGCCTATGCCGGCATGCTGCAGAACGAAGATACCGAAGTGCTCGGCCGCAAAGGTCTGATGGCGGCGGCATTGAAGCGCGGCGATCGCGTCGCGGCGCGCGCGCATGCCGAAGCGGCGCTGAAAGCGTCGAAGACGGCGACGTGGCCGTTCCAGTACGCGTTCGATCTCGCCGTCCAACAAGGCGATTGGGAAAACGCGATCGAGACGCTCGATGCCGGCGATAAGCGCAAGCAAATCGAAGATAAGGTCGCCAAGCGCCGTCGCGCCGTGCTGATGAGCGCGCAGGCACAAAAGCTTGAGCGCGAGCGTCGCCCCGATAAGGCTGCCGAAATGGCGCAGAAGGCCTTCCGCATGGCGCCTGCTTTCGCGCCAGCTGCTGCATTGGCGGCGCGTTTGCTCGTCGGCGAAGGCAAAGCCGAACGTGCGGCGGCAATCTTGGAAGAAGCTTGGGAAAACGGTCCGCATCCCGCGTTGGCGCACGCGTATCGCGATCTGGCGCCGGGCGAGAGCCGCGAAGAGCGCTCCGAGCGCATGCGTGCGTTCGCCGAGCGCCGCCGCGACTCACGCGAAACCAAAATCGTGCTGGCTGAACTCGCGATGGAGCGCGCTGATTGGGGCAACGCCCAAGCGGCGCTGGAAGATGCGTATCGTGAAAACCCCTCCTCGCGCATTTGCATCCTGTTCGCGCAGGTCGCGCGCGGGCGCGGCGATGAGAACGCTGCGCGCACATGGCTGGCGCAAGCGGCGGGTGCCCCGCGTGAGCCGGATTGGTCTGATCTAGATCCGGAAGGCCCAGCGTTTCTCTACGATGACGCTGATTGGGCGCGGCTTGTGTACGCGTTCGGCGACGGTGGCCAGTTGATCCACCCGCGCATGGAGCGTGGCGGCAACGACGTGCTTGGCCCGGTGATGGCAATGCCGACTGCCGTGCTCACGCCGCCGAAGCCGGAACTCCGCGCCGAGCGCGCGCCGGATGACGCGCAGAACGAAGAAGTCGAAGAGATCCGCTAACAACGTTGGCGTTTTGCGAGCGATGACGCAAGTTCGCGCTCATGTGTGATAGCTTCGTAGCTCTGCCCCATCGCACCGCGCGCGGCGCGACGCTGTTCGCGAAGAACAGCGACCGCGAACGCAATGAAGCTCAAGCGCTGCAGTTCAAGCCAGCCACCGAACACGAAGCTGGCGCGAGCCTACTGTGCACCTACATCACCATCCCACAGGCGCGGCGCACGAATGCGTGCCTGATCAGCCGCCCTTTCTGGATGTGGGGCGCGGAGATGGGCGCCAACGAGCATGGCGTCGTCATCGGCAACGAAGCGATGCACTCGGTCGTCGCGCCGAGCGAAACACCGGCGTTGACCGGGATGGACTTGCTGCGGCTAGCGCTTGAGCGCGCAGCGAGCGCAGCGGAAGCAGTCGACGTCATCACCACGCTGCTTGAGGCACGCGGCCAAGGCGGCAATTGCGGCCATCTGCACCCCTTCTTCTATCACAACGGCTTTCTGATCGCGGATGGCCGCGAATCATTCGTGCTGGAGACAGTTGGGCGCTCGTGGGCTTACGAGCGCATAAGCAATGAGCGAGCGCTCTCAAACGCCTACAGTATCGGGCGGGGCTACGAGCGCATCAGCGCGGGCTTGGCGCAGAGCGAAACCTTCGATTTTGCGGAACGCTTCATCGATGTCGAACGCGACGGCGTCAGCTTCGGCCGCGGGCGGTGCGCGCGTGGCGAACAATTGCTTGCCGCACACGATGGCAAGCTTACGCCGCGGGCAATGATGGCGGTGCTTCGCGATCACGGCGCCGAAGGCGCGGCGCCAGGTTGGACGCCAGAAAAAACTGAGCGCCGATCAATCTGCATGCACGCGGCCGAGGCTGCGCGGAGGAGCCAGACGACGGCATCGTGGGTGACCGAGTGGACGCCTGAGGGCGCGGTGCATTGGGTGACGGCGTCGGCCGCGCCCTGCCTCAGCGTGTTCAAACCGATCGTGCTTGGCGCGACCGCGCCTCGCGACGACTACGCGCCGACTGACAAGTTCTATCGCCAAGCGCGCTGGTGGAAGCATGAGCTTTGGCATCGCGGCGCGCTTTGCAACTACGCGGAGCACCTGGCGTCGATCGCCGCTGAACGTGATGCGCTGGAAGACAAATTCGAAAGCGACGTGCTCGCCGCGATGGGATCGCCGGAGCGTATGAACGAAGTCATCTCCGCTTGCTGGCGAGACGCAGACGAAGCGGAGACGCGCTGGACGGCTGGCGTGCGCCATGACGGATACGCGCGGTGCGGCGAGGCCTACGCGGCGTCCTGGGCGGAACATGATCGGGTGGGAATGGTGCGCCTAGGTGACTCGCGCGCATAAAAAATCCGCTGATTTCTCCGCGTCTTGCGCAAGTCAAGCAAAGCGCGATTTCCCAACATTCCCAACACGCTGAAAATGTTCGGGTGTTCCAGTCGCATTCTGTGACCAGCGTGCACTGGAAGCCACACTTTTTAGCGTCTCAAGTCGTCTCGCCGCGTGGCAGCCCGTCTCTGCATTTTCTTATCACTGCTTGGAGGTAGCCGCCACCGCGTGTTGAACGCGCTGAGGGCCGCTCCGCACTGCCAGTAGCAGCCATCGCAACTGTTCGCGATCCAGACGTCGGACGGCGCCGTCCTCTATCATGCGGCCCAGCTGAAAACGCACGCCTGGCACGACACCATCCTTCATCCGCCTTGCGACCGTCGCGCGTGAGACGCCGAAGCAGCGATGAATGTCGTGATAGGTGAACCAGAGCTTCTCGGTCGGCAGTGCGGCAATCGAGCGGTCCACTTGTTCGATAACTTCCGTGGAGTAGTGCGGGAGGCCTTCGGTCGTGATCACACGAACCGGCGCAACTGGCTGGCGCACGTGCGTTGATGCGTTGGAGTGTTCGCTAGCGACCTGCTCCCGCGCGACCTCCTGCTGAGGAGGATCATCGATCCGGTCGTTCGCGACTGTCTCCAGATCGAAAATGCTGAGTTGACGCGCGTCTGTCTTTGCAGGCGCGCTTCCCGATCGTGCTTGCATGGTATTGTCCCCTTGATCCGAATTGAGACGGGCAAGTTATCCACAGATCGAGCGAGCACGCACGAGAGCGCGTTATGCCGGGCTCTTCCTCTTTATTCGGCGCGTCTGCATGCGAGGCTTCATCTGATCGCCGACGCTACGAAAGTGCATTCTCGCCCGCGCGAAGAACAAGGCAATCGGCGGAATAACGCGGAAAAAGACGAAGGGTTGATGGCAAGATAGAATGCGCCGCAGTGCTGGATGCACAGCGGCTTGTCTGCACATCTTTTTTTCCACCTCGTCGCGGCCCGCGACGCCGCAAAGTGCGGCAAGGTGAAAAGAGCCGCTTTGCGTTGCCATGAAGGCGCGAGCGATGGACGACGAAGACAAATTCGAAGGCGATGTCAGCCGGCGTCGGGCGAAACACACGCCGAACAGCAGTTCGATGTTTCGCCCGCCGTCCGCCGCCAACTCCAAACGTGTTGCCGCGCGCGCACGCACGGCCTGGTACAATCGGAGCCGCGGCGCAGGCGCCGTCAAGCTGAAGCACGAGCGGCCCGCAGGCAGCCAGCGGGTGGCGGTGAAGATACACCCCAAGGTCCATGCGACGGCAGCGGGCGGCGCGGGGTCGATGATGCGGCACACGCTTTATATCGAGCGCGACGGCGCCGGCCGCGATGGCGACGCGGTCCAGGTGTTTGACCGCGAGCACGACCGGGCGGACGGCGCTGCCTTCATCGGACGCTGTGAAGACGACCGGCACCATTTCCGAGTCATCATCTCCCCAGAGCACGGCGCTGCCATCGACGATCTTAGGAGCTACACGCGCGACCTGATGCGGACCGTGGAATCGGACCTAGACACCCGCATCGACTGGATCGCGGCCGAGCATCACGACACTGGGCACCCGCACGTCCACTTGTTGATGCGGGGCGTCCGCGCAGATGGGCGCGATCTCGTCATCCCGCGCGCTTATGTTTCCCACGGTTTCCGCGAGCGGGCTGAAGGCCTCGCAACCGAACTGCTTGGACCCCGCCTAGAGCCCGACCGCGCCGATCGCGCGGTGAAGCAGGAGCGCCTGACCGAACTCGACCGCGAGCTCGTCGCACGCTCGCGCGGCCAGGAGATCGCGATGAGCGCTCTGCCCGACCATGGCGTTCGCGCCGCGCGGCTCGTGCAACGGCTCAACCGGCTGGAAGAGATGGGCTTGGCCGAACCAGCTCGCGCCGGCGTGTGGCGCCTCGATGCCGAGCTTGAGGAGAAACTCATCCGCCTCGGCGATAGGCGCGACCGCGAGCGCGCCACCGCGCGGTTGCTGGCGCAGGAGCAACGCGGGCTCGAACCCGAGCGCACGCGCGAACTGGAAGCGGCACATTCGAGCCAGCGCGTCAGCGGGCGCTTGGTTGGCTTTGAACGTCTCGGCGAAGACGCGCGCGGACCGCAACTGATCGGCGTGGAAGGCATCGACGGCAAATTCTGGACGGCGCGCGTAGCGGGTCCCGAAGAACTGCGCAGCCTGGCCGACGTCGAGCGCGGCGCCATTGTCGAGATCGAGCGCGCGACGCCTGGCTTGAAGGCGTCCGACCGCACTATTTGGGAGATCGCGCAGGAAAATGATCTCACCTATTCGGCGGCGCTCCATCGGCAAGCGCGGCCGACTGATCGCGCGACCTACATCGAAATGCACGAACGCAGGCTGGAAGCGCTCCGGCGCGACGGTGTCGTCAGCCGCGAACGCGATGGCACCTTCTATCTACCCCACGACTACCCTGCCCAGGTCGCGATGCGCGAAGGGCGGGGCGGACGCGAAAGCGCGCGCGTAACGCTGATCGATCCGCATCCGCTGGATCGGCAGGCTGAGTACCGCGGTCCGACTTGGCTCGACCGCATCGCAGACGGCCGTGAAGATAGAAGCCAGATGCGCGGCGAAGGCTTTGGCGCTGAGATCGGCAAAGCCTGGAAGCAGCGGGAAGCGACGTTGGAGAAGCTCGGCTTGGGCGAGCGCGGCCCAGATGGATTCCAGGCCATGCCCGGCTGGCGCGACAGCCTGACTTCGCTTGAGCAGGACGCTCTTCGCGACCGCATCGAGCGCGACACCGGGCGGGTGGCGCATTTCGCGCGCGACGGCGAGCGTGTGCAAGGGCTCTACACGGGCCGCATCCATCTCGCCGAACAGAGCTTTGCGTTGATCGAGCACGACCGCGCCGCAACGCTTGCGCCTTGGCGGCCGGCGATGGACCGCGCTCTCAATCAAGTCGTCGCGGGCCAAGTCAAAGGCATGAGTTTCGACTTCAAGTACGGTCGTGGCGCCGAGAAAGAGATCACCAAGGCGCTTGGGCTCGACATAGGCGGACGCGGCTAGCGTGGCGCGGCGTTTCCTTCTGTTGCCTCACGTTGCATTGTTGAGTGCGCACGGTCTCAAGCGCTGCACGCACTTGCGGCCAGGTGTCGCGACTTTCGTGCGATTGATGAGTCCGAATTAATCGGCGCTTCGGCAGCGCCAACCGTAGCGGCGTACGCTGTATCCCCGCGTTTCCGTGCGTTGCACTCATGTGCGCGTCAGACGCGAATTCGCGCATCGCGGCATGAGCGTTGACGCAGTGGCGACGCAATGTTCGGCTTGGTGCGCGGAAAAGCTCGGAAAGGCAGAGCATGCAGGACGCACCGCTCGTTATGGTCGAGGATCGGGATCGACTCTATTCGCGCAAAGACGCGGCGCGCTATCTTACGGAATTGGGACTTGAGACGGCGCCGCAGACATTGGCGCGCAAATTCCATGAAGGCACAGGGCCACTTTGCACGCACGTCGGCGTGCGAGCGATGTATTGGAAATCGGACCTCGACGATTACTTCCAGGCGCACGTTTCAGCGCCTAGGCGTTCGTCGAGCGAACCCCGACGGCCCGGTGGCGCCCGGTCTCAACAATGACAGCTTGCGATTCCGTTCGTCGTCGAACTCCGCCACTCGGCGTTGTTGGCAATGTGTCTAGAAAGGGGACCAGACGACCAGCGGCCTATCTCAGCGTTGCGCTTCGACAGCGGCCTTCTCCGCTGGCCACTGATCCATGGCCAAGAGCAATTGTTGCGCGGATGCCTCAGCGATGAGTGACCCCTCATCGCTGAGAAATTCCGCGCGCACCGTTATGAGCTGCTTGGTGTGCGCCACGACACGCGCCTCTATGGTCAGCGGATGCTCGCGTCCGACCCTCAGGAAATTGACCTGCAAATTCAGGGTGCGATAGACGCGATCGTGCGGCAACACCGTCATAGCGGCGAAGGCCAGGACTTGGTCGGCAAGCGCCGCGAGGTACCCGCCAAAAAGCGAACCGTCCGCTGTGGCAAGTGCGGGGTCCGGGCGCCACGACTTTCGCACCCAACCCTCGCCCCAATCATCAAGCAGGCCGAGCTTCAAAGTCTCCGTGATTCGCGGCGGGCTCGCCGTCCCTGCCTTCAAAGCATCCAATCGATCAGTTGCCCAAGTCATGGCGGCCTCCTGCGTGCCCTGCAGGGTGGGCGGAGCGCAGCAGCTCTGCTACTCGACTCCTTAGATGCGCTGCTGGAGTGGGAGACCTGGATGCATGACGTTGAAATCGCGCGGAAACTCCCCGCTCAAAAGAGATCGCAATCGTCAGTCGATTGCATCCTGGAAGCAGCAGCTCAGGTTTTGGAGGCTGCAGGCGAGACTGGCTTCAATACCAACGCTGTGGCCCAACGCGCAGGCGTAAGCATTGGCACGCTTTATCGCTATTTCCCTGACAAGCGATCCATTCTGATTGCTCTCGCGCTCCGAGAACGCGAAGCCCACAGGCAAGCGATGATCGACGCAATTCAGGGCGAAGATCATAAACT
>JBEBHI010000155.1:0-8311 GCA_040080935.1 Terricaulis sp.
GACACCTGCCTCGCCCGCGCCGATCACGGCGTGAACGTCCGCTCGTGCCGCCAGTTCGTGCGCCAAGCCAGCGGCCTGCGCATCGCCTCTTACGGCGACGCCAGCCAACAACTCAGCGCCGCTGAAGTTGCGCGCTGCAACGGCGAGACGACCCAAGCTTCGAACGGCCAATCGGGCCAATAATCGAACGCTTCGCACGTTTGAGTTTTGAGAACCGCCGGTCAGCAATGGCCGGCGGTTTTTCTATGCTTCGCGGCCGCGCAGCTCTTGTTCGCGCCACGGATGCGCGCCGCACGGCGTCAGCGTCATCGCCTGCGTCGCGGGATCATCGCCAATGCGTAGCCGCGACGAACCCGTGCGTGCGTCAACGATCGTGTGCATCACCGGCGCAAGCACGCCATCAGCGCGCCGCGCCAACACCAAGACGCCATGCGCACCGGCCACCCGCGCACCACCTGTCACGTGCGGCAATTCATAAGTGATGCGCACACGAAACGACGCGTCATCATGGCTTTCCAGTTTGTAACGTGGATGATCGAACAGCGTCTGCGTGTCATCTTCATAGACGACTTTGATTGCGTCGGCGTCGAAGCGCACGCCAATCCCCGCCGCGCACGAAGCGGGGCCAGAGCTCCAAAGCCCGTTCAATTCGGCAGGCGGCCGCGATCGCTCAGCGCACGCCGAGGCAAAGACGGTCAGGAAAAGGAGCGCCATTGCGCGCTTCATGCATCACCGTGGCTACGCTCGTATGGTTGATGCTGTCTGAACGTCGCTAAAGGACTCGCCAAAGCGATACGGGCGCCCCATGTGACGCCCATATTCCATGGACATGCCGGTTCCCGCCCCTTCCGCCGATCACGGCGCGACGCCAAACCATGGCCGGCCGGCTTCTGAGCTGCTCGAAGACCTGATCGAGACGTTTCCGGGCGAAAGCGTCAGCGTCGGCGAACTGATCGACCGGCTCGATTCACGTGCCCACGGCATGCTGCTTCTGGTGCTGGCGCTGCCGATGTGCGTGCCGAACGTGCCAGGCATTTCGACGATCTTCGGCGTGCTGATGCTCGCGCCGGCGCTGCAAATGGTCTTCGGCTCGCGCCGCCTCGTGGTGCCAAAGCGCGTGCGCGACTGGCGCGTCAGCGGCGATGCGTTACGCCGCACATTTCATCTCGCCATCCCGTCGCTGAAGCGCGTCGAATATCTCATCAAACCGCGCTGGTCGCGGCTCACGCGTTTTCCCGCGACCATCATCGTCGGCCTACAAACGCTGCTGATGGCGCTGGTGTTGATCCTGCCGATCCCGTTCGCCAACTGGCCGCCAGGCATGACCGTCGCGATGACCGCGCTGGCTCTACTGCAACGCGACGGCTTGCTGATGGTGCTCACCATCCCCGCCGCGATCGCCTCCGTCGCCTCAGTCTATTTCGGAGCCCGCATCGGCTTCGTCGTGATCGACAGCGCCATCCAATGGCTCAACGCGCTTTTCACGTGAGCTGAGATCAACGCCGCTCGCGTCAGTCAGCGAGCCCAGTCCACCAAAATCCAAACGCCGCAACAGAAATCCAAATCACCGCAATCGCCATAATTGCGAGATAGGAAATCTGGCAGCCCCAATAGAGCACGGGCTGTGTTTTCCGCTCAACGAAAGGGCCGCTGCGTAGATGCACCCAGCCTGTGTGATGGTTCTTCCAGAAATAGTAGCCGGCGACCCCGAGCGGGAGAAGCAATCCGAAGATTGCCATGAAAACGTGCGCGAGCGATTCCATCGAAATGCCAAATCTCAGCAGCTCGCGCGGATCAGCCAGCCAAGCTGCGTGCCGCTACGATCCACCGCCGCCTCAACCGTCCGGCAATTGCGCGCCGCAGGCCGCGCGCCGCCAGCCTGAAACTCCGGATCGCCTTCACCGTTGCGGCGATCGTCATCCGACAGCGGCTCGTACACCGAGACCTCGCCATTGGTGACAATGCACTCGCGCCGCGAGCCATTGGCTTCACGCACGCGCACCAGCACTTCGCCCTCATCCAACGCCGAAGCAAACGTGATCCGCGCCGGACGCGAACTCGCGCGCGCCGAACAGACATTGATCGCCGGCATCAATTCGGGAAGCACCGAAGCCCAAGTCGGCCGCTCGCCTTCGATCACGCCGCGCCGCGCGCAGCCTTGATACGGAACGCCCTCGAACAAGATGTTCGCCGTGTACGGCAACTCGACGCCACTCGCGGTGCACGGCGCCTGCGAAATCGTAATCGTCAGCGGCCCAGCCACAACGCGCATGCCGCCGGCGCGATAATCGCGCTCGCCAGGAATGCCGCCATCTTCACTCAAACCCGTGCGCGTGAACTGCGCATAGTCATTGAGCAGCGTCAGCTCCCACGCACCCTCTGCGCTGCCGAGCGCATCGATGCCGCCAGAGGCTTGAAACTCACCTTCATACGCCGCGCGCTGTTCGGCATTCGCCGGACCACCAAGCGCCGCCAACGTTTCGGCCGCGATCTCCGCTTCGCGCTCAGCGTTGCTGGGCGTCGTTGGCCCTTCCTCGCTCGAGGGAGCCTGGCGCTGGCATGCAGACAGTGCGGCCGCGCTCAGCAAGAGCCCGATCAGCGCACCGCGGATCACAGTCCGCATCGGCTTTCCCCCTTTGGCCCTGCCATTCGAATAGATGTCAGCACCCTCATAGGGGTTAGTATAGCCCCATGCAGCGTGATTCCGGCGCCCCACTGTGGGAGTTTTTCGCGGGCGGGGGCCTCGCCCGGCTCGGGCTCGAGCCAGACTTCGCCTGCGCCTTCGCCAATGACCTCGATCCGGCAAAAGCGAAGGCCTACCGCACCGCCTTCCCCCCCGGCGACGACATGCACGAAGGGGACATCTGGAAGCTCACGCCGTCAAAGCTACCCGGCAACGCCGCTTTGGCCTGGGCCTCGTTCCCATGTCAGGATCTTTCGCTTGCCGGCGCCCGCAGAGGTTTAGCGGCGCCCCGCTCCGGCGCCTTCTGGGGCTTCCATTCGCTGATCGAAAAACTCGGTGACGAAGACCGCGCGCCCGACGTGCTCGCGCTCGAAAATGTCACCGGCCTTCTGAGTTCACACGGCGGTGCCGACTTCGCCGCCCTCATCCACGCGCTCGATGATCTCGGCTATCGCGCTGGCGCGCTGGAGATCGACGCGGCTCTGTTCACACCGCAATCGCGCCCGCGCCTCTTCATCATCGCCACACGCAACCCGCCGCCGCATCTCGTCGCGTCCGGACCGAGCGAGCCCTTCCATTCGCAAAGCTTGCGCAATGTCATCGCGCGCCTGCCCGATGCGCTGCGCAAGCGTCACATCTGGTGGCGCCTCGACACGCCAGCAAAACGCAACACCCGCCTCACTGACATGCTCGACGAGCACAGCGACGCCTGGAACAGCGACGAACAAACCGCCAAGCTCGTCTCGCAAATGAGCCCGCTCCAACGCGCGCGCCTCGAAGCATTGCAAGAAAGCGGACGCCGTGAAGTCGGCGCCGTCTTCCGCCGAATCCGCATCGAACACGGCGAACGTGTGCAACGCGCGGAAGCGCGATTTGATGGGCTCGCCGGCTGTTTGCGCACGCCGACAGGCGGCTCCAGCCGTCAACTCTTGCTCTTCGTCGAAGGCAAACAATTGCGTTCGCGCCTGCTCTCACCGCGCGAGGCCGCGCGTCTGATGGGCGTTCCCGAACACTACCCGCTGCCAAGCGGCCAAACCGCCGCGCTGCATTTGGTTGGCGACGCCGTGTGCGTGCCGGTCGTGCGCTGGCTCTCGCAACATCTGTTGGCGCCGCTCTCAGGCGCAGCGGCAGCGCGCAAGAGCGCTTAAGTGCGCGCCGACGTTTTCGATCCGGTCAAACGCTCCGCGGTGATGCGCGCCGTCAAATCGCGCGACACCGAGCCCGAACTCAAAGTGCGCGCCGCAGTCCGCGACCTCGGCTACGCACGCCGCTATCGCCTCAACGGCGCATCGCTACCCGGCAAACCCGACCTCGTCTTCGGCGCGATGCGCAAAGCGATCTTCGTGCACGGTTGCTTCTGGCACGGCCACGATTGCAAACGCGGCGCGCGCCAACCGAAAGACAACGCCGCCTACTGGCGCGCCAAGATCAGCCGCAACGTCGCGCGCGATTGCGCCACACTGAAAACACTCCGCGCCGATGAATGGGCGACGCTGGTGATCTGGGAATGCGAGACGCGCGACAGCGCATCACTCGCGCGCAAGCTCGCAAAATTTCTGCGCTAACCTCGCGCCAATTTGGAATGCGGCGTGCACCAGCGTCCGCTCGTCATTCCAGGGCGACCGAAGGTCGAACCTGGAATCCAGGGGCTACCAACTGTGTGTTGGCCTTTGGATTCCGGGTTCGATGCTATCGCATTGCCCGGAATAACGACTTGGGCCTAACGGCGCTCCGCCCTCGACCGCGGGGCCGAACCGCAGGCGAGGGCGGAGTTCGGGGCGTCAGCGCAACAGGAGGACGCACGCTCTCGCCCCAATTCCACGCGCGCCGCCGCCATCAAAGCCGCAAGCGGGGCCGCGCCAATCAATCGGAGCGCCGGGGCTGTCGGCGCATGGTCTGAGGGACCCAGCAGGGCTGCCACCGCGAACATCAGGCGCGCTCCTTATTGCAAATCACTCGCAATAGCAAAACATGACCAAACAAAACCGTCAAGCGGGCCACAAGCGGGAGGCCGTTTAAGCGGCGGAGCTGGCCTGCGACGCCGCGATCGGCGCATCGAGGCTGAACGCGAACACCGAGCCTTCGCCGAGTTCGCTCTTAGCCGTGAGCTTACCGCCCATCAGCTTGGACAAGCGCAATGAGATCGCCAACCCAAGCCCCGGCCCTTCGCCCTCTGCGCAAAGCCGCTCGCGCCCAAAGATCAGCGCCAGCTGCGAGCGCGACATGCCGGCGCCAGTGTCGGCGACAACCACAGAAAGACGCGCCAGCGTGCCACCAATCGGCTGCGCACTCATGCGCACGCGCACGCCGCCATGCGTCGTGAAGCGGATCGCATTCGCGAGCAGGTTGAACAGCACTTGCCGCACACGCGCCGCATCGATCTCCAACAATTCCGGCGTGGCCGGATCGACATCAACGAAGAGCTCAAGATCCTTGTCCTGCGCCGCGGCGCGAAATGCGCTGATGACGCCGCGCAGCACCTCGCGCGGATCGGCAGCTCGCGCCTCGATGCGCAACTGCCCATTCTCCAAGCGATCAAGATCGGAAAGATCGTTCAACACCAAGCGCAACACTTCACCCGCCTGCACGATCGTCGCGATATGCGCGCGCGCCTGCGGTGATTGCGCGGCGCGGCGCAAATGCTCCGCAGCCCCCGCCAACGCCGACATCGGCGTGCGCAATTCGTCATTCATGCGCTGAATTACGCTGCTTTTTGCGGCCGAAGCGGCCACCGCAGCTTGGCGTTCGCGCAGCACCGCAGCCTCAGCCTCAAGCTGCGCCGCGTCCGAAGCCAGCAAGCTCTTCCAAAGGTTGACGCCGAACGCCAACAACAACAAACCGCCCATCAGCGGCATCAGATCGAGCGGATTGCGCGCGCCGTTGATGAGATAGTCAGCCACCGGCAAGCCGAGCAAAAACGCGATCGTCGATCCCGCGCCTGCAATCGAAAGCGACACGGAAGAGCGCAACGTCGCCGCCGCGTTCGCGAGGCCGCCGAAAATATAGATGATCGCCAGCGTCTCGCCCGGCACGTAAGGCGAGAACCACAGCATCACTGCGACGATGTTGCCGTACACACTCTGCGCCGTCGTCCACAGGAGCAGGCGCGGTATCGAGCGCGGCGCATCGCCGGCGAGGCAGTTATTGAGCAAGCGCTGGAATATCCAGCGATCAAACAGGATGACCGGGACAAGTCCGGCCCACCAAAACAGCGGCGCGAGCGACCCAACAATCGAGGTCGCGACAGCCGCGACGATCGCGCACGCGCTAAGCCGCAGCCAAGTGTTGGAAATCCGCGCACGTCCGACATTCGCCAAGGCGCGGGCGCGCTTGGCGCGGTCGAGCACGGGGGGCGCGGCAACCGTCGTCAAATCGGAAGCCATTGTGACAATTGCCCCCTGAACTTTGGTTAAGACGGACCAACGCCTTGAACGGCCGCTCAAAGAGGCGTTGAACGATCATTCAAGGAGAAGCCAATGCGCCCATTTTCCTTCGTTCTCGTGGCAGTCGCCCTGATGTTCGCGCCCGCCGCCCAGGCCGAAGTGGCCGCCTCCTCGGCATCGAGCTTCGTCATCCAGACCGAAGTGGAGATCGCCGCCCGGCCCGCGGACGTATGGCGCAACCTCACGCAGGTCGGTCGCTGGTGGAATCCTGCGCACACTTATTCCGGCAATGCATCAAACCTCCGGCTCGACGCACGCGCTGGCGGATGTTGGTGCGAACGCTGGGGCAATCATCAATCGGTGGAGCACATGCGCGTCGTCGCCGTCATGGAAACCGAAGGCGTGCGGACACTGCGCACCATCGGCGGCTTAGGCCCGCTCCAGGAGATGGGCGTAAGCGGTGTCATGACCTTCACCGTCGCCCCGTTCGCCAACGGCGCGAAACTTACAATGACTTATCGCGTGTCAGGCGATCCGAGCCTTAACCTCAACGCCATCGCCGCGCCTGTGGATAGCGTGTTGATGGATCAAATCGCACGCCTACGTCGTTACTCGACGTCGGGAACCCCCGACTGAGTTCCGCGTTCAGCGCAGACTCATAACGCCGGCGCCATGTTCCCGACCGGATCGGGCCGTAACCGCGCTCAGTCTTTTTCACTGGAGGGAATCCATGTTCCGCAAAGCTTCTGCAGCGCTCGCTGCTCTCATGTTGGTCGTCGGCTGCAGCACCGTTGATCCGGTCACAGGCGAACGCGAACCGAACCGCACCGCAAACGGCGCTATCATCGGCGCCATCGTTGGCGCAGCTGCAGGCACGCTCGCTGGCGGCGACGATCGTCGCAACGCCATGATCGGCGCCGGCATCGGCGCGCTCGGCGGCGCCGCGATCGGCAACTACATGGATCGCACCTATCAGAACTTGCGCGAGCGTCTCGCCGGCACCGGCGTTGGCGTCGAACGCGTCAGCCAATCGCGCATCCGTCTCATCTTCCCGGCCGACCTCACGTTCGACTTCAACCGTGACACCGTGAAGAGCCAATTCACTGGCACCCTGCGCGACACCGGCGCGGTGCTCCGCACGTATGACCAAACCACGGTCGACGTTATCGGCCACGCTGACTCAGTCGGCGACGACGCGTACAACCTCAACCTCTCGCAACGCCGTGCCGACAACGTCGCAAGCCTGCTGCAAAGCGGTGGCGTGCAAAGCGTCCGCCTCTTGAAGGAAGGCCACGGCGAACGTGAGCCGGTCGCCTCGAACGAGACCGATTCCGGCCGCGCCCAAAACCGCCGAGTGGAAGTGTATATCAGCGCTTTCCAAGGCTAATTGGCGTGATTTGAACGAAGACGCCGTCACGCTCACGCGTGGCGGCGTTTTCATTTTCGGGAGAGACAGAATGCGCGCTTTGATCCTCGTCGCGGCTCTGGCCGCCTGCACAGCCGAACCCGCCAAGCAAGATGCGCCGCCGCCCGCAACCGCGGAGTCAGCGCCGACGACAGAATCCGCGCTCGCGCAAATGCCGGCGTGGGACGCCGCGCGCGCGGCCGGCGTCGACTTCCGCGCCGTCGGCCAAGAGCCTGGCTGGATCGTCGACATCTACACGCAGAACCGAATCGTCGCGCTGCTCGACTACGGCCAAACACTGATCGAATTTCCGCGCGCGAACCCAACGTCCCCCACCGAAGGCGCAACGCGCTACGAAACCCAAACCGATGGGCACACGCTTTCCATCACCATCCGTCGCTCGCCATGCGAAGACGCGATGAGCGGTGAAACCTACCCCACAAGCGTCGATCTCGTGATCGACGGGCGCACGCTCAACGGATGCGGCCGCAGCGCCTGAGTATCTGCGCGCCGCGATACCGCGCGAAATATGCGTTACGCAATTGGGTGTGTCCGCAACGCACACCGGATCGCGCAGTGCACGCCGGACCTCGATTTTGGTTGAAATGAGGCAGGCGCGCCCTAAGCTTTTTTCAGATCGGCCGCGGACGCGGCCGCACTCGGGGAGAAAAACGGGGATGGCTAAGCAAGGGAAATTGAAGCGCACATTGGCGCTCGCGGCGATTTTGGCCGGCGCAGGTACTGGCGTCGCCAACGCCACTGAAGGCTGGTACGGCCGCGCCGATATCGGCTGGTCGTTCGACGGCGAAATCGACGTTGATGACAATTATGCCGGTTATC
>JBEBHI010000294.1:0-2129 GCA_040080935.1 Terricaulis sp.
CGGCGCTCTAACCAACTGAGCTACACCCGCGTACCATTTCGCGAGAAGGCGCCGGAGTTAGGCTAAGCCGTTCACCCGGTCAAGCGCGCGATCTGGCCCGCAAAGCAAGGGCTGTACCGGTTGGCCGTTAAGGGTTGGCCGTCTCTGTCGAAGCGGTCTGCATTGCCGCTGGATCGTCCCAAGCGCGGGTCGGCGAGTTGAGGCGCAGAAGGGCTTCCACACGGTCATTCGGCGCGAGAACCTCGCTGCCATGCTCATCCCGCAGGGCCGCAAAGACCGCGCCCGTCGCCGTGTCGATTGCGATAACGGACGCGCCGTCCTGGCAACCACCGGCAGCGCAGCCTCTAAAAACGAGCGCTTCCGCGCCCCCGCCCTGTTCCAGACGCCCTACAACCGGCGCAGCCATGGTCCGACGCAGCCGCTCGCGATCGGCCGCGTTGAAGCCCAATTGCTCAGGGCTGTAACGGGCGCCCTCACCACCGATAAAATCGGCGTAGATGGTCCCTGCGAGTGGGCGGAAATCAGCGACCGCTTGAGGCGCCGGCTCGTTGACCGGCGCGGACACTGCGGGCCGAGGCCCTAGCCCCACAGCGCTCAATTGATCGCAGCCCACCAAAGCCAGGAAGGCCGCGGCGGCAAATCCGGTCCGGAGGAAAATCCGGTGCATGACTCGCAGGTTAGCACCCTTCTGGGACAAGCGCGAACGGGCCGGACACGTCATTCCGGCAAAACTCACGGCGTAAGCCATCCGAAGCTCGCGAGTGGCATCCCCAGCCCTCCTGCGCCAAGGCTACCAAGGGCATCCTACCCTCGCTTCGCGAGCGTAGAATGGTGGGCAGTGAGGGGATCGAACCCCCGACCCTCTCCGTGTAAAAGAGAGGGTCGCGTGTTTTCCCGGTTTGTCCCGAACGTGGCTGGACGTCGATAAAGCAGCGCAAACACTGGGCTTTTTCGCATGTTGGGCCCAGCTTCATGTGGCTCGAAGTGGCCGCGACTTGCTGCGGCATTGTACCCGCAGTGTACCCGCAGACCCAGTGGCCCGACCGCCCCGCCCCATTCTGACGAAGCGCCTAGTCGAGGCGTTGAAGGCGCAGCCCGCGCGCTTCGACGTCTTCGATGCGCGCCTCCCCGGCTTTATGGTGCGGGTGCATCCCTCCGGCCGGAAGAGCTACCGCTTCAAGTGCCTCGAGGCCGGGCGCCAGCGGGTCTTCACCCTCGGCGAGCATGGGCACGACTTCCCAACCGAGCGCGCCCGCGCCGCCGCCGAGATCCTGCGCGGACGCAGCCGCGCCGGAGACCTAGCTGCAGCCCCCGCGCCGCGCGCCGCCGCCGACCGGCTCCTGGTGAGCGACCTTATTATACGGTGGCTGCGCGAGGGCCCCGCCGCCGCCCCCAATAAGCGCGCCAGCTCCTGGGCCCACGACGCCAGCCGCCTCAACCGCCACATCGCCCCGCTTCTGGGCAAACGCGTCGTCGCCAGCTTGAAGGCGACCGACATCGAGCGGGCGCAAGCCGACATCGCCGAAGGGGCCACCGCCGCCGACATCCGCACCGGCGCCCGCGGGCGCGCCATCGTGCGGGGTGGCCGCGCCGCCGCCCGCGCCGCCATCACCACGTTTGCAGCGTGTCTCGCCTGGGCGAAGGCGCGCGGCCTCATCGATCACAATCCGGCCGCGGGCGTCCGAAAAATTGCCGACGTCAAACGCGAGCGCTTCCTGTCAGAAGCGGAAGCGGCGCGGCTGCTGGCGACACTTGATACACTGCAAGCGCGCGCCCGCATCAGCGCAACCTTCGCGGACGTTATTCGCGTGCTGCTGCTGACAGGCGCCCGCAAGAACGAGATTGCCGCCCTCACTTGGGACGAATTCGATTCCGAGCGCGGCGTCATTCGTCTGCGCAACTTGCGCGCCAAGAACGGCGACAAGATCATCGTCTTGAGCCCCGGCGCGCGGGCGATCCTCGAGGCGCGCCCACGCACCTCGCGATTTGTGTTTGCATCCGACACTGGCGCCACTACGCCAATTGTCGGCTTACAGAAGCCGTGGTCTCGGGTCCGCGTGGCGGCGCAATTGCATTGGTTACAACTGTGCGTTTAGTTTATGCTGCCGCAAATTACGATCTCAACAGTA
>JBEBHI010000295.1:0-2125 GCA_040080935.1 Terricaulis sp.
GCCCGCTCGGCGGCGGCGATCGTCCCCCGCGTGCACCGCTCGGCGATCCGCAGGATGGCGTCGTGAAGTTCTTCAACGGCGCGCGTGGCTTCGGCTTCATCACGCCGGACGGCGGTGGTGCGGACGTGTTCGTCCACGTCAGTGCTGTTGAGCGCGCTGGCCTCACGCAATTGGTCGAAGGCCAAAAGGTCAACTTCCAGACCCTGCCCGACACCAAGGGCAAAGGTCCGAAGGCCGTGAACCTGAAGGTCAACGACTAAGTCGTCTGAGCTTTGAAAATGCTAAGGCCCGCGGGATCGCTCCCGCGGGCCTTTT
The DNA here is from genome assembly GCA_040080935.1 of Terricaulis sp. Lineage (GTDB taxonomy): Bacteria > Pseudomonadota > Alphaproteobacteria > Caulobacterales > Aquidulcibacteraceae > Vitreimonas. Next base: position 316 of record JBEBHI010000295.1, read on the forward strand.
GCTTTGTGCCTCTTCGCTCAGCTCACTGGAGCGGCATGAAGATCTCAATGCGCGACGCCCCCGCGGCGTCGCCCGCATTAATGACGGTGTGCCACGGGAGCGCGTCTTCGCGCTTCGGAATGCGGTGTGCCTGCAGATAGGCGTCCATCTGCGCATACGCGGCGCCGACATTGGCGCGATCTCCTTCGACGAGAACGTGCATGGCTTGGCCTGATGGCGTCTCGCCGACTTGCACGCCGACGACTGTGAGCGGACGGGCGCCGGAGTATGGGTAGCCGACACGGTAGGTCATGCGCTCGGCGGTTTGCTCCGTAACGACGCGCGTCAGCGGGCCGGCGGGCGTAAGCTGATATTCGCTCATAAAGCGGCGAACTTGGTCGAGTCCGAGGGCTTCCGCGCGCTCGATCTCTTCGGGATTGCTCGCTGCAGTTTCGACCACCGAATAGACGAACGGCTGCGCTTCGATTTCATCGAATTGCGGGTTTAGGGCTTCGAAGTTCACGTCCGGCAGTTGCTCAGCAAGCGTCTTCAGACGCGACAAGCCGCTGTCGAGCTCCTTTTGGATCACGCCGCGCAGGATGAGGTTCATGTAGCGGCACGGCACGTTGATCCAGCCGGCGCCGCATTCGGCCGTAACCGTCCACGCGACGGCGGTGCCGCCTTCGACGGTGCGCAGGATCATCTGTGCGTTAAGGGTTGCGCGCTCGCCCATCTCAAGGATGCTCTGCACTTCCTCGTTGGGAATTGAGCTAACGATCGACATCCGGCCAGAACCGACTTCGCGGACGTCCGACGACCAGCGCATGGTCTGGCCCGCGCCAGGTTCGCCGGAGAAAGTGTAGTCGGCGTCCGGATCACGCGCGTAGTACGGCGACCATTCCTTGGCGATCTTCAGATCGTTCACCATGGCGAACACGGCTGCGCGCGGACGCTCGACCGTTACGGTGCGCGTCACCTCAAGCGTGTTCGGAAGAAGAAAAGTGCCGACAGCGAAGAGCGCGCCCAAGACGAGCGCGATCACCAGCAGTAGTCCAAGAAACCATCTCATACGCCAGTCCCCGCGCGTAAGCTCAAGGACTTAGCATTGGTACGGACTCGCCGCCACGACGCGCCTTGCATGCTTGCATAGCGCGGCGCTGCCTCGCGCCAAGCGCGAACCCTTAAGATCATCTTGTGCGTCATCACCCAACCCGGACGACGCCCTCCCAGCCAGGGCTTGGTTAACACGGCGAAAGGCTAGCCGTCAGCCCGCTGCTGCAGATGCTCAGACGCGTGTGGCGTCCCAGACATCAAATTCGTGAGCGATGCAGCGTTCCATCATCTCGCGCCAGACCGGCTCGGCAATGGCCCAGGACAGGCCCATGCGCTCGGCTTCGGCCTTCACGTTGGCCAGCACTTGATTGATGCGGGCTTCGTCGCGGACCACGTCGCGGCTGGGCTTTATGCGGGCTGCGGCGTGCATATAGCCTTGGCGGCGGGTGATGAGCGCGACCAGCATGCGGTCGATTTCATCGACGCCGGCGCGGACGTCGAGCATCGTCTTGCAATCGTCTGGATCGAGCGCTTCAAAGCGGGTCTCCGCCTGGGGCTCCTCGATGCGGTTGAGGTTTTTCATGTGGATACCGTGGCGGGAGCCGCCTTTCCCGTCCAGGGGGCGCGGGGCCGCAGGACGACCTGTCTTGCCCCTCTCTGGGATCAGGCCGCGCCCAACCCCATTTGTGAAGATACACTGACGACTCGATGAGCGGCGCCGACAAACCCATCACGCCTCCGCTGGAGCACCTGCCCGCGGAAGATGCGCCGACGCCCG
>JBEBHI010000296.1:0-2118 GCA_040080935.1 Terricaulis sp.
ACCGCCTGCACGCCTACCAAACCGGCAGAAAAGTCACGGAGCAAGATGAATTACAGGAAAGGCGAAGTTGTCGCCGGATCAGGGTTTATCCGCGGCGCTCATTAAGCACTGCGATCGAGCACTGTTGGGCTCGGGCCGCCGTGTGTATCGAGCGCGCCTTTGGCGGAGTAATTGGCGCCGCTGCCGCGTTGGCGGACGACCTCTTCGGCCATCGCATGCACCAAGCCTTCGGACACGACCTTTACCGCGTTGAGTGCGAGCTCGTGCGCATCCAGAACTTTGTGCAGTGCGACGGTGCTCTGGCGCAGCCGGTCGAGCAGTGTGGGTGGCGCTGTTTGGATGAGCGCGTAGTCCTGTTTGATCCGCGCGAGTTCGAGGCGGTAAGCGTTTGCCAGCCGGTTCTTCTCATCGCTTTCAGCTTCGAGGAGGGGCACGCGCGCCTCGATGCGGCGCGTGTCTTCCGCGGCCAGTGCCGCCAGGCGCTCAGTCATCATCAGCAATTGTTCGACCCGATGAGCGGCGTCGTCAGCGATGAGCGCCATCGGCGTCCTCCGGTGAAAGAGTGATCGCAGTGGGCTCCGCGTCGGGCGGGTTTTGCGATTGCTGCATGCGCATGAACTCGCGCACGACGCTGTCCGCGATGCCGACACCGCCAGAGTGGCTGATGGCTTCGGCGTAGCGCTCGACCAGCATGGGGCGAAAGATTTGTTCGCCCATACCGCCGCCGCCGAGGCCTTCAGTGTCGAGGCCCTCGAACATCGGACCGAGCATCTCGGACAAGAAGACGGACTCGAACTCTTCCGCGGCGCGACGAAGCGCGTCGGCTTCTTGAGTTTGTTGCGGTGTCTGGCGCGTGGTCGCCGTGCTCATGGGCAGCGGCGCGCCGGAGAGGGCGATCGGGCCGGTCATCACATCACTTCGATTTCGGCCTGGATCGCGCCGGCGGCTTTGAGCGCCTGCAAGATCGAGATCATGTCGCGCGGTGTGACGCCGAGTGCGTTGAGGCCGTTGACCAGTTGGCGTAGCGGGACGCCGCCCGGCACCATGACGAGGCCGCCTTCTTCCTCTTCAACGTTCACGTTGGTTGAGGGAACGACGACGGTTTCGCCGCGCGAAAGCGGCGCGGGCTGGCTAACGAACGGATCCTCTTGGATCGAGATGGTGAGATTGCCTTGCGCGATCGCGACGGTTGAGACCTTCACGTTCTCGCCCATCACGACGATGCCGGAGCTTTCATCGATGACGATGCGCGCGGCGGTGTCGACTTCGACTTCGAGGTTTTCGATCTGACCGATTAGCGAAATCATGTCGCCGGCATACTCGGCCGGGCGGGTCAGCACGACGGAACCGGGATTGGTGGCGCGCGCCACGTCGGAGCCGACGAGGTGATTGATCGCCCCAGCGATGCGCTGGGCGGTGGTGACGTCCGGGTTGCGCAAAGCCAGGCGCAGTTCTTGTTGCGCGGCGATGTCGAAGTGGATTTCGCGTTCAACCAATGCGCCAGAGGCGATGCGGCCTGCGGTTGGCACGCCTCGCGTGACCGAGGAACCTGATTGGCCGGATGCAGCGAAGCCGCCGATCGCCAGCGGGCCTTGCGCGACGGCGTAAACCTGTTGGTCCGCGCCCATGAGCGGGGTCACGAGCAATTGACCGCCAGCCAAGCTGCGTGAATCGCCGAGTGCGGAGACGGTGACGTCGATGCGCGAGCCTTGCGAGGCGAAGGCCGGCAGGTTCGCAGTCACCATCACGGCAGCGACGTTGCGTGTGTTGAGGTTAGCGCCGGCGGCGGCGACGCCGAGACGCTCGAGCATTGCCTCCAAGCTTTGGCGCGTGAACGCGGAGTTCCGTAGCGAGTCACCGGTGCCGGCGAGGCCAACGACGAGGCCGTAACCGACGAGCTGGTTTTCGCGGACGCCTTCGAAGTCAGTGATGTCTTTGATGCGCGTGCCCGCATAGGCCAATGGCGCCGCGATCGGGGCGGTCATGGCGGCGACTGAGCAAACGGCAAGCAGCGCTGAACGCGCAACGCGTGAGGTAAATCCCATCTGAGCGATAGGTCAGCAGTTCGGTTAACGACCGGTTCAAGCCTGAAACGTTAATCAAACGGAAACGCAGCAA
>JBEBHI010000297.1:0-2117 GCA_040080935.1 Terricaulis sp.
CGCCAGAACGGGGGAACGACATGGCCGATAGACAGTCTCTGAACGCGACTTTCTTCTCCTTCAAGAAACGCGAGAACGGCGGCGTGCTGCTGGGCGCCTCGGTGTTCTACGCCATCGCGCTGATCGTTTCTTACGCCGCTCTGGTGGGCATCGCTTGGCTCTTGCTCGGCGGTCCGTCGTTCATGACGTGGTACAATGAGGTCGCTGCGGCGCAGGCGAATGGCCAAACCTCGACAGAGATGCCGCCAAACATGAGCGGTCTGTTCCTGCTCATTCCGGTCGTGTTCGTGTGGGTGTTCCTGCTGTTCATTGTGTTCGCTGCGTATGAGTCCGCGTGTGTGCGCTGGATGCTTCGCGGCGATAAAAGCGCGCCGCTCAATCTGCATTTTGGCGCGGACATGTGGCGGGCGTACGGGACGTATTGGTTCTGGCTCGTCTATTCGATCGTCAGCTGCATCATCTTCTTCGTAGCGACGTTTGTGGTTGGACTGGTTGCGAGCGCCGCGGGTGACGTTGGGGCATGGATCACGCTGGCGGCGGTACCTGTCTTGCTCGCAGCTTGGCTCTACACGACCGTGCGGCTTTCGCCGGCGACAGCGACGTCCATCGGGATTGGCGAATTCGCGCCGTTCAAAGCGTGGAAGGTATCGAGCGGCAGATTTTGGGCGTTGTTCGGTGCGTACTTCCTGCTCTTCGTGATTTACATCATTGTCATCACGATCGTGAGCGGCGTGGTGCTGGGCTCGTACTATGCGCAGATTTTCAGCGGCCTCGATTGGACGCTGATGCAGAGCGATCCGGATGCCTTCATGCGCCAATACGAACAGGCGAGTTTGCAAGCGGCGCAGAACTTGTTCGCAACGCCGCTGAGCACCGCGCTCTATATCGCCGGGCAATTGCTGATCTACGCCGTGGCGATCGTGTTCTACGTGCTTTGGTTCGGCGTCGAGACGCGCGCCGTTCAGGCCGCGCTCGAAGAAGGCAAGATCGAAAAGGCGGCGGCCGCGACCTAACCGGTCGCGGTCTTCTTTCCGTTTCGCTTGGTCGCTTTGGGCGCGGACGCTTCGGCGGCTGCAGCCTTCAGCTTCGGCTTTTGCGCGGCGCCGCGTTCGCTGTGGCGTTTTAGGGCTTCGGCGAGATAGCGGCCGGTGTGACTGGCTTTGACTTTGGCGACATCTTCCGGCGTGCCGACAGCGACCATCTTGCCGCCGCCGTCGCCGCCTTCGGGACCGAGATCGAGGATCCAGTCGGCGGTTTTGATGACGTCGAGATTGTGCTCGATGACGAGGACGGTGTTGCCGTTGTCGACCAGCTCGTGAAGCACTTCGAGGAGCTTCTTGGTGTCTTGGAAGTGCAAGCCGGTGGTGGGTTCGTCGAGAATGTAGAGCGTGCGGCCGGTGGCGCGTTTGCTGAGTTCTTTGGACAGCTTCACGCGTTGCGCTTCGCCGCCCGAGAGAGTTGTCGCTTGTTGGCCGATGTGAACGTAGCCGAGGCCGACGCGCTTTAGGGTTTCGAGTTTGTCGCGGATCGACGGGACAGCGTTGAAGAGGTTGGCGCCTTCTTCGACGGTCATGTCGAGCACGTCGGAGATCGACTTGCCCTTGTAGAGAATTTCGAGCGTCTCGCGATTGTAGCGTTTGCCTTTGCAAGTATCGCAGGTGACGTAGACGTCCGGCAGGAAGTGCATCTCGATCTTGATGACGCCGTCGCCTTGGCATGCTTCGCAGCGGCCGCCTTTGACGTTGAATGAGAAGCGGCCGGGGCCGTAGCCGCGGGCTTTGGATTCTGGAAGGCCTGCATACCAATCGCGGATCGGTGTGAAGGCGCCGGTGTAGGTCGCGGGGTTTGAGCGCGGCGTGCGGCCGATCGGCGACTGATCGATGTCGATGATCTTATCGATGTGCTCGAGGCCTTCGATCTTGTCGTGCTCGGCGGGCAAATCGCCGGCGCCGTGCCAGTTGCGGGCGACGGCTTTGTAGAGCGTCTCAATGACAAGCGTGGATTTGCCGCCGCCACTCACGCCGGTGACGCAGGTGAACACGCCGATGGGAATGTCGGCGTCGATGTTCTGCAGATTGTTGCCGCGCGCCCCGCGCACGCCGATGACGCGCTTGGTG
>JBEBHI010000156.1:0-8105 GCA_040080935.1 Terricaulis sp.
ACGCGGATCACGGTGACGTGGCCTGCAGCGGCGCGTGCGGCGGCGTTCCGTCGTGGTGAAGCGATCTGGCTTGTGTTTGATGCGTCGGGGCGCATGGATCTGAGCGGCGTCAGCCGCGTTGGACCGCGTCACGAAGACATTCAAGTTGTTCAGGGGCAGGGCATTATCGGTCTGCGCGTGCCGGCGCCGCCTGAAGTGCAAGTTTCCGCCAGCGCCGACGAAAACGCATGGACATTCACGCTCTCAGCGCGTGCGACTCCGGCAGCGGCCGCGCAGCTGACGCGCGAAGTCAATCCGGATGGCCGTGGCCGCATGACCGTGCGGTTCGGACGCGAAGGTGTGGTGCGCTGGATCAACGATCCGGAAATTGGCGATCGCATCGCGGTGGCGATGCTTGGCGGCCCTGCGCGCGGCGTTGATACGCGCCGTGCCACGCTTGAGGCCGCGATCCTTCCTGCTGCGCATGGTGCTGTCGTTGAACCGCGTGCCGATGATGTGTCGGCCATTTACGCGGATGGCGTGCTGACGGTTTCGCGCGGCGATGGTTTGATTGCTGCAGCGGCGCCGGACCAATCACAACTCGCCGCCGATGTCAGCGCGGCGATGATGGAGGACGGTGCGGGCGGCACGCCGATGCATGCGGAGGGCGCCACCAATCTGGTGCAGGTGCGTCAGCGCATTGACGAACTGACGCGCCGCGCCGCCGATGAAGGTGTGCAGGAGGGCGCGCCCGTCGAAGCGCGCATGGCGCTTGCGCGCTATTTGCTCGAAAACGAATTTGCCGCTGAGGCGCTTGGCGCGTTGCGCATCGTGGCGATCAACCAGGGCGAGCTGGTCGAGATCGATCCTGAGTATCGGCTGTTGCGCGGCGCGGCCAACGTGATGATGGGCCGTGTTAATGCGGCTCAAGCGGATCTGACGGCTTCGGCGCTGATCAACAATCCATCGGCCGCGCTGTGGCGCGGCTATTCGGCAGCGAAGCAGCAGAATTGGGCCGACGCGCGGCGCGAGCTGGAGCGTGGCGCGGGTGGTCTGGAAGAGCACCCGTCGGCATGGCGCGCGCGTTTCCAAATGGCGCTCGCTGAATCGGCGATGCAGCTGAACGACTACGCGGCGGCCGAAGCGGCTGCGCGCGCGGCGGGCGCCGAAGCGCCAGACCAAGCGCTGCGGCTGCAGGCCCGTTTGATGGAAGCGCGCATCGTCGACGCGCGAGGCGACCCGACGCGTGCGCTGACGATGTTGGATGAGCTTAGCCGCACGAACGACGAAGAAACGGCGGTGCGCGCGCGCGTGCAGGCGATCCGCATTCGTCGCGCTACGGGCGTTATGCGCGCGGTGGACGCGGTTGAACCGCTGGAAGCGTTGCGCTTCCGCTGGCGCGGCGATTCAACCGAGTTGACGATCGTTGGCATGCTCGGAGAAACCTATTCCGAGCTGGGCCGCTGGCGCGACGCGCTCGCGACCATGCGGATTGCGGCTGATCGTTTCCCGACAGATCCGGCTGCGCGCCAATTGCGCGCGGATATGTCGACGTTGTTCGAGCGGCTCTTCCTCGATGGCGAGGCCGATCAGCTTGAGCCGATCCAAGCACTGGGGCTGTTCTACGAGTTCAGCGACCTGACGCCGGTTGGACCCAATGGCGATCGCATCGTGCGCTTGCTCGCGGGACGGCTGGTGCACGTGGATCTGCTGGAGCAGGCAGCGCAATTGCTGCAGCACCAGGTGGATGAGCGCTTGCAGGGTGTCGGCAAGGCGCAAGTCGCAGCTGATCTCGCGGCGATTTATTTGATGGACCACAAGCCGGATCGCGCTCTGGTGGCGCTTGCCGGTTCGCGTCAGCCGAACGTGCCGCAAGCTCTGCAAGCGGATCGACGGCTTCTGGAAGCGCGGGCGTTGCTTGATCTTGGGCGCCTTGATGGGGCGACGGAGTTGGTCGAGCGGGATCGCAGCGAAGATGCGCAGCGGGTTCGCGCGGAAGCGGCGTGGCGGGCGCGTGATTGGCAACGGGCGGCGGTGGAGCTGCGGACTTTACTTGCGGGGCGCAATCGTGCGCAGCCGTTGGATGAGCACAATCGCCAAGTCGTGCTGCGCACAGGCGTCGCGCTGACGCTGGCGGGCGATGAGCCGGGCGTGCAGGCGCTATATCGCGAATATGCCGGCGACATGGCGAATACGCCGGAGGCGGATGCCTTCGAGGTTGTCGCCGCTGGCATTAATGCTGATGGGGCGGCCATACGCGACGTCGCGCGCGCGGTGGCGCGTACCGATCTCATGGGCCGCTTCATTGAGCGCATGCGCACGCGCATGACCGAACAGGCTGCGCAAACGGCAGCGAACCAGCAAACGCCTGCGACACCGCCCGCGCCAACGGCGCCGCCTGCGCAACAAGCGCCTGCGCCGCAGGCAGCGGCGCCTAACAATCGGCCGCAAGCAGCGGCCGGCGCTTAAGGTTAGCGCGCAAAAAACCGCGTCACCGTTGTTCCTGCTTTACAAGACTCGCGGCTGTTGGCGTGATTGCGCGCATGGCGGGCCCCATTTCTGTGATCATCCCGACGCTGGATAGCGCGCGGCATCTGCCGCGTGCCCTGGCGCCTTTGGTTGATGGGATGCAGGAAAGCCTGATCCGCGAAGTGGTCGTGAGCGACGGCGGCTCGCGCGATGAGACGTTGGAGATTGCTGACGCCGCGGGCTGCACGCTGATCTCCGGTGAGCCAGGCCGCGCCAAGCAATTGCTTAACGGCATCGCCCGCGCCAAGGGCAAGTGGCTACTGATCCTGCATCCGCAAACCGTGCTCGCACGCGGCTGGACGGAAGAGGTGGGACTCTTCTTGCAATTCAATGAAGCGCGCAAACGCGCAGCAACGTTTAAGCTGGCGTTCGACGATAAGTCTGCGAAGGGTTTGTTGTTCTGGGCCCGGTTGCGCGCGAACGTGATGAAGCTGCCGCATGGCGATCAGGGGTTGCTGGTTTCGCGCTTTTTGTATGATGGCCTGAGCGGCTATCGCGATGTCGCGAACGAAGACATCGATCTTGTGCGCCGGATTGGCGGCAAGCGACTGGTGTTTCTTGACACTGAAGCTGTCACCAGCGCCGACAAGTATCGCTACGCGCCCAATGCCGCTGCGAGCGTTGGCATGATGGCGCGTTATTTCCTGGGCGCAGATCCGGTCGAGCTGGCGAAGCGCTGATTAGCGCTGGGCCGTGCGCTGATCGAGCGGGGTGTAGAGCGCCGGGCCGCCGGCGGCGAGGCGATCCATCTCCGGCGTTGGTTGGCCGTAGCGTTTGCGGCAGAGCGTCAGGTGCGAGAGCGAGCGCTCGGCATAGTCGCGGCTTTCGGCGCGCGGCATCATTTCGAGCACGAGCAGCGGGTCTAGATCGGCGGGTTGCGTCGCGAGCCAGCGTGAAAGCCAACCTGGGCCGCCGTTGTAAGCGGCGAAGACGCGGCCGAGATCGCCGTCATTGTGAAACTCGGTCATCAGCCACTGAAGGTAATCTTGGCCGAGACGCATGTTGAGGCCCGGCTCAAACAACGGCGCAGGCGCGCGGCGATAATTGTGGCTGCGATCCATGTCGCGTGCGGTCGATGGCAGAAGCTGCATCAGGCCGCGAGCGTTGGAGACGCTGACGGCTTTCGGGTTGAAGTAGCTCTCTTGGCGCACGATTGCGTAGAGCAGCGCGCGGTCGAGTGAGAAACCGTTTTCCGGTTCGAATGATGTTGTCGGGCAGAAGCCTGCGGCGGTGTCGCGGCCCCCGTATTCGGCGGCGCGGAGTTGCGCGGCGGGCGCTTGCAGTGAGATTGCGAGCGCAAGGAAGGTGCGGTCATCCGCAGGATCGATGTCCGCGTGTAGGCGGCGCATTTCGGATTCGACTTCGGAGAGGCGGCCGAGTTGCGCGAGCGCGGCGGCGCGCCGGGCGGCAGGGTATCGTTCGATAAAGCGCGTGACGGAATCGTCAGTGATTTCCGGCGCGGTGAATTCGAGCGAGCTATCGCGGCCGAGTTGGGTTTCGGCGAGCTGGCCGTAGAACGTCCACGGACGCTCAGCTGCGGCTTCGAGATGTTGGGTTACGCCGCGGGTTTCACCGGCGGCGAGGAGCGAGCGTGCGGCCCAGTAATGTACGCCGGCGCGCGCCCAGCCGCCGTGATGAGGCCAGCGCGATGAAGCTTCGAACTGTCGTGCAGCTTCGGCGTAATCCTGCATGCGATAGGCGATGAGGCCGAGCTGCCATTGCGCTTGGCCGCTGCGGGGGCCGTCGACTTGCGCGTAAGCGAGTGCGCGCGCGCCTTCGAAATCACCTTGGCCGATGCGTTCGTGCACGCGCTCGATCGCAACGCGCGCTGATGCGCTGTCACCGGAGATTGCAGGCGGTGTGCCGGGAAGCTGACGGCCGCGACCGCCTACTGGGTTTGGCGCATGCGTGCCGTTGCGGCGCGCACGGCGTGAGCGCGAATCCATCGCGCGGTCGTAAACCGCCGGCGCCATGCCGTATTCGCCGTAGCGATTGAGCCAACTCGTGTAGTCGCTCCAGCTGGCGCGATAAGAACGTGAGAGCAGCATGCGGCCGCGGACGGCGCCGTCGAGGACGTCATCGTTGGCGCGCGACAGCGCTGTGCCAACGCCGCGCCAATTGCCGGAATCGATGGCTTCGAACGCGTCGCGGTAAGCAGCTTCGTCCTGCTCGGTGAGGACGAGGATGCGCGGCTCAGCTTGCGCGACAGGCGCAGCGACGGCGGCAACGGTGAAAGCGGCGAGGGCGTAGCGGAACGTCATCGGAGCTCTTCTTTAGAACTGGTTAGGGATGAGCCCCTCGCGCCACGCCCAACTCTTCGAGCCAAGCTTCGGCGAGCAGCAAATCCGCCCACGCCAACCGCTTCTGCTGCGGCTGACGCAGGAGATATGCGGGATGAAGCATGACCATGGCGTTGACGGGCGCCTTTATCCCCTCACGCGCGTATTGGAGCTTGCGCCCCCGGAGCTTCATGACTCCGTCCTCGCGCTTGAGGACTGTTTGGGCCGCAGCTTTGCCGGTCAGGATCAGCAGCTTGGGTTTGGAAAGCTCGATCAGGCGCTCGACGAAGGGGAGACAGGAGAGGGTTTCGCCGTCCGTAGGATCGCGATTGCCTGGCGGGCGCCAGTAAATCGTATTTGAAATCAGCACGTTGGACTTACGGTCGAGGCCGATGGCGGCCAGCATTTTGTCCAGCATCTGGCCGGAGCGGCCGACGAAGGGCTTGCCTTGCTCGTCCTCGTCCTTGCCGGGGGCTTCGCCGAGGATGAGGACTGGGGCGGCGTCGATGCCGTCGGAAAATACGGTATGCCGAGCCGTCGCCTTCAAGGCGCAGCCGTTGAACTTATCCACAGCGGCGCGGAGTTCGGCGATGGTCGAGGCCTCTGCAGCCAGCGCCCTGGCGGTGTTTACGGCGTCATCAGCGGGCTGGAGTTTGGCCTTGGGCTTTGCCTTTGGCGTCGGCGGCTGAATCTGGAAGGGCTCGCGCGCCAGTGGCGAAGGGGCGGCCGCGCTGCGGGCCGGTGAGGCCGGCGCGGCTTTGGCGGCGAACACCGCTTCCGCTTCGTCCATGTCGACGCCGGCAGCACGCCAGAAGGCGAGCAGCGCGCGTGCGGCATCCTGCGGGGCGGCGGTGTCCATCGCTCTGTTATGAACGGACTCGGACGAATCATCAAAGCGACGCGGGCAGCTTGCACCTCATCGCAACCGCTTTGATAAACGACATGAACAACGTGAAGGGATGGAAATGGCCGAAGAAGCCCCTGAGCGCGAAGCGATGGAGTACGACGTCGTCATCGTCGGCGCGGGGCCTGCTGGCCTTTCCGCTGCGATACGGCTGAAGCAACTCGCCGCCGCTGCTGGAAGCGAAGTGAGCGTCGCGGTGCTGGAGAAGGGCGCGGAAGTTGGTGCGCACATTCTCTCTGGCGCAGTGATTGATCCGTGCGCGCTGAATGAACTCATTCCGGACTGGAAGGAAAAAGGCGCGCCGCTCGAAACGCCGGTGACGGACGACCAGTTCAAGATTTTGGGACCAGCGGGCGCGGCGTCGCTGCCTATGTTCTTGATGCCGCCGCTGTTCAACAATCACGGCAACTACATCGTCTCGCTCTCGAACGTGACGAAGTGGTTGGCGGCGCAGGCTGAAGAGCTTGGCGTTGAGATTTATCCGGGCTTCGCGGCGTCGGAAGCGTTGTTCGACGAAGCGGGCGCGCTGAAGGGCGTCGTCGCCGGCGTGGTCGGCATCGCTAAGGATGGCCACAAAAAGCCGGATTATCAGCCGGGCATGGAATTGCACGGCAAATACGTGTTCATCGCTGAAGGCGTGCGCGGTTCGCTCGCGAAAGTGTTGCAAGCGAAGTACGGGCTCGCGGATAAATCGCAGCCGCAGAAATTCGGCATCGGCATCAAAGAACTTTGGGAAGTGCCGAAAGAGCAGCACAAGCCGGGCTTGGTGTTGCACACGGTTGGCTGGCCGCTTGATGACAACACGGGCGGCGGCTCGTTCATGTATCACTTTGGCGATCGCCAAGTGTATGTCGGCTATGTTGTTCACCTGAACTACAAGAACCCGTACATCTCGCCGTTCGACGTGTTCCAGCAGCACAAGCTGCATCCGGAAATCCGCACGCACATCGAAGGCGGCAAGCGCGTTGCGTACGGCGCGCGCGCGATTACGGAAGGGGGCTTCCAATCGGTGCCGCGCCTCGCATTTCCAGGTGGTGCGCTGATTGGATGCTCTGCGGGCTTTGTGAACGTGCCGCGCATCAAGGGCAGCCACAACGCGATGAAGTCGGGCATGCTCGCGGCGGAAGCGGCGTTCGATGCGCTCGCGCATGGGCGTCAGCGCGATACGCTCGAAGCCTACGACGAGAGCTACAAGACAAGCTCGATCCGCAAGGATTTGTTTGGCGTGCGCAATGCGAAGCCGATGCTGTCGCGCTTCGGAACGTTCTGGGGCGGCGTTGTCGGCATGATGGACATGTGGACGACGACGCTGCTTGGCGGCTTCTCGTTCTTCGGCACGCTGAAGCACGGCAAGACCGATGCGGCGTCGACCGGCAAAGCCAAAGACTTCAAGCCGATCGCCTATCCGAAGGCGGATGGCGTGCTGACGTTTGACAAGCTGAGTTCAGTTTATTTGTCGAACACCAACCACGAGGAAGATCAGCCCGCTCACCTAACGTTGAAGGACCCGACCATTCCGATCCGGGTAAACCTCCCTGAATACGCCGAGCCGGCGACACGATATTGCCCAGCTGGCGTGTACGAAGTGCTTTACGACGAGGCAGGGGGTAACCCGCGGTTCCAGATCAACGCTCAAAACTGCGTTCACTGTAAAACCTGCGATATTAAAGACCCGAGCCAGAATATAAATTGGGTGACGCCCGAAGGCGGCGGCGGGCCAAACTACGCCAACATGTGAGCTGCATCCCGCGAATGCGGGGAAAGGACGAGAGAATGCGTTGGGCCTTACTGGCGGCGAGTGCTGCGGTTGCTGCAATCACGGCAAATGTGTCTTCGGCGCAGGAAGTAAAACGCGAACCGATCGCGCAGCAGGGCGCGAGCCGGCCAAGCGAAGACAGCGGCGTTGCTCCGGTTGCCGCGCTGCGTACGACGGCGCCGCCAAACGCTGCCGCCAACCGCACGTACGAAACGCCCGACGCTGCGCTGCTTGAGGCTGATGTCGACTATCTGGTGCGTGAAGGTCACCGCGCTGTGTCGCGCAACGACCAAGATGGCCTTTGGTATGCGGCGGCGTTTGCAGATGACCTCGCCGCGGCGCGTTACAGCGAAGCGCGCGATGTGCTGCGCAGTGCGCCCGGCGGCTTGACTGGCGCTTTCGCCGACATGCTTGAGCCGTTTTTGATTGCGGCGGAAGGCCATGTCGATCGCGCCGTCGAGCGCGTGGATTCGGGTGGCGACAATCTTCCCCAACCGCTCCCGGAAGTGGCGCGCGCGTTGCTGTTTGAATCTGCAGGTCGCTTGCCGGAAGCAGCGGCCGTCTATTCGCTCATGATCGAGCGTCTCGATACGACGCCTCCGGGTGACGGCGAGCCGCAGACCAGCGCGGAGTTCGACCGCGTTCTGAGTGCTGCTCG
>JBEBHI010000298.1:0-2111 GCA_040080935.1 Terricaulis sp.
CGCGCGGAGATTGCCGGTCTTGGCCTATTGGGTTGCAAGCACTCCTTCTGCGCCTGCGCATCGCGCGCCGTCCATCCCGACTAACTCCGGATTCCAGCGCTCTGTGGCCCTAAAGACGAAGCAGCGTTCTGCATCAGTGTCCAACCGGGAATCGCTGAAAAGATCTCGGACAACCCGCTCTGGTGTCTCCACATCGTCAGCGATGCGGACGCCGCCGTCAGAAGCGGCATCCAGAATCATGATGACGGCGCCGGCGGGAGAACGAGCGGCGTTCCATTCCGGCAAACTTCCATCGACGCCGCGACCGGGTGCGCCAGTCCTGGCGAAGTTCACCCAGTAGCTCATCATTGCGTCCGACAACGCGACGCGCTCGTCCCTGTTGGCGCGCGTAAATGCGAAGCGATCGTAGCTGCCCAGAAGGCTGAAATGGCCGAACACGAACGGAATTTCCATCGAGTGCGCAGCGCCCAAGAGCGTGCCCAGGTCGGTAAATAGAATTCCGCCCTGATCGTCCCAGTCAAAACGATAAGTGTAGATGGCGGGATTGCCCGCGCTAGTCATCAATTCAGCAGGAGCGTCCACTGCGGATGCTCGCCACATACGGCTCTGGTAGTCTGAGATAGCATTGTACAGATTTGGATCGCGAGCTTGGGGAAACAGCCAGAGGACGCGTCGCGTCAATTCCGGATTCAGAGCATTGAAGAGCTTAGTCTCGTCGCGATTGGTGCCAAGCATAATGGGCACGTTGTTATAGGTGTCGGCGCTGCCGAGCACTGCTTCGATGCCGGCAGCAGGCAAGACAATGCCGTCGGCGATGACACGCGGCGGATCGAACGCACCGCGCGATGTATCGTAGGCCGCGAAGATTGCTTCTAACGGGACATCGCGAAGCGCCTGGCCCGTGATGTTGCCGCCTGCAAGCAGGCGTGCAGCAACGGCAGTTCCGGAATCCGAACGTGCGTTTGTGTCCCGGCCCTCCGCTTCAGCCAAAGGTGTGGAGTCAAACGACCCCGATTGAACGATGGCGCGATGAAAGAGGCCGCGTGCGCGGGGGCTTGCCAGAAGAGCAGCGACGTTTTGGCCGCCAGCGCTTTCTCCGAAGATTGTGATGAGGCTTGGATCGCCACCGAAGGCAGAAATCTCATCTCGAATCCATTCGAGCGCGCGAATGTTGTCGAGCGTTCCAAAATTGGGCGAGGCATCCTCCGAGAGTTCGCCACCTTCGCGCAACGCCGGATGTGCGAACCAACCCAGCGGGCCCAAGCGATATTGCGCCACCACGACAATGACATTGTGACGTCGCGCGAGTTCGGAAGCGTTGTACTGCTCAGCGCGCCCCCAGACGTTTGATCCGCCATGAATCCACATCATCACAGGAAGGCGCGCTTGGGCGGCGGCGGAGTCTGTCATCGCAGGCGCGTAGACATCGAGAAAAAGGCAATCCTCTTGCCCCGCGAGTTCGCCCCACCGTGCCTGGCTGACGCCGTCGAGTGCGGACAAGACCTGTGGGCACCATGGTGAAGGTCCGACGGCATCGCGAACGCCCGACCATGGTTCGGGTGGCCGTGGGGCGCGCCAGCGCAACGCACCAACAGGCGCCGCCGCAAACGGGACGGCGCGCCAGATGTGGACGCCTTCTGAAGCGCGACCTGAAAGTGATCCCGTCGAAACTGTGCGTACAATCGGGGTCGCATCGTCAGTAGACGCTTGGGGCGCGGCGGCGCCTAAGCAAGCGGCGAGAGCTAGAGCAAACAGTACGGAAAGCCGCTTCATACAGAGAGCCTTGGAGAGTGCGAGGGCGGCACTACACTAACCAGCACGGAGAGAGGGGCAATGCTGGCGCAACGTAAGTCGCGGTTACCTAGGTTAGCCGGACAGCCCAATAGCTGTAACCGGCGACATCGAGCCGCCGTCGCTGATTGACGCGCGAACGTCACGAATTGAGCGACCAAGCCGGTCGTGATTTTGTGCAGCGCGCGCTGGCCCGAAGCGAATTCTCGACACCTAGGCTTGCGACCAGGAGACTCAGTAATCGGTTGGGTTGGGCACATGAGTCAGCCTGTGCGCTAGCTCATTCCGGACTGAGCGCGCGCTCACATTTAGCGTTGAAA
>JBEBHI010000019.1:0-28296 GCA_040080935.1 Terricaulis sp.
CGGCATGAACATCCGCTGCAATGCACGATGGAAAAGGAATAACGTCGAATGGCGACATTCTCCCGTACGCTTGAGCACACGTTGCGCCGTGCGCTGTCGTTGGCGACAGACCATAGCCACGAATACGTGACGCTCGAGCACTTGCTGCTGTCGCTGGTCGACGACGACGATGCATCCGGCGTGATGCACGCGTGCAAGGTCGATCTCGATAAGCTGCGTCAGAATCTCGAAGCGTATCTCGAGAACGAACTCGATGCCCTTCGCGTGCAGAACCGCGAGCACGAAGAACCGCGCCCGACGGCCGGCTTCCAGCGCGTCCTGCAGCGCGCAATGCTGCACGTCGATTCGAGCGGCGGCCGCGAAGTCACGGGCGCCAACGTGCTGGTCGCGCTGTTCAGCGAGCGCGAGAGCCACGCCGCTTACTTCCTGCAAGAGCAGGACATGACCCGCTATGACGCAGTGAACTTCATTGCCCACGGTATGCCTAAGCGCGCTGGCGCTGCTCAGCCGCGCCCGGTGCGCGGCGCCCAAGAAGGCGAAGACGGCGAACGCGTCGTGAAGCAGGGTTCCGAGGCGCTCGCTGCTTACTGTGTGAACCTCAACAAGAAGGCTAAGGAAGGTAAGATCGATCCGCTCATCGGCCGTGAAGCCGAAGTGTTGCGTGCGATCCAGATCCTCTGCCGCCGTCAAAAGAATAACCCGCTGCTCGTCGGCGATCCTGGCGTTGGCAAAACGGCAATCGCCGAAGGCCTCGCGCGCAAGATCAACGAAAAGCAGGTCCCGGAGATTCTTGAAGACGCAACGATCTTCTCTCTCGACATGGGCTCGCTGCTCGCAGGCACGCGCTATCGCGGTGACTTCGAAGAGCGCCTGAAGAGCGTGATGAAGGAGCTGGAGAACCACCCGAAGGCGATCCTGTTCATCGACGAAATTCACACCGTGATCGGCGCTGGCGCGACCAGCGGCGGCGCGATGGATGCGTCGAACCTGCTGAAGCCGGCGCTGCAAAGCGGCCAACTGCGCTGCATGGGCTCAACGACCTACAAAGAATATCGCCAGCACTTCGAAAAAGATCGCGCTCTGGCGCGGCGCTTCCAGAAGATCGACGTCAACGAGCCGTCGATCCCGGACACGATCAAGATCCTGATGGGTCTGAAGCCGTACTTCGAAGAATACCACAAGGTGAAGTACAGCGACGAAGCGATCAAAACCGCCGTCGAACTCTCGGCGCGCCACATCGGCGATCGCAAGCTGCCGGATAAAGCGATCGACGTGATCGACGAAAGCGGCGCCTCGATGATGTTGCTCGCGGTGAAGGACCGCAAGCAAGTGATCGATGTCGATGATGTCGAAGCGGTGGTCGCACGCATGGCGCGCATCCCCCCGAAATCGGTGTCGAAGAACGACAGCGAGATGCTGGCGTCGTTGCCTGACGATTTGAAGCGCGTGGTCTTCGGCCAAAACGATGCGATTGATCAGCTTGCCGCCGCCATCAAGATGGCGCGTGCGGGCCTTCGCGAGCCGCAAAAGCCGATTGGTTCCTACCTGTTTGCCGGCCCTACGGGCGTCGGCAAAACCGAAGTTGCGCGTTCGCTGGCCAATATTATGGGCATCGAACTCCTGCGCTTCGACATGTCCGAATACATGGAGCAGCACACCGTAAGCCGCCTTATCGGCGCGCCTCCGGGGTATGTTGGCTATGATCAGGGCGGTCTGCTGACTGACGGCGTCGATCAGCATCCGCACTGCGTGCTTTTGCTGGACGAAATCGAGAAGGCGCACCCGCAGCTGTTCAACATCCTGTTGCAGGTTATGGATCACGGCACGCTTACCGATGCGAACGGCAAGAAGGTCGACTTCAGAAACGTCATTCTGATCATGACGACCAACGCCGGCGCTTCAGACGCAGCCAAGCAAGGCATTGGCTTCGGTGCGGGAAAGCGGGATCACATGAACGATGAGGAGATCAAAAGACTCTTCACGCCTGAGTTCCGGAACCGCCTCGACGCTACCATTCACTTCAGCGGCCTGCCGCCCGAAGTGGTGCGCAATGTCGTTCAGAAGTTCATCATCCAACTCGAAGGCCAGCTGGCCGAACGCAATGTCCAGATCGAGATCACGGACAAAGCGGCTGATTGGCTCGCCAGGCGCGGCTATGACGAGAGCTTCGGCGCCCGTCCTCTGGCGCGGGTTATCAACGAGTATGTCAAGAAGCCGATGGCCGACGAGCTCCTGTTCGGCAAGCTCAAGGAGGGTGGCATCGTCAAGATCGACATCGATCCGACCGACGCCGACAAACTCAAGCTCGCTTACAGCCAAGAGTCGCGCGGTCTGCTGAGCTTCGGGCGCAAGCCTGAGAAGGCGTAACGCACGTCGCCAAGTCATGCTAACAAACGGCGGCCGCTCACGCGGTCGCCGTTTTGCTTTGGGGAAAGCATGAAAGCTCACACGATCATCGTCGCGGCTCTGCTCGGCGCTTGCGCAAGCGCCTCCGCGCAAATCGCGCCGCTGCCAATGGCGCTTTGCGCCGGATGGGAAGGCGAACGCGTGTGTGAGCTTTTGCAGGAAGATGCGCAGATCCGTGTACTCCGCTGCACGTTCCCGCCTGGCGTGGGTCACGAGATGCACTATCACCCGCCGCACTTCGGCTACGTGCTCGAAGGCAATAGCGTGATGCGGATCACGACCGCGAGCGGCGTGGTGGATCGGCCGGTGCGGGCGGGGAGCTCATTTTCCAACGACGCTGAGATCCAACACGCTGCGCTCAACGTTGGCACAGAAACGACGCGCTATTTGATCATCGAGAAGAAATACGCCGACACGCGTCCATCTGGAGCCGTGGCGGAGGGATTGTGCGCCACCTGACTCCTGACGGTAGAGATCATAGCGCCGCCGCGATCTCCTTGGCGATCGCCTCAAGCTCAGCGATGTCGGCCTTCTGACCATGACTATGCCCAGCAAGCCGCTCGCCCGCGTAACGCGGGATGATGTGGAAGTGCAGGTGGAAGATCGTCTGCCCCGCATCTTCGCCGTTGAACTGCGTAACCGTCACGCCATCGGGCTTCAGCGCTTTCTCCGTTGCGATCGCGAGACGCTGCACGCGCTCCATCAGCGGGCCGACGCGGTTTGGAGGCAGCTCCAGAAAATTCCGCGCTTGCACGTGCTTCGGCACGACCAACAGATGCCCGCGCGTTTGCGGGAAAATGTCCATGAACGCGAGGACTTCATCGTCCTCATAGACTTTCACAGACGGAATCTCGCCGCGTAGAATTTTGGCGAAGAGATTATCGTTGTCGTAGGTTCCGTGCAGGCTCATGCGTCGCGCTCCTGGCGCGGATCGTAGCGGCGCCTGAAAGCAGGGGCGAGCCTCTATTCGTCGAAGCCGACGAATACGGCTGCTTCATCGACACGCTTGCGTTCCGACACCACGGCATTGGCGGGAAAGCTCTCATCCGGCCAGCCGAGCGCGATGCTTTTCATTATCACTTGATCGTCGGCGATCCCTGCGTGCTCGCGCACGACGGGCGATTGCATGATGCCCTGACTGTTGATCACCGCGCCCAGCCCGCGCGACCACGCCGCGTTCACCAGCGCATTCGTCACCGCACCGCAATCGAAGGGTGTGTCATCGCTGCCATCGAGCACGCGGTCATAGGTCACGATCACGCACACCGGCGCATCGAACTGGCGAAACCCGCGCAGCACCCAATCTTGGCGCCGCTCCGCATCCTCGCGCGCGATCCCCATGGCCGAGAACAATTGTTTGGCGACTCCAATCTGCCGCTCGCGATGCGGCCCAGCAAACGCCGGCCCCGTCCGAAACTCCCGCGATTGCGGCACGCCGCCGACCATCCGCTCAGTGTTGCCCGCGCGAATGCGGTTCAACGGCTCGCCGCTAATGACGTAGAAATTCCACGGCTGCGTGTTCATCGAAGACGGCGCACGCATCGCCAGCGCCAAAATCTCCTCGATCAACGCCCGCGGCACCGGATCGGGCTTATACCCCCGAATACTCCGCCGCCCGAGGATCACGTCGTCAAATTGCATGTGGTGTCCTTGAGGAAACCGGTTTCGCCGAGAGCTGAATTCAACTGCGCCTAAAGCGCTCGTGATTGCCAAACGCGCCGCCGAGAAGTCCAACCAAAGCGAAACCTGGGAACAGTATGTGATTTTCCGATTGGCCGATGAGCGGAGGAGTCCGAAGTCCGACAACATAACCAGCTAGCCCGAGTAGTACCGCTGAAACCGCGAGAGTGGAGATCATGTCCCAGCGCTTAGTGCCGCGTCGGCGCTCCAAGTCGAGTTTTTCGCCGAGAGGAAATGCTACAAGCAGACTTCCGATCATGAGCGTGTAGCCCGGCAGGGAAACGCCAAATGGCATCGGCGGTCGAACGAAGATCGCCAACGCTAGCCCCGCGACCAACGATCCGGCAACGCTCATGCTCATCACGCGGCCTAGGTCAGCAAAGTCCTGCTTGGGCGTCATTTATCCATCTTCAGCGCGTTCGTTGAACTATGTCCGCTCCGGGCAGAACCAGCAATGCGGCCGAAGCCGCGTTTCCGCGGTTTCACCCACCCTCTATCCAACATCTTCCACCCAAAATCCCATGCAAACGCGCCATTTCACAAAAATCAATCCGACCGCCTCCGCACGCGTTTAAACTCGCGCGATGCGTTCAAACGCCCCGACCATTACCGAGCTTCGCCTTCAGCGGTTTCACCGCTGGGCGCTGCTTTGGCTGAAATGGTTCGCGGCCTTCCTGAACGCGGCAAGCGCCGACGCGCCGCTGTCCGGGCAGGCGACCAAGATCGCCCATCAATGGCTCGCGCGCGTTGAGGCCGTGCTGATCAGCATCGTCCTGGTCCGCGCCGCCGCGCGCGTTCGCCCCGTGAGCACGCTCAAACATGCCGCCCGCCGCCGCATCGAAGCCCACATGGCGCGCGCCATCATCGGATCAGCCATGCGCCGATCCCTGCGCCCGCGTCGCTTAGATCAACGGATCGCGGCATTGTCGCAATATCTCGAAGCCCTGGTTGCGCGCATCGCAAAGCGCCTCCCACGCGGCCTCACCCGCCGCCGTCCGATCCGCACGCGTCCTGAACTGCGCCGCGCGGAAGCCGCGCTTGATTGCGACCACGCACCACTCTGCGCCGACACGTCATGATGATGGAGCGCCGGCGCCCCCGCCGGCATGCGCTATTTCAATGTCCCCAAGCCTTGCCAAGCTCAACAAAAGAGCCGGCGAGGGCGCCGGCGCTCCATGCGCACTCAGTTCACCGCAAACTCAATCGGCGCTCCCGACCACCCATGCTCAAGCGACCAACTCTCCGCACGATAACGCCCCGGCGCCAGCAAGAAGGGAAGTGTCTCGCCCGGCAGAACCAACACGCGATCAATCGCCACCGCGTCGTCGGGCTCATCAGCACTCCGCGCTTCCCAAATCGTAGCCACACTCGGATTGGCCATCGCCGGGAGGGAGAACGGCTTTTGCCCTTCTGCCTGGCGCCACGCCGGACGCCCATTCTCAAAGCGCACACGCGGCACACCAACGCGAAAATCCACTCTGAGCCCAGACGTTTGCTCCGGGTCGCAGAACACGAAGGCATCGTTCGCCGATTGATAGCGCGTGAGGTCGATCGTCAGGGGATCGATGCCCGTGGCCGCCTTCAGGCGCGCTGCCATGTAGAGATTGCCTGCGTCGTCGGGCAGTTCTTGCAAGTGAGCGTATCCAACGTGGATCAACATTCGTTCATTAGGGCGCCCGTTCAAAATGATTTGCAGGTTCGCCGCTTGTCCTGCTTCACGGCGCGCCACGCGAGGCGCCCAATTTCCATCCGCCGGCGCGTCGCTCTCAACTTCGGGGTATTCGTAGTCAACCAAGCTAAAGCCTTCAGTGCGAACACGTCGCACGAGCGCGCCGAATGTCGGCTCGCTTGTGTAGTAGCCATCGTTCACGCGGGCCCACGCGTGGGCCTCGCGAATGAGCGGCGAAAATGTCTCCGCCGCATAGATGCTGAATCCCTCACGCCGTAGTGCCGAAGCGACGTCGGCAATGAAGGCGCGGTGTTGGGGATGATCATGCGCTTCATTGATGATGACGACGCGGTGGCCCTCAGAAAGGCGAACGATTTCGGAGACGGGGTCCACCGCTGCGCTGTTACGGATCAAAGGAGCGCAAACGGCGCGCTCGCGATCGATAAACAAATCTTCTCGGCCAACGTGAGCAAAGAACTCCGCGCGGGCGCCTGCGGGGGCTGTTGCCGTGAGTGCGGCGGTAAAAGGCTCGACAAAAACCGGAGCCTCGCGTGGCGCCTGCGGCGAAAGTTCACCGGAGATGGCGCACGCTGCAAGTCCGAACAGAAGGAACGCCGCGGCGCGCACTTACGTCGCGGGAGATTGAACGTTGCGCACGATCTTCAGCAAGGTTTTGCGCGGGAGGTATTTCACCAGGCCGGCTTGGAAGGCGTTGGCTGCGCCGGTGACGATGACCGCGCGGTTCTGTTTCCACGCATTGTAGCCCGCGCGTGCGACCGGCGCCGACGGCACGGCATTGCTCCGCTTCCCAAGATTGGTTTTGCCGGTGCCCGCACGCTCACGAAATTTCGAAACGGTTGGACCAGGGCAGAGGCAACTCACATGCACACCAGTGCCGCGCGCTTCTTCCCACATCGCTTCGGAGAACGAGAGCACATAGGCTTTCGACGCATAATAGTTCGCCATCAGCGGCCCAGGCTGAAACGCCGCCGTCGATGCAACGTTGATCACGCCGCCGCGACCGTTCGCGATCATGCGATCCCAATAGAGATAAGTGAGTTCAACAAGCGCGCGCACGTTCAGATCGATCATGCCAAGCTGCGTCGGCAAATCGGAAGAGGTCAGCGCGCCAGCATGGCCGTACCCCGCATTGTTGACGACCACGTCAACGTTCAAACCCTTCTCCGCGATCTTCGCTGCAACAGCAGAGCCGCCGCCAAACGCGCCAAGGTCTTGCGCGACCGTGTGCGCCTTCACGCCGTGCGCGGCGGAGAGCCGGTTCGCAACCTCCTGCAAAGCGCCTTCGCTGCGCGCGGTGAGGATGAGATCGTAGCCATCCTTGGCGAAGCATTCGGCGAGGTCGACGCCAATGCCGGCGGAGGCGCCGGTGACCAAAGCCGTCTGGCCTTCGCCAGGTTTACGTCGCGCCATCTTGCCACTCCCATTTCTCGCGCGCGACGATAGGCGCGTGCGGTTCCCGTTCCAAGCGGTACGGCTCGCCGTGCTAGGAGGGGCGCATGAGCGCCAACGAGTTCAAGCTCAACGCTGACGAACAGCCGTTCGATAAGCCCGACGCCGAGAAGCCGAAGGCAACGCGTCCGCGCGACGCGGCCACGCTCATCCTCGTGCGCGGCGGTCGCGAAGTGATGATGGGCCAGCGCTCCAAGGGCCACGTCTTCATGCCAGACAAATGGGTGTTTCCGGGCGGCCGGGTCGATCCGGGTGATGCACGCGCGAAAGCCGCGTCCGAACTCACAGCGGAAACGGAGGCGCTCCTGAAAAAGGGCACCCTAAGCCGCCGGCCTGTGCGGGCGTTTGCTCTGGCGGCGACGCGGGAGACCCTCGAGGAGACGGGTCTGACCGTCGGCGGCTCATCTGGCCCCGAACTGGATAAGCTCAGTTTCGTCGCCAGGGCAATCACACCGCCGTACCGCCCGCGCAGGTTTGACGCCCGGTTTTTCATGGCCGACGCCGAGGCGGTTTTGGCCGACGATAAGCCAGCTGAGGGCGAAGAATTGCTGCACGTACGGTGGTTTAGCCTCGAGGAAGCCAATGCCCTCGACCTGCCGTCGATCACCCGATTTGTGCTTAAAGAGGTCGAGGCGCGCCTGGCCGGGGAAGCTGTTCAACCCCCATTCCTGCGCTGGAGCCGTGGGGCGCACTCTTTAGAGCGGCTTACGAGTTGACTTTGGGGCGTTCGCCCGTATTTTCCGCCGCTTCCTAGAACCCAGAGAATTTCGAGCCCGACCCATGGCTAAGCCGACTGTCATCAAGATCCGCCTGAACTCGTCGGCGGACACGGGCTATTTCTACGTGACGAAGAAGAACCCGCGCACGAAGACCGAGAAGCTCAAGTTCAATAAGTACGACCCGATTGCGAAGAAGCACGTCGAGTTCGTCGAAGGTAAGATTAAGTAAGCACGCGCGTTAGCGCTGCTGAAGTGATGGGGCGTGGGCTTGGGTCCGCGCCCTTTTTGCTGCGCGTCGTTACGATTGGAGGCTCGCGGGATCGAGGCCCATCGCTTTGATGAGCGGTTCGAACGCGCTCGCTTGGCCGACTGGCCGCCCAAGCGTCATGCCGCCATCTACCGTCAGCGCTTGTCCGGTGACGAAGCTCGATCCGTCTGACGCGAGAAAGAGCGCGGCTTCGGCGATGTCCGCGGGCATGCCTGCCTTCGGAATCGGTTGCGCATGCTTCGCCACTTCCGCGACACCTTGAACGGTCTGATCCGCAACTTGCGTCGCGAGGCCGATCGCGCGCGCGAAAATCGGCGTGGCGATGAAGCCTGGACAAATGCAGTTCACGCGAATGTTGGAGGGGCCAAGTTCGCCGGCGGCGATTGTCGTCATGTGTTTGATTGCGGCCTTGGCGACGGAATAGAGATACGGGCCGTAACCAAGCTGCAGGCCGGCGATCGAAGCCGTTGAGATAATGGAGCCGCCGCCTTGCGCGCGCATGATCGGCGCTGCGCGTTTTATGCCGAACATCGCCGCACGCACATGCAAGTGCATGACAGCGTCGAATGTCTCTGCCGTGACGCTTTCGCTGCTCTCGCCCATGCTGGCAGTGCCGGCATTGTTGAAGATGCAATCGAGTTTCCCGAACGCGCTCTTGGCCAGATCGATGGCCGCTTTGACGTCCGCTTCGTTAGTGACGTCGCAGCGTATGTAACGCAGCGCCTCGCCATGCTCTTCCTGTATGCGCGCGCCTTTGTCGTCCTGAATGTCGGCGGCGATGATTTTCGCGCCTTCTTTCACGAACAGATCGACAGTTCCGCGACCGATCCCTGACGCCGCGCCAGTGATGACGGCGACCTTGCCTTCCAGACGGCCCATGCGCTTCCCCATTCTTATTTTGGGTAGAGGATCATTTGCGTGCAGCGGAAGAGGGCGATGGTCTTGCCCGTTGCTTCCGCCGTGACGACAGCGTCCCACACCTGTGTTGTGCGTCCACCATGCACGAGGCGCGCTTCGACGCCAACGCCGCCTTCGCGCGTGGTGCCAAGGAAGTTCGACTTGAGTTCAATGGTTGTGAAGTTCAGCGCGCCCTCCGGGCGTGAGATGATGCAGCCATAGCCGCAGGCGCTGTCGGCCAGGGCGATCACGCTGGCGGCGTGCAGGAAGGTGTTCGGCGCGAGGTGATGTGGCTTCACGTCGAAGCGGCCTTTGATGAAGCCTGGGCGCGCCTCCTTCCACTCGAGGTTCAAATGGTCAGGCAGGAAGCCCCTCTGCCGTTCGGTCAATTGGGCGACGTAATCAGGTTCGCTCATCGGAAATCTCCGCAGCTTTGTGCTAGTATGCGCGCATGACGCAACGCCAAGTCAAAGCCGCCGTTTTGCTGATCGGAGACGAACTGCTCTCTGGGCGCACGCAAGATATCAATCTACAGGCCATCGCCAAATATTTGGCGCCGCTCGGCGTACAGGTTGCTGAAGCGCGTGTCGTCGCGGATGTGCCGGAAGCGATCGTCGCCGCTGTGAACACATTGCGTGCGACCTACGATTACGTCTTCACCACAGGCGGCATTGGCCCAACCCACGATGACAAAACCGCCGATGCCGTGGCCGCCGCGTTCGGAGTCGGGATCGACGTTCGCGACGATGCGCGCGCAATCTTGGAGACGCACTACAAAGGCAGAACTAGCCTCAATGAATCGCGGCTGCGCATGGCGCGCATTCCCGACGGTGCGTCGCTGATAGCTAACCCGGTTTCGAAAGCGCCGGGCTTCCAGCTCGGCAATGTGTTCGTGATGGCGGGCGTACCATCGATCACCCGCGGCATGCTGCAGGACATCGGACATCGCATTGAAGGTGGCGCGATCGTGGGTGCGCGCACTGTGCGCGCTAAAGGCGTGCCTGAGGGCGATATCGCTGACGCGCTTGGTGAACTTGAGAACGCCGCCAATGGCGCTGTGTCGTTCGGCTCGTACCCTTGGTTCACGCAAGAGGGCTTTGGCGTGCACCTTGTTGCTCGCTCGGCGGACCAAGTTGCGCTTGAAAAGGCGGTCGCTGATCTGATGCAGATGGTCCGCGCGCGTGGTGCAGAGCCCGAGGAAGTCACCGATCCTAGCTGAACAGACTTCCAGCGAGATTGATCGCTAGCGCCAGGATCACAGTATTGAATAGAAACGCCAGCACGCCGTGAAGCGTCACGATGCGGCGGATCGGTTTTGCGGATATCTGGATGTCGGCAGTCTGCGACGCGACGCCGATGACGATTGCGAAGTGAAAGAAATCGGCGAAGTCCGGATCATCGCAGCCTGGAAAGATAAGCCCTTGGCGAATGCCGCCGTCGTCGCCGGGTCCATAGAATTCGTGCGCGTAGTGTTTTGCGAAGCTCGTATGCACGAACAACCATGAAAGCGCGACGGTTGCGAAGACGAACGCGACGTGCGCGTTCTTGGTCATTCCTGGCTCGAGCTTTGATTGAAGCTCCAGGATTATGGCGGTTAGGCTCGCCACAACGCCCGCGAGCGATACGAACAAAACGAAGTAGCGCCCTTCATCCACTTCGGCAGCGTGGTCGATCATGTGTTGCGGGGTGATGCCGCGTGTCTGCCACCATATGGCGACGAGATAGGTGGCGACGGCTGCGTCCCACGCGATGAGCATGCGGGTGAGATCGGCGAAGTCGTGTCCGGTGAGCGCCAGAGCGACGTGGAGGCTCAGTCCTACAGCGAGCGCGAGCATGAGCGGCGTATGCCGCCAGAACGCGCGCAGCCAAGCCATCAGCTGCGCGCCCACACGGCGTGGATCACTTCGCAGCGCTGCTCGAAGCCAAGCGATTGATAGAGTGCGATGGCTGTCGTGTTGTCAGCGTAGCTGTGTAGGAACGGCGTTGCGCCGTCGGCGATGATGCGCGCGCCGACTGTGCGCATGAGCGCCGCGCCGTAGCCGCGCCCGCGATAGTCGGGATGCGTGCACACGGCGCTGATCTCGATGAACGTGTCCGTCTGCAGCCGCTCTCCCGCCATCGCGATAAGTTTGCCGTTGTCACGGATGCCAACAAAGCGACCGAGCGCATGGGTGCGTGCGCGGAACGGGCCAGGCCGCGTGAGGGTCGCGAGCTCAAGCATTTCGGCCGCCTCTGCGTCACCGAGCGCTTCGATGGGAAAGGTCTTCTCGTTTCGCGTCATTGCCTTGGCGACCATCTGCACGCCGAGCGCGCTCATCGTGACGGTGACACCAGGAGGCGGCTGCGGTGGCGCGACTTGAAGGAGGGAGATGTCGCCCTCAACCGGAACCAGTGCGCCAAGTGAGGCCACGGATTGCGAAGACGTATCCGCCGCAGCGGCAAACGGGCTGACGTCGGAGACGAACCGTCTGGCGTCGTCGCCGCCTTCTCCAAAGTGGGCGAGGCGCGAGCTCAGCGCGTTCCAAATTGGATTGTCGAGAGGATGGCCGCTCACCTGAGCTTCTTATCGCTCGCCGTCTCGCAGGGCAAAGGGCTGGCTTCGGAGGAGGAGCGCGGCGGCGCTTCTGGCGCCGCCGCGTAGGTCACGAAGGGGTGGGCGCTACGGCGCAGGCCACTGGTGGGAAGACATAACCCCAGTGGTCCGTGCGGCGGTGGGAACTGGGTCGACACCGCCGCACATTCCCGCAGCCCCAAAGCCAGTTTGGGATAACTTTGGGAACGGCGTTTCACGCATTTGGGTGAGGACGTTACGTCAGAGGCGCCAATCGACTGCGTCTGATGTCGTCGTGCCGGCGCGTCGGCGCAGCTCCTCGCGCAATTGCTCGACGTCGAGGATCAGAAGCTCGCGGCGGCCCTGTTCAATGAGGCCGGCGCTGGCGAGCACGCGCAACTCACGGTTCACGGCCTCTCGTTGGGCGCCAATGGCGGCAGCGATTGCTTCGTGCGTGGGCGCGTCGCGGATGAGCACGCCATGCTCGACCTGCTCGCCCGTCGCCGCCAGCCGCAGCAATTCGGCATAAACCCGGAACCGTGTCTCGAGTGCGGCAAGTTCGAACACACGGTCAGTCAGCATGACAACGTTCTTCGCAAGGTGGGCCGCAACGGCGGTGGCAAACACGCCGTCACGCGCCATCAGGGCCAAGAAGGCTTCGGCGGGGCACTCGGCCAACAAACCGTCTGTCTCGGCCACGATACCGAGCGAGCGCGGAGTGTCGGTGATTGCGGCGATCTCTCCGAAATGGCTGCCAGCGGGAAGCTGCCGGATCGCAACCTGACGACCGAACGCAGTTTGCAGCTTGGCGTTGAAGGCACCTTCGGCGGCGAAAAACACCTGGGTTCCACGGTCGAGGTGCGAAACGACATCATCGCCGGCGTGAACCCGCCGCCAAACCAGCGTCGGCGCCAGGATATCGAGGTCGGCGTCTGTGACGACGGAAAGGATCCGTACGCTTCGCAGGCGATCGCGGGATTGCGCGGGGGTGAGGGCCTCGTCCATTGGCGCTCCCTTCTCGCGCACTTCTTGCTGCGGCGCCACACGAGGCCCGCAGTGTGCGAAATTTCACATGGCGGCCCCGGCCCGCCTTCGCCGAGATAAGCGGCGGAGGTGACATGGGCAGTTCTTACGCCGGAAAACTTGGTTTGGACGGGTGGATGCAAGCTGTTCAGGACGGCGATTGGCTGCGACCGTTGCGCGAGAGTGCGCGCGCCTTGAACGCCAATTCGGCTCTGATCACGTGGACGAGCGCAGTCGAGCACGCGGCGCTGCGCCTGGGTCTGCACGGAACCAAAGATTTTGCGCAGTTTTGCGGTGAGATTTCATCGCAGGCCAACGCCGGGGTCTTCTCATGCGCGGAGACGAGGCTCGGGCGGCTAAGTTGGACCCATGTTTGGCTGGATGGAGACACGCCAGGAGAGCTTGGGTTCTTCGTGCTCTCGGACGCGCCGCTCGATCATGCCCTCATAAGAGAGACCGCGTTGGTCGCATCCATCGCGGTTGCGACGAGGGCGAGGCTCGGCCAAGTGCGCGCCACTTCAGAGTTGAAGACGGCTGCCTTTGATCAATTGCCGTTCGGCACCGTGATCGTCGATCGGCAGGTTCGCATTGCTGAGCGCAATGAAGCCTTCGCTGCGTTGCTTGCGCGGGGCGATGGGCTCACTGCGACCCAGGACAAATTGGCGTGCCGCGACGCCAGCGATCAAGCGGCGCTTATCACCGCAGTCTCTCGTGCTTTGGACGGTGAACTGAACGTCGCGCTCTTGAAGGTCCAAAGGGACAAGGGCGCGCAGCCGTATGTTGTGAGAGTTGTCGCGCCGCGCCGCGAAGCGCGGGCATTGGAGCATTGTCTTCTCATGATCGCAGATCCCGACGAAGAACCGTCACCCGGCTCAGACATCTGGCGCGCCATGTTCGACCTCACAGAGTGCGAACTGATTATCGCCGAAGGGCTTGTGTCCGGGAGGCGCATCAATGACATCGCGACCGAGCGCGGGGTCTCGATTGAGACCGTGAGGTCGCAAACCAAACGGATGTTCGAGCGCCTGAATGTTTCCAGCCAGGCCGAGGCTGCCGCGAGGCTCAGCCGCGCGGCCCCTTTCAAGCGTCCAATCAGAACATCTTAAAGTTGCAGTAACGATATAGAACACGCCAAGGTTTAGTGTTACGCAAGTTCCCGGTAAGCGGGAGCAGTCGTTCGTGCTGGATATCGCGGTCATCGGTGGAGGCGTTGCCGGGTGCTATTGCGCTTACCGGCTCGCTGAGTGCGATGGCCGGAGCATTGGACTGTTCGAGGCAAGCGGGCGCATTGGCGGCCGGCTTTGGTCAGCGCCGCTGAGCGGCGGTGGGTACGCCGAAATCGGCGGAATGTTCTTCCGAGAAAACCATCGCAGTGTTCGAGGGCTTGTCGAACATCTCGCGCTGCCCGTGGAGCCTGTGGAGTTTGTGCGCGATGGGCAGTTCGCGCGCGGCGTGTTCTTCCAAGATGCGGACTTTAGCTCTGATGCTTTGCCGTTCGCGCTGACGGACGAAGAGCGCAAGAGCAGGCCGGCTCTGCTGTTGGTCCACGCGCTGGAGAAGATAGCGCCAGGTTCGACTGACCAGTGGCCAATCAACCGCAGCGCGCCGCGATCGGCGCAAGCGACCTTCCGTTTCCTCCGCGCCGTTCGCCACAACGGTAGGCCGCTTCACGAATATGGCCTGTGGAACGTGCTGGCTGACGTCCTCAGCAGCGAAGCGTACGCGCTTCTGGCCGCGACGCTTGGGTCAATATCGCTCCTCCGAAATGTGAATGCCTTTGATGGCGTCTGGAATTTTCTCCATGAACTTGGCGACGGGCCTGCCTCTCGCTTGGTTGAGGGATACCAGAGCCTTCCGCTTGCATTGGAGCAACGAGCTGAGGTCGCCGGCGCCGCAATTCATTTGAACCATTGTTTGAATGTGATCGCTCGCACGAACGACGGGTTTTTGCTGACGTTTGTTGGCCCCGATGGCGACCAGACGGAGGTTCGCGCTAGGCAGGTGATATTGGCGCTGCCGCAGCGAGCGCTGCAGCTTTTGGCATTCGATCCGACGCTTTTTGACGGATCGGCCGAGTTTGAACGCATCCGCGATCGCGCCGTACGGCCGATGCGCTCTTGCAAGGTGTTCTTTTCTTACGATCACGCATGGTGGCCGGGCGCAGACGCGAAAGGCACACATATCGCGGCGCGTTACACCGACTTGCCGATGCAGCAGTGCTATCATTTTGGCCGTGCTGAAGCGGATGACGCGGCGGTGCTCATGGCCGCATACGCCGATGATGCTTCCGCAACATTTTGGTCCGCGCTCGCAGATGGTGACACGCGATATCCATCGGCCGCGCAATCCGCGGACGACGCCGATATCTTGAATGCGCCGGAAGCGCTTGTGGATGCGCTGCAAGCGCAACTCCGCAAGCTGCATGGTCACGAGATCACGCACGCGCCATCCGGTGCGCTCTATTTCGATTGGGGCAGTGACCCCTATGGCGGCGCTTGGCACGCCTGGGCGCCGCACTTCAAGAGTTGGGACATTCGGCCATGGATGCGCCAGCCGAATCCCACCCTCGACCTCTTTATCTGTGGCGAGGCGTACTCCCAGCGTAACGGCTGGGTCGAAGGCGCAATCAACTCAGCAGAGCGAACTCTCGAACGGCTTGGCCTCAGTCGGCCTGGCTGGATCTCCGATCCTGACTTTCAGTTCGAGGTCGATGACAAAGGAGCAGTAGAAAATGACGACGGCAACGATGGAAATGTTCAACGCCCTGTCGCAGGACATGGCGCTGCAGCGTAGCTACGCCAAAAGCAAAACAGCGGTCATGCGTGCGTTCGGCCTCAGCCGATCGGAGATCGCGACTCTGAACTCCGGCGACGCCAGCAAGGTCAAGAAATTGCTGACTGGCGGAGAGCCGGTATGCTTCCTCATTGGACTCGCTAGAAGTTCCAGCAGCGAGTAGGCGCGCCTAACCCTCCGGCGGCCCCTCTCGCGGGAGATCGCGATGGGAACGTCAGGGCCGCCGGTTGGGTACCTGTTCGCAGATATCGAAGGCAGCACCGAGCGCTGGGAAAAGGCGCCGGCACAAATGCAACTTGCTGTCGCGCGACTGGATGCTCTGGTTGAGGAGCTCATCGTGCGCCATGGCGGCGTCATCCGGGACCGTGCCGGTGATGGCGTCTTTGCAACGTTTAGGTCAGGCAATCCATTGCAGTGCGCGCTTGAGATCCAATTGACGATGCAACGCCAAGACTGGATCGCGGTCGGCGGCCTCGATCTACGCATCGGCGTTCACGCGATTGAGGACGATGGCGCAGGGGAGGTCGATCGCGCCGTCGCAAATCGTGGCGGCCGTATCATGCAGAGCGGCTGGGGCGGCCAGATCGTCGTGAGCGACGATGCCGTCGCAAGTTTTTCTGCGCCGCGCGACGCAGAATTATTGGATCTCGGATTAAGCCGGTTCAAGGGCGTGAGCGAGCCGCTGCGACTTTCATCCTTGGTGCATCCCGAGCTTAAGCGGACTGAGTTTCCGCCATTGCGCTCATTGTTGTTTGAAGGCGCCAGCGGGCCCGAGGCTCTCGCCGGTCCAATCTTCGGACGCACGCACGAGCTCGGCGAAATATTGTCGAAGCTGGCGCAGATGAGGTCGCTGACGCTTCTCGGAGCAGGCGGCAACGGCAAGACGCGGCTTGCGCTGCGCGCGGGCGACGAGATCGCCTCCAGCCAACCGGTTTGCTTTGCGTCGTTTGAGACCGTTGCGAGTGCCGCGGACGCCGCCACCATGGTGGCGGCGGCTCTCGGGCTGCGGCTCAACGCCGGTCGCAGCGCCGATGAGCAAATTGTCGACTATCTCCGCGACAAGCAGATGTTGCTGGTGCTCGACAATGCGGAGACGATCGCGGGCCGGGCAGATTTCATCGGCGCATGGGTTGGGCATTGCGCCTCGCTTTCTGTGCTCGTGACAAGTCGCGAACCGCTGGGTTTTCCCGGTGAAACGCTCCTACACGTGGAAGGGCTCACATCCGCCGGTGGCGAAGGCTCTCCCGCGTGGGAGCTATTTGTACATGAGGCGCGTCAGAAGGCGCCGGGTTTCGCGATAACTGCGGCGCAGATCCCCGTCTTCCAGGAGATCAGCGCATTGGTCGAAGGCTCGCCGCTGGCGCTGAGACTGACCGCGCAGTGGACGCCGGTCTTGTCGCTGGAGGAAATTCTCGAACGGCTCCAGCACAGCATCACGTTCTTGGCGCCTGCGAGTGCCGGTGAGCAACGACAGACGCTTCGCGGGGTCTTCGAGGGCGTATGGCGTCTGATGACGCCTGTGCAGCAGATAGCGCTCGCCCGTCTTTCGGTTTTCGTCAGAGCCTTCGACTTGGCAGCGGCCTCAAGCATCGCTCAGATGGACTTAGAGACGTTTTCGGCGCTGGAGCGGAAGGGACTTCTCGTGCGCGCCTCGCACGGTCGCTTCGCCATGCACGTGATGGTGCGTGAGTTCGCACAGGAGCGCCTTGCCGAGGATGCTGGCGAGGAGGCCGCAACGCGGACGCGGCACGCCACATATTACTTGGAAGCGGTGCGCGACTGCATGCAAAGCGCCGCCGTTCCCGCGCGCGGCGCCGCGCTTGAGCAATTGCGGTTGGGTTTCCTAGAAGTTCGCGCCGCCTGGTTTTACGCAGTGAAGGCGGAGGCCGATGCTCTCTTGCAGGAGGTGGTCGAGCCGCTTTGCTACTTTCTCTACACGCGCTCGATGATGCGTGAAGCGGTGGAGGTGTTCAGCGCTGAGACCACTAATCCCTCGTTGAAGCGGCACTTCGCGGGCATTCGCGCGAACTTTCTCGTCCATCAAGGCGACGCCGAGGGGGCAGGCGTATCGGCTGCGAGTGTGTTGACCGCGGCTAACGAGGCTGCCGTCGCGCGCGCGCACGCCAGTCACGCGCTCGCGAACCTTGCCCACATGAGAGGCGACTTCGAGACGAGTGACGCGCTCTATCAGTCTGCGTTCGACTTGCGCGAGGGCGTCGGTGACTTGCGTGGTTGCTGTTACGCCAGCATTTCTCTGGGCGCGCTGCATCTGCTGTTCTCGAGTGTTGAATCGGCGCGGCGTCACATCAAACGCGGCTACCGGCTCGCACGTCAGATCGGCGACTCCTTCGGCATGATGGCGTCGCATCTGTACGCCGGCGATTTGGCGGCGCTGGAAGAACGGTTGGGTGATGCTCAAGAGAATTACGAAATGAGCTTGCGGCTGGAAGACGCCGCTCCGCACCCGCAATTCAAATCGATGTTGCATCGCAGGCTAGGCACACTGTTTGTGCTGCGAGGCGATCCCCAAGGGGCGCTTGGGCATCACCAGCAAGCCTATGACCTGGCCCGTGACGGCGGTGATCAGCGAACCGGCGCTCATGCTTTGATCGAGATCGGCAATGACCAACGCCTACTCGGTGATCTGGCTGGTGCGCGGCAAAGTCTGTTGCGCGGTATTCGGCTTAGCATGTCGCTCGGCATGCAGCCGTGTTTGTCTCGCGGTTTGCTTGAATTGGCGCACATCGACCTTACTGCGGGAAACACGGGAGGAGCCCGGCGTCTCATGAGCGTCCTTGGCGCCGGTGATCTCGGCGAGCTGCGGGCGGACTACGAGGCCTTGCAGGCGCAACTGGCCGGCGGTGAAGTCGCGAACTTTGCGCCGATCACGGTGCAAGATTTGCTCAACGAGCTGATCGAAGAAACGGAAATGGACACGTTGAAGCTGTGAGGTGCAGGACATGCCGCGTGGAAGTCTAGTGATCGTCGGAACTGGCATCAAAATCGCCAATCAATGCACGATTGAAGCGCGCTACCATATCGAGTCCGCCGATGTCGTGTTCGAGGTTGTGGGCGATCAGCTAGCGCAAAACTTCTTGCGATCTCTGAATCAGAACGTCGTCTCGCTGCAGCACCTCTACAACCGCGACCGCGCGCGCAGGAATACGTACGATAAGATGGTCGAGACCATTCTCGAAGCCGTGCGTGCTGGTAAGCGCGTGTGTGCAGCGTTCTATGGGCACCCCGGCGTCTATGTTTATCCGTCACATGAGAGCGTACGGCGCGCGCGCGAGGAGGGCTTCGAAGCTGAGATGTTGCCGGCGGTGTCCGCCGACGCGTGCATCTTCGCGGACCTCGGGTTCGATCCAGGCTGGCTTGGCTGTCAGAGTTTCGAGGCGACCGACTTCGTCATCAACGCGCGCAAGTTTGACCCAACGGCGGTGCTCATCCTGTGGCAGATCGCATTGGTCGGCGATCGCACCTTGCGTGTGTTTGAATCCGACCCGCGCCGCATCGCGCTGCTTGCGGAAGTCCTGATGGAGGATTATCCGGCCGATCACGAAGTCACGGTGTATTGCGCCGCGACGTTGCCGGTCGGCGAACCACAGATTCAAACGTTCCCGTTGAGCCGCTTGGCCGAAGCAGAGATCACGCAGGAATCGACGTTGGTTGTGCCGCCGGTTGGGGAGGCCAAAGCATCGCCGCAGCGGCTAGCTCTGATCGAAGCGCGCCTAGCCGCGTCGTGAAGAATGGTGCGAGCGGCGGGACTTGAACCCGCACCGCCTTGCGGCGAACGGATTTTAAGTCCGGTGCGTCTACCGATTTCGCCACGCTCGCACGAGGCGGGTATGTCTCAGTTTACCTGGCTTAGTCCAGCCGTCACGGCGTCAGCAGCACGCGGCCAAGCACTTTGCCTGCGCGTAAATCGTCGATGGCGCTGTTGGCTTGGTCCAGCGGGCGCTCATGCATAGGCGGGGCAGGCGCAGCGCCGTTGCGCAGCAGGGTGATGAGTTCGCGCGCTTCGTCGAGGCGGCCAACATAGGAGCCGATGATCGAAAAAGGCTTCAAAGGCAACGATGCGAGCGGCAGTGATGCCTTGCCGCCGAAGAGTCCTACGATGATGTACTTGCCGCCGCGCCGCACAGCCGCTGTTCCGAAGCCGAACGTTGCGGGCGCGCCGACGAAATCGATCGCCGCCGCAGCCGGGCCGCGGCGACCGACAATTTCCTTCCACGCTTCGGACGTGGGTTCGATTGCATCGACCGCGCCGTACTTCAGCGCTGCTTCGCGCTTGGTGGCGTCGATGTCGACCGCGATGATTGGATTCGGCAACACACTCTTTGCGAGCGCCATCGCCATCAGTCCAACACCGCCCATGCCCAGAAGCACAACCGGTTGCTCTGGTGGGGGTGCGCCGATCTTACGAAGCGCAGAATAGGCCGTGAGCCCCGAGCACATAGCGAGAGCGCCCAAACCAGGCGCGAGATCGCCAATCGGAATGAGTGCGTCGGCAAACGGCACGTGGACATATTCCGCCATGCCGCCCCATTGCGCCACGCCGAGCGCGCGACGCGGCAGCGCGATGCAGAGCTGCTGATCGCCGGCGCGACAGGTGTCGCACGCATTGCAACCAAGCCATGGATAAACCGCGACGCGCGTCCCGACGGCAGGCGCGGTCACGCCTTCGCCGAGCTCCGTGACTTCGCCTTCAATCTCGTGACCCAACACAGCCGGCATGTTGATCGCTACGGGCTGACGCACATCGCCGAAATCGAAATAGCCGTCGTGTATATGAAGGTCCGAATGGCAAAGGCCCGCGCGTGTGACGCGCACCAGCGCTTCGCCCGCGCCCGGCTTCTGCGGTGTAAGATCCATCGGCTTCAGCGGCTCGCCGAACGCCGTCATTGCTTGGGCTTTCATCGCGTCAATATCGGGCGCGCGCCCGCATTGGCAAGACCTAAGCGGCCAAGCGGAAGGTCATGGCATCTTGCTGCGCCAAACGACCATTCGCGGCGAGCCATTGTATCCCTGCGTCAGGCGTGAGCACCATGCGATGGTTCACGATGAACTCTGTGACGATTGCGCGGAGTTCATCGGCCGACGCTGATCTGCGTGCGCCGAGTTTGATTTGCACGTGCTCGAAGAGGGCTGCGCCAGAGCGGCGTGTGATGGCAGGACCAAGCGTCTCAGAGAAAAACATGTCGGCGCCTCCATGTGTGGCGCCGCTAGGGTGGACTGATTCAGCGCAAACGCGGCAGGGTGCGGCGTGTTTGGCTCTGAGTCGCTCCTCGTTCTGCCGCCCGCGCTCGACTATGCGGGCTTTACCGTTTTCGCGCTGACGGGTGCGCTGGCCGCGGCGCGTGACAAGCAAGACATCGTCACGTTCTGGTTCTTCGCCGTCGTCACCGGCATCGGTGGCGGAACGTTGCGGGATTTGCTGATCGATGCGCCAGTGTTCTGGATCGGCAACGCAACGTATCTCGGCATCGGCTTGCTCGCGGCGATTGCTGTCTGGTTTGCCGCGCCGCACCTCGAGCGCGCCAAGACTCTGATCTGGCTGGATGCGCTTGGGTTGGCCGTCTATGCGGTGATCGGGGCCGCGAAGGCGATCTCCTTTGGCGTTGGCCCGGTTGTCTCGATCGCAATGGGCGTGCTGACAGCCTGCTTTGGCGGCGTCATTCGCGACGTGCTGGCCGAGCAGCCTTCGGCGCTGCTGAAGCGCGAAATCACCATCTCGGCTGCGCTTCTCTCAGCTTCGGGCTTCGTGGCGCTCATCTTTGCCGGGGTTCCACCGCCTTGGGCCGGGGTTGCGGGGGCGGTCGCGGGTTTTGGATTGCGCGCCGGCGCCATACATTATGGCTGGGCGCTGCCCGCGTTCGGAGACAAACGTGACGAAGGAAAAGCTTGAGCTTGTCGAAGTCAGCCCGCGCGACGGGCTGCAGAACGAGCCGGACATCGTCTCGACCGAAAACAAGCTCGCGCTGATTGACCACATTCTCGCGGCGGGGTTCCGGCGCTTAGAGGCGGGAAGCTTCGTCAATCCGAAGAAGGTGCCGCAGATGGCGGATGGCGACGCGGTATTCGCCGGCCTGCCTAAGCGCGAAGACGCGACCTTCATCGCACTCGCATTGAACCTTCGCGGCGTCGAGCGTGCGATCGCCGCTGGCGCCAAGGAGATCAATTACGTCTTCTGCGCGTCAGATGGTTTTTCGATCCGCAACAATGGTGGCACGGTCGAGGAGACGTTCAAAGTTTGGGCGGAAGTCGCGGCAACAGCGAAGGCAGGCGGCGCGCGCCTATCGGCGACCATCTCCACTGCGTTCGGCTGTCCGTTCGACGGAGAGGTGCCGGTGAGCCGAGTTGCTGAGGTTGCCGAACGCTGCGTTGCTGAAGGCATCTTTGAACTCGCAATCGCCGACACAATCGGCGTTGGGTCACCGCGCGACGTGCACGAGCGAGTTCGCGCCGTGAAATCTGTAACCCCGTCGCACATCCAATTGCGTGCGCACTTCCACAACACCCGCAACACAGCGCTCGCAAATGCTGTCGCTGCGGTCGAAGAGGGCGTGCGCGTTCTCGACGGCTCGCTTGCCGGCATAGGGGGCTGCCCCTTCGCGCCCGGCGCAGCGGGAAACGTGCCAACTGAAGATCTGCTCTACATGTTCAACCGCATGGGTTTTGACACCGGCGTCGATCTCGATCGCGCCGTTGAGGGCGCGCAGTTCATTGGCGGTGTGCTGGGCAGGCAAACGCCTGGCATGGTCAGCCGCGCGCCGAAGTGGCCGGCATGAGCGGCAAGCTTGCGCTGATTGCTGGTCTGCTCGGCGTCGCCTGGCTTGTCGCCATGGTCGTGGTCGGCGGCGCTTCGTGGGAAGGCTACGATCACGTTGCGCAATACATCTCCGAGCTCGGCGCTAATGGCGCGCCTTTCGGTTGGCATGTGAGTTGGCTCGGCTTTCTGCCAATCGGCATTCTGATCTGCGCGTTCGCGGTGTTCGGATGGATGGCCGCGCCGCGCTCAGTGCTTTCGACACTCGGTTTCGTCGGCGTGTTTCTTTTCTCAATCGGATACGTTGGCTCCGCGTTCTTTCCTTGCGACTTTGGTTGCCGCCCAGACAATCCTAGCTTCTCGCAAGTCATGCACGAACTCGTCGGGCTGTCCGGCTACCTGTTTGCTCCGCTCACATTGTTGCTGCTCGGTATTGCTGCGCGGAAGTGGCCGGGCGCGATGTGGCTGTCGGTTTGGAGTTTCATGGCGGCCGTGGGTGCGTTTGTGGGGCTTGCCGGCATTGGCGATCCGGATGCGCCGCAAGTGGGCCTCTATCAGCGTGTGCTCGAGGCCAGCATGCTGAGCTGGGTCGTCGCCTGCAGCCTTTATCTCGGCGTCCAAAAGAAAACGGCCGCTCCGTAGAGCGGCCGTTGAACTTAGATATTCGTGGCGGCGCTTAGAGTTCGCGGCCGATCGTGACGACGAACGCGCTGTCGTGGCTGGAGTCGCCGTAAGCGTAGTTGGCGATGTCCGTGCCTTCGTCGATGTCGCTGTCGTGATAGCGCAGGTCGATTTGGAAGCCGTGCATCGCCCAGCCCACGCCCACGTTCCAGGTGTTGTAATCGTCTTCAGAGTTCGGGCCGTTCGGCTCTTCAACCGTTTGGTTGCCGTATGCGCCGTTGATCGCGACCGCTTCAGTGATTTCGTACGAAGCGTTCACTTCCCAATAGGTTGCGTCGCCCGTGTCGCCGAAGTTTTCTGGTGCGTAGTAGACAGCTGCGCCGGCGGTGAGTTGCTCGGTGAAGTCGTGGCTCGCGCCGACTTTGATTTCGTAATAGTCGAATTCAGCGCCGTCATCGTCTGCGCCTGGATAGAAGTAGCCAATCGCGCCGATGTCCCAATCAACCGGGCCGGTGGTCGGCGTGAAGCCAGCATAAACGTCGAGTTCGAGGCCTTCGGAAACGTTCGAGCCCCACGCGCCCGCGTACCAGGCGTCAGCAACATAATCGACGCCGCCTTGCAGGGCTGGGCCGTTGTCCGACAGTGAGATGCCACGGAAGACGTAGTCGCTGGTAATGCCAACGTTCGCGGTAACGGTGCCTTCGGCGCTTGCAACGCCGGCAGTCGCGACCGTCGCAAGGACGGCGAGACCAAGGATCTTCTTCATGATCACTTCCCCTAAATGCCGCGAGGCTTGTCCCGCGTTAGCGTGGAAAATCGCTTGGTAACGTAAACGATCGGTTAAGCAGTGTGACGAGTTCAGATAGATTCTGAGGCAAGCCACACGGTGTTGCGTTGCCGCCACACGCAAAACGGCGCCACGCTTACGCGCGACGCCGCTTCACGAACGGGTTTTACTTACGGGATCAGAACGCGACTTTGAGCGTGCCAACCAAACGATCGCCGGCGTAGCCGTAGAAGAAGGCGTCATCGTCCGTGTCGATGTAGCGGCCATCGATCGTGAGATGCTCGGTGATCGGGTAGCTGACGCCTACGTTCCAGGTCGTGTAGCCGTCGACGGCGTAGTCATCGACATCCACCGCACCGATTGCACCGCTCAAGGTAGCGGTGTTTTCGAACGTGTAGGCGGCATTCACTTCATAATAGAAGCCGCTGTTGTCGTCCGATCCGTCAAAGTCGCCGCTGAAGTTCGGCGTCCAATAAACGGCGCCGCCCCAAGTGATCCCGCCGGCCGCGAATGAGCCCGCCGCTTTGAGCTCATAGGTGCTGAGATCGGACTCACTGCCGCCGAGGTCGCTGTCCGTGTAACCGTAGTAGATGACGCCAAGGTCGAGTGCGACTGGGCCAAGCGTCGGTTTCCAACCGGCATAAAGGTCATATTCGATGAACTGGGCTGGGTTCGGTCCGGTGTTGCTGATCCATGCACCCGCATAGAACGAGCCGCTTGTCGCATCGACGCCGCCGAACGCTT
This sequence comes from Terricaulis sp., assembly GCA_040080935.1. Lineage (GTDB taxonomy): Bacteria > Pseudomonadota > Alphaproteobacteria > Caulobacterales > Aquidulcibacteraceae > Vitreimonas. The sequence goes on from JBEBHI010000019.1 coordinate 24,398, forward strand.
CGCCTTCGTCATAGTATCCGGTCTGGTCGATGCCGCGGAATAGATAGTCGGTGGCGAGACCAACGTTGAACGACACGTCAGTGTCGGCTTGCGCTGTACCACCGGCAAACATCGCGCCCAGCGCGACGGCTGCCGCACCCAATAGCTTTGCACTCTTTTTCATTTTGCTTCCCCGCATGCTCCTTGAGACTCACGGAGGCCGTGAGGTCTTCGGGAAGTTTCAAGACGGGTGCAGGTGGGGCAAAGACGGGAGGTCGCAACTCTCAGCGTCGCGACGCATGTCGCCTAATTTGGCGGCGCGTTTTTGTGCGCTTGGCGTCAATTCGGGCGAAACGCGAACTTGAGCGGGTGTTGCACGCAAAGCGCGCCGCAACGTCAGTCAAAGATGACCGTCCGGTCAGTCGCGCACTTGTCGGGGCGACCTCATGCGGGTTAGGCCGTGCATATGAGCGAACTTACACAACTCGGTCACGCTGCGGCAATTCCAGCGAGCCCAGATCAGGCAACGCTAGAGCGCGCGCCGAACCCACACGTCGGGACGCTCTATCTCGCGCGCTTCACGGCGCCGGAATTCACGTCGATCTGCCCGGTAACTGGTCAGCCGGATTTTGGTGTGCTTGTGCTGGACTACGCGCCGAAGGATTGGATCGTGGAGTCGAAGAGCCTGAAGCTCTTTCTGCAGAGCTTCCGCAATCACGGCGCCTTCCATGAAGATTGCACGGTCGGTGTCGCCAAGCGCGTGGTTGCAGCGATCGATCCGATCTGGTTGCGCATAGGCGGCTACTGGAATCCGCGCGGCGGCATGCCGATCGATGTCTTCTGGCAAACTGGCGCGGCCCCTGAAGGAATGTGGCTGCCGGATCAGGGCGTCGCGACGTATCGCTCGCGCGGCTAGGCAGCGCTGGGTGAGAGCAGTGCGCGCACGCTCCGCAGCTGGCCCATGATCTCGCGTCGCTGCAGCAGCACCAGCGCTGCATAAGCGACGAGCGTCTCAAGAATGACGATGCCGATTTCGGTCCAGAGGCCGACTTCAATCGTGCGCATCAGCAAGCGGTGACCGATGAAGAGTGCGATTGCCGCCAAGCTCGGCGCTGCGAGCACGCGAAGGAAGTCCATCGACGAGCACTCAATCGGTCGCAAATAGAGGTGCAGCAGTCGCGGCAGGTAGATAATCGACGTCACTGTGCAGCCCAGCGCAACGGCGTGAATGCCGAAAGGCGCGGTGATGAGCGCGGAGATCGTCCACAAAATTGCGTACTCGACCGTGAGGCGTAGGCGCGCGCCAGTGCGGCCGACGGCTTGCAGCAACGAACCGTTGATGGCGACGATGGTTTGGATCGCCGCCGTGCCAGCCAGCAGCGTGAAGATCTCACCGGACGCTTGCCAACGTTCGGAAAGCAGCAACGTGAAGAAGGCGTGGCTCGCGGCGGCCACCGCGGCGATCGGCGGAAACACGAACACTGCTTGCGCCATAGTCGTAAACAGCACGAGTTCGCGCAGCGCCTTGTTGTCCTCGCGCAATTGGACGAAGCGGGGGTAGACGGCGCTATGCAGCGAGCCGCCCAGGATGCTCACCGGCAGCTGCATGATGCGCACAGCGATGTTGTAGAGGCCGAGAGTTGCCGCGCCGAGAAACTTGCCGACAACAAGCGTATCAGCCTGGCGATTGACGAACATGGTCATCGACCAGGCTGCCGTATCGACCATGAAGCGCAAGTGCTCTTTGAGCTTTTCGACGTTTAGCACCAGGCGCGGATAGAGGCGGCTTGCGAGCTGAACCACCACGCCTTTGACGATGCGCTGCGTCAGGTGCTGCCACACTAGCGCCCAGGCGCCACCGCCGTGAAAAGCTACGACAAGCGCAACGACGATCCCTGCGATCGCTGCGGCGAACTCAGCGCCAGCCAGCCACTGGAATTTCTCTTTCTGCAGCAGCGATGCAGCCGGAATTTCCGCAAGGCCCATCAGAAACGGCGCGAGCGAAAGCACCATCATGATCGGGATCAGGCGAGGCTCGTTGAAGAATGCCGCAGCGGGCCATGAGAGCAGGAAGAACAAGCCCGACAAAACGAGCATCAGCAGCACGCTTGCCCAAAACGCGCTCGACCAAGCCTCAGTGTCGGTGGCGTCGACGCGCACCAGCGAGCGGCCAAGGCCGGCGTCGCCGATCATGGTGAAGAACATGACCATCGAGAGCGCGAGAGCGGCCAAGCCGAAATCGACCGGCGTCAGCATGCGCGCCAGGAACGGGATCGCGACGAAGCTGGACGCCAGCTGCACGACGCGGGCAGCCGAGAGCGTCGCAACGCCGAATGCGATCCGCTTCAGGGCCACTGGTTAACTCCAAGCACCGCGCCGCCAGGCGGGCGAACTAACATATGCAAAGGATTTGCCGTCGAATTTGTCTTATCGGACCGCGCTTCTATGGCGCGGTCGTTGCTCTTGTAAGGTCGATTACGACGGACCATCGCTAATGTTTACGGGAATGCGGTCACTTTGGGCCAGCGGCGCGCGTTTGAGCCGCGGTGTCCTGACGCAAGCCGTCGAGGCTGTCCGCGCTCTGCTGTTCATCATACTGCGCACCGCGACGCTGATTTTGCCGCGCGCGTGGGCTTACGGGCTCGCGAAAGCCGTCCAAGCAATGCTCGCCGCTTCGCCAATCGGCATGCGCGCTCGCAAGGATATGCGCACGGCGCTCCCGGGGCAGAGGGTCAACGACATCGCCGCCGATTGGCTAGGGCGCCCGTTCCGCGACCATGTGAACGCGACCCGCGTCGCGTCGCGGTTGGAGCGGTCGCGCGAGTGGACTGTCGACATGCGCGGCGCGCCCGCGTTCCTTAACGACCCCAACCAATCCTTCATCATCGCGACCGGGCATTTCTCACGCGAGGCGATGTCCTGCATCTACATGCCATGGATTCTCCCGCACCGTCTGGCGACGGTTATCGCGCCCATGACGCAGGCGAAGACGCCGCGCGGTCTGCGCGTGCGCTTGCAGATGCGTGAGATGATCGGCGGCATCCGCTCTATGCGGGATGGCAACGTCGACATTGCTGAAGTCGCAGGCAAGTCGTTCCTCGTGCGCCTGCTGCATCACCTGCGCGAACCGGGCGGCGTCGTGGTCATCGCGTCCGACGCGTCGTGGGGCGCAGAGAAGGGCGGCGGGCTGACGCGGCCGTTCGCAGGCTACGCCTCGCAAACGTTCGCGCTCGGTACCGCGCGGCTGGCGCGGCTAAGCCAAACACCGATCGTGACGTGCGTGCCGTTCCTCGTCAGCGATCGTCATCTCATCATGGAATGGAGCCCGGTGATCCCCGCACCAGATCGCGACGACACCGAAGCGGACGTTCGCATCACCAACGAAATCTTGGATTGGATGGAACGCCGGATAGGTGAGCGGCCGGATCAATACGTTTTGTGGCTCGGCGCCGATCGGCAATGGAGTTCAGTGGCGCGCTGCTGGGGCGATGCGGATCGCCGCGAGGTCAGCAACGACGCCGGCGCGCCACCACCGGCGATGGTTGCTGCTAAAACCGTGAAATCCGCGAGCTGACATCAGCCCGCACGCGCTCCGATGCGCCTTGTGCCGGTGTCCCGAGATAAACAAAGCCAGCGACGCGTTCTTCCGCAGCGAGCCCCAACGCAGCGCGCGCGCGTTCATCAAACGTCGGCCATTCCGTCAGCCAGCTTCCCGCGTAGCCGAGCGCATGCGCCGCAAGCAGAAGGTTGAAGCAAACTGCGCCGGCGGAAAGCACTTGCTCCCACTCCGGCACCTTTGGGCTCGGACGCGGGGCCGACACGACCATCACGCATGCCGGCGCCCGATTGAACCAGCCGCGGACAAACTCGCGACGCGCATCGTCGACGCCTTCGTCATTGCGAATGACCTGTTCGAGCGC